>JARLGS010000499.1 GCA_031292695.1 Mycobacterium sp. | reverse complement strand
GTGGTAGCCCACCAGATCGATCTGGCCCAGCCGGTCGGACAACCCGGTAATCAGTCCGGGCAGCTCGGTGGCCAACTGTGTCGACCGCGGCCACCAGGCCCCATCGAGGCGCGCAGGCGGGTCGGGCCTAAGCGCCACCCGCGGGTCGCTCTCCGCATCGGCGAGCGGCGCGCTGACTGGCGAATCATCTGTGATCGCCGGATTCCCTTCTCTCGGTGCGGTCTTCTACCCGCTTTTCCGGGCGACCCGGCCTCGGTCGGATCGGTGACCGCCAGACGGATCGAGCTATTCAGTTATAACGACCTGGACCGGCTGGCCTGACATCAGAGTTCTCCCCTGTACTGATCGCAATATGCGGTGACGGCCGCATCGACGACGCCATAAGCCTGCGTCACCGAGATTCCCCGGAACTGGGCACGCAGTGCGGCCGCCGCTTCAGGGACGGTGTTTCCGGGGCGGGAAAGATATTCGCATTGTCGGTGACCGCCCGATGCCGCATTCAAGAACTCACTGGTGCCGCCCTGGCCGAAACCAGCGCGGCCAGTTTGCACCAATTTGGTGCGGCGACATTCAGCAGCGGCCATTCCGGCGGGGCAGCGGGACCAAAACGGTGCGGCTGTGCGGCCTTCCTGGCGGCGGCGGAACGCCAAAATCTAGCCTTGTACCCCAAATGGACACATGGAAGAGAACAGCTTTGGAGTCAGCAGAAATGAGGTATCAAGACGTGAAACAGGACTACGTTGGGGTTCGAGGCGAGTTGGGGGACTTACGTTCAGCCACAGCGAATTTGATTCTGGTGGTAGACACACTGTTATCGAGGATGCAGACTCATCGCGATGAAGAGGGATACGGTTACGATTCACATAACGGATCAGGAATATCTCGAGGCACGCGCTGCCATTGCCGAAGCCAGAAGGCGCTTACAGTGAAAGAGTTGTTGAGCAAGGGAATTAGATTACTTGTGGCACTAGGGGTTACGTTGTGGGTAATCCTCAATTCCCCCGTGGCCTCGGCCGGGCCGGGCGGCAACATTCCAGGCCCCGGCGTGTGCGACTATCCCGGTGTTGGCGGAAGTAATTTCGAGGCGGGGGCCACGGCGTACTACTGCGATTTTCCTATCGAAGAGAACAGCACGCACTGGCACTGCGAATATGGCGGATGGAACCTGGGTGGTCCAGGTGGCAACGCCCCCGTCGGTGGAACTTTTATGGGTTTTGGGTTAACCATTCCTGCAGGCGATTTCGGGGGTGCTACCGGTGGTTGTTCATGGCGCTGGCCGGATAACACTATCGGCCCTGCACCGAACCCACCGGGCGCGTGGAAGAACTACTTGGTGCCCAAGCCGCCACCGCCCGAACATCGGGCGCCCCCGACTCCACCGGCTGAGCCAGAGCCCGGACCACCACCAGTAGCGAATCCTAATCTCGGCGATGAGCCACAGACACCGGCCTACACTAACCCGGTGTTTCCGAATCCCGGCAGGACTGAGAACCCGCCAAGTTAGCTTGTGTCGCAGCCATATTCTACTTCGCTTTCTTCTCAAGCGCGTCTAGGGTGTTCGAGTTCCGCTCGGGCCTGGTCGATTTGGTCGTACGCGTACGTCACCATCTCGGCGGTGGTCATCGTCTCACCCTTGCGGGCGAGCGATTCGTAGGTCGCCTCGCCGAGCACATCGCGCAGGTGGGTGATGGTGGTGCTGAGTTGGGGGACTGTCGACGCGGTGTAGGGATTGAGTGCGAAATCGGCGATGGTGGCTGCCGGTTCGAGGCGTCCGAGGCGGTCGAGGAATACCGCGAGAGTTGCCAGGGCGGAACGGATAAGGCCGACGCGCCGAGCGTCTGCGCATGGGTGACCAGTGGCGCGATTCCGGTCTGGTGTTTACCACCGAGTTCGGCGGGCCGGTCGACCCGCGTAACTTGCTGCGTGTCGTCGAGGCCGCCGCCGAGACGGCCAAGATTGAGGGTGTCGGCGTGCACACGCTGCGGCACTCGGTCGCGGTCGGCTGGCTCGAGTCCGGTGTGCATATCAAAGCGGTGGCCGATCTGCTCGGACACAGTTCGATCAGCGTCACCGGGGACATCTACGGCCACACCACCGACACGGCGGCGCGCGGCGCTGTCGACGGGTGGAGCGGCGCGCTCGGGCTGTGAGCCGAACAGCGTCGGCTCAACTGGGGAAGCGAACACCTGGGCAGATGTACGCAACCGCGGCATCAAATACCTGGCCAGCCCTAGCCATGTCGCACAACCCGAAAGACCGTGGATGGCGTTAACCTTTGCCGGTGGTGTAACAGCCGCGGTTTCCAAACTTGCACCCGCAAACGAAAGGCACGATCGATGAGCGCGAAGAGCAAGCGGACGCTGGCAGTCGGCTCACTGGCTGCGGCACTGATTGCCATATTGCTAACGACAGGCTGCGCAGCTTTTCACCACCCTACAAACGGGACGGTGACGCAGATGCCGACGATGCCGACGATGCCGACCGGCCCGCAACCGCTGCCGACCAGCCCGCAACAAGGCGGCTAGAGCGCAGCGTCGATAACCGCACTAGCTCGAAGCGTGGTCACCGGCGACATCTACGGCAAACAGCCGTTGCGCTATGTGTTGCGCTACATACCCACGTTGGGTATCACATTTTCGGCCGATTTGGCCGGTCAAAAACCGTTTGACGTGCGGTAACTCTGGTCGGGCTGACAGGATTTGAACCTGCGACCACTTGACCCCCAGTCAAGTGCGCTACCAAACTGCGCCACAGCCCGGTCGCCGGCGAGTGCACCGGCAGCAGGTCGAAAGCCTACCGCAGATGGGGCTACGCTCCGCGACCTGTCCCGCGGAGGTCCAAATCGACGGAGGACATATCTTCCTGCCAGCGGGCAGTGCCAGCGCAGACGATACGACCAAGCGATTGGCCGGCCCCTTGACTGGTTCTGCGCCGACATCTGACCTTCCGTCGGGGTTGTCCCACTCGACCTGGGCCTTTCGCGCAACGCCTTTGTCATTGGTCGTCCGCCTTCTCGAACCAGGCATTTACCTTTGCGACCCAGTCCAGCAGGGCCTGAGCAAGTTCGGATTCGCGGTGATAGAACCGCTGCGCCGGAACCGGGACGCTGACTGCCACTCTGTGGTCGGTCACGCCGCTCAGCACCACACCGACAGCACAGATGCCTTCGCTCTGCTCCTCGCGGTCGTAAGCGACGCCGTCGGCTCGGATGCGCTCGAGCTCCTTGCGTAGCGCCGCCAGCGTCGTGATGGTGTTCGCGGTGAGTCGAACGAGTCGACTGGGCACCGCTTGCGCCTGCTGCACGGGCGGAAGGCTGGCCAGCAGCGCCTTACCGTTGGCGCAGCAGTGCAGCGGAAATGACTCTCCCACCGTGCTGATCGCCCGTAGGCGGTGCGGTGAGACAACCTGGTCGACGAAGGTCGCGCGGTCCCCGTCCAGAATCGACAGGTCGACCGTCTCCCCCAGCTCCCGAGACAGTTCCTCCATGAACGGGTGCACGTCCATCATCACGCCGATCCGCACGGTGTCGGCCATCCGCGCGATCTCGGGGCCCAGCCGGTACGGACCCCGCGCCCCGCGTGAGGCCACCAATCCCTCGTCTTCCAGCGCATTGAGGATCCGGCTCACCGTGGAGCGCGCCATGCCCAGTCGCTCGCCGATCTCGGCTTGGCTGAGCCCACCGGGGTGGGCCTGCAGCAGCCGCAGGATCTCGGCCGCGCGTGCGATGACCTGGATGCCGCCGCCACGGACGTCGCTGTCTTCAGGGCTAACGCTCACTGGCGAACTCCCAGCAGGCGACGACGACGCTCACGACACCTCATCCTTGCGGGTGGGCGACGGCCACCAACAGCAGCGCCTCGCGGTCTGAGAGGTTGCGGATCGACCGCACCTCGCCCCCGGCGAAGTGCACACTGTCCAGCCTGTTCAACACCGTTTCGGTCCCGTCGGCATCGATGACCAGTTCACCGTCGAGCACGACGTAGATGGTTTCCTCGCGGACTGGGGCCTTCTCGGCCTTCCCGCCCGGTCGGTAGAGGGACACCCCCACCCAGAACCGCTCGGTGCGGCCGGCTTCGTGGCCCTGCAGCCGCATCGTGCACACGCCGTGATGCAGGGGCGCGGTGTAGGGAGCCGCTTCGAGCGCGCGGGTCAGGTTCATCGTCACGCCGCCCGCCCGGTCTCGATGCGGTAGCTACCAGTGGGATCGACGATGGCGACCAGTCGCACGATGCAGCCGTCACCGCCGACCCAGCGCCACGGGAACGCGGCGAAAGTCACGCGCCTGCCGGTGACCTTGTCGAGGTCGCCGCCGACGTTCTCGAACCCGTAGATGCCCTTCGACAGAATCGCCCGGTGGCAGGGCTCCCATTCCGGGAAGTCGTCGATCACCTTGCGACCCGTCGCCTCCTCGTATTCCTTTACCGCCCATGGCAAGAGGCCGCCTAGGTGCTCGGCCGGGCCATGCGGGCCGATCGAGGTGGCGAGCGGGTGGTCCAGCGCCTGGGTGTCGGTGCCGACGGCTTTGACGCCCTTGGCCGCGAACCACTCACCGGCTTCCTTGTAGAAACCGGGCGAATAAGCGTAGTACTCGGCGCTGTCCGCGTAGGTGTGGTGCCAGCCCGTATTGACGACGACGATGTCGCCGGGCCGGATCTGCGGCGTGGTGTTCTCCAGATCCTCGGCGGTGACGACCTCCCACTTCTTCTTGGGGATCGACACGACGACACCGGTGCCAAAGAATGCGCTCAGCGGGATCTCGTGCAGGAATGGCGTGCCCTCGACCACATGAGCGGGCGCGTCGATATGCGTGCCGGAATGCATGACGGTGGTGATCTTTTGGGTCAGCACCCGGCTTCGTGCCATGTTGTGCAGGCGTTCGACCTTGACGTCCTCGAAATAAGGCCAGGCTGGCAAGCCGTGCCCCCATGGGTGCGACAGATCATAGAATTCCAGTTTCGATTCGGCTTCGCCGAGCGGCCAGCTGATACTCATGTCTTATGTCCCTTCGTTAAGGTGGTCAACACGCCGTGTAGCCCCCGTCCAGATACATCACCTGGCCGGTGTAAAAGCTCGACGCGTCGCTGAGCAGATAGATCAGGGCGCCGACGAAGTCGTCCGGTTCGGCGAAGCGGCGCAATGGGATTCGAGCGAGCATCGCCTCTCGGGTGGCGCGTGCCTTCTCGTCGTCGGAATACATCCATTCGGTGAGCTCGGATCGGAAGACCGTTGGGGCGAGGGCATTAACGCGAATCCCGTCGGTACCCCATTCGGCGGCCAGGGATTTGGCCAACAGGTCGGTGGCCGCCTTGGACGGACAATAGGCGCTGTATCCGGCGGGATGACCGAGTGACCCGCGTACCGACGAGACGAGCACGACACTGCCGCCGGCACCCTGCTCGAGCATGACCCGTCCGGCCGCCTGGCACACCAGCCAGGCGCCCCGCGCATTCGCGGCCATGACGTTGTCGAAGTCCTCGACATCCATCTCGCTGATGGGCGCGACGTGGTTCATGCCGGAAGCCACCAGCACCCCGTCGAGCCGACCATGACGATTGACGGCCGCCTCGACCATCGCCCGGGCGGCGGCGGGAGTGTCGGGCCGGCGAACGACCACTGCGGCATCCTCGATGCCCGCCTCGCCAACGAGCTGGGCCAGGCCTGCCGCGTTGCCGCCGCCCAGCGTCAGCCGGGCCCCGGCCTCGGCCAGCGCGCGGGCCGCGACACGGCCCAGCGAGCC
>JARLGS010000055.1 GCA_031292695.1 Mycobacterium sp. | reverse complement strand
GCACCATCAATGCGGGCAACATTGCCATCCTGGCCAGGAATGGCGACTATGTGCAGAAGTACGTCAACGGCTTCTCGTCCGTCGCCGGCGATCCGTACCACAACCCGCAAGGCGGCAGCCACGCGATCCCGCCGGTGGTGCCGCTCGACAACAGTGGCGTGATCGCCAACGGCAACGTCTTCATCAGCGCCCGCTACGTCAACATCAACGGCCTGGTGCAGAGTGGCATCGTCGATTACCACCTCGACCTGCCTGCCGATGGCAGCCTGCAATTCACCGGCAGCGCCGGTCTGCTCAAGGTCAGCAGCCTGACCAACAGTGTGCCCAGCACCTGGGGCGCCTGTTCCTTCGACGCCAGCCTCAAGTGCTTCAGCAACGGCACGCAGACCGTCGAGTGGGATCCCAACTGGGTCGGTGTCGACAAGACCCAGGGGCGCTATCTGGTCAACAAGGCCTACGTCGATGCCATGGGCATCAGCGATCTGGTGCCCATGGTGGTCGACACCCAGGCCTACCCCGACTACGGCGCCATCTCCGCCAGTTACGACCCGGTCAATCACAAGATCGTGCTCGATGGCACCTCGGCAGTGCGCGGCGGCTACATCCAGCTGTTCGGCCAGATCATCAACACTGCCGACGGCAGCGCCGGCAACGGCAGCGGCCAACTCAAGGTACTCGATGGCTACGGCCGCATCGCCATCGACAATCAGAGCAGCCTGCCCATCGAACTCGCCACCCTGGACACCGGCGTCGACAAGAGCGGCACCGGCCGCGGCATGGCCGGCGTGATCGACATCACCGACGTGCAATTTGTCTACAACGACGGCACACAATGGCTGGCACCCGCCATCCACACCGTCATCTCCCGCGACAGCAGCCTGGGCGAGACCGGTGCCGTCAAGTTCGACCAGACCGGCATGTGGAACGCCAACGGCACCTTCTGCACGACCTGCGAAATCGTCGACGGGAAGCTGGTTTCGAATGGCGCGGCTGCGCCCTGGACCCTCGGCGGCAGCGGTTCCGTGGTGACCGCGAACACCTCCGACCCGACCGGCCGCAGTGCGGTCTACAACCCGCAGGCCGGTTTGCGATACGTCTACATGTCTGCCCAGAACCAGTCGACCACCTATCAGTGGGTCTATAGCGGCACCCAGTTCTTCGGCAATACCGACTGGCAGCTCGCCCCCAGCAAGACGGACATGAGCGTGGTCAGCGGTCCGAATTACGGGCCCGTCACCAACTACCCGGACCCCAACAATCCGAACGACCCGCGTGGCACCTTCCTGTCCTACGCGGCACCCAGCGGCACCACCGCGCACCAGAACTACCTGCAGGCGGATTCGACCTACACCGCATCTGGGGTCACCGTCTC
>JARLGS010000498.1 GCA_031292695.1 Mycobacterium sp. | reverse complement strand
GGCTCGCGCACCGGTGCGCGGGTCCGCGTGCCCGGCGCGGAGATCGTCGCCCGCCCAGCGGGGCTGCTGCTGGAACTGTCCGGCGCAACGATCGCCGACGTCACCACCGCCCGCTCCGGGATCGAGCCCATGGTGGTGCGACTGCTGGCCGAGTCGGGCAACACCGCGGCATTCGACGAGCTCGACACCATGCTGACCGAGTACGTCCCGTCCGGGCTCGAGACCGGCCGGATGGCTGAAACGACAGGCGATTTCCACCGCCGCATGGTCGAACTGTCCGGGAACGCAACGCTGAGCATCATCACGGGCATGCTGCACGAGATCACCGTCCGCCACATCGCCTTCGCGATGCGGGAGAACCGCCCGATGTCCAAATCGGACTACGACATCCTGATGCGGTCCTACCGACGGCTCATGACGCTCATGCGGTCCGGCAATGCCGCTGCCGCCGAGGCGCATTGGCGCAAACACCTCGAGACGGCGAATGCCCTGCTGTTCAAGGGCATGGAGAACGTCAAGGTCCGCGACGTCATGCGCTAGCCGGAACTCACGTCGTAGACCGGCACGTCGTCGGCCCACGGCTGCCGGGTCACCATGTCGACAACCTGCACATACCCGCGCTCGAACTCGCCGGTCGCGGCGTCGACCAAGCGGTACTGCTGGGTCTGCCGGTGGATCGGCTGCGCGTCGAGCATGACGATCCGCACCTCACCGGGCTCGAAGCCACAGCGTTGCTGGAGCGCCGCGACCAGTTGTTCGTTGGACATGTGGCCGTCACCGAAGTTCCAGCCGATGGCGGTCGAGACGATCCGCTCGCCATCGGTCAGCGTGTAGTCGTCCTCGTTCTGCCCGGCCATCGCCCGGTGGGCGAGGGTGAACAGCGCCCGGCCGTGAGTATTGAAGGCGCGGAAGGCATATCCCATGTACATCGGGATCTGCGCGGCTTCCTTACTGCCGTAGAACTTCTCCAACTGCGCGGCCGGCATGCTGGCGATCGCCACAATGCCTTTCTCGATCTTCTCCGCGGCCGACGGCTTGATGCACCACAGCGACGTGTCCCAGTTGCCGGCGTAGTACCGCATGCCGGGCAGGAAGGAAACCTTGCGCGGGAACAGGTTCCCGATCACCACGGTGCCCGCGACGGCAACGAACAGAACGACCGGCCACGGCGAGGTCAGGTCGCCGAGGCCGACGGACGCGTGCCCGACGAACAGCGTCGCCACACAGAACATCATGAAGACGTTCCATTCCAGCGGCACCCCCATCGGGATCGAGGCCAGGATGCCGAAGTGGAAACACAGCATGACGAATGCGGCGATGTACGTCGGCCAGCCACCGTGACTGAAGAACAACGCCAGCGGCACCAGGCCTTCGATCGCGGTGCTGAAGTGCGCCATGAGTCGGGACGGCCGGCCCGGACGCAGGTCGTCGGGGAAATGCTCGAAGAACCTGCGCTTGATGAACTTCGGCCGCAGCACCGGGTTGTTGCTCATCATCGTGGAGATGACGAACGGGAAGTGCCGGTTGAGCTTTGAGGTCGCGGCGCCCAGCCAGATCACCATGCACACCAGCTTGGCCGCGATGATCAGGTCGACGCCGTAGCCGGCGAACAGGAAGGCCGCGGTGAACGATCCATACACCTCGCCGCGGGCGGCCAGGAAGATCACTTTGTCGCGCAGGCCCAGCACGCCCAGAACTCCCAGGACGGCCCAGATCTGCCACATCGGCAGCACCCCGACCTGTGCGCCCGGCAGGACTGGGCCGGTGCCATCAGAAAAGACAGCGAAGATCAGCAGCACCAGCAGCGCGCCGTAGAGCAGCACATCAACCGCGGTCCGACCGTCGCCGCGGGTCAATGGCACCCGGCCCGGCCACGGTGGCAGACGAATGGTCTTCGGCCGCAGCCAATACAGGATCGAACCCATCGGCGGAAAGAACCGGTTGTTCAGCGGGCCGAACCCGCAGCCGAGGCCGATCACCTCGAACAACATGGTGTAGAGAACGACCTTCTCGAACACGATCGGCTCGGTCCACCACGCCGCGACATTGGTGAAGCCGTCGATCCCCTTGGTGGACAAGGCAATGAGCCAGCCACCCAAGACGTACAGGCAGATCTTGACCACATAGAACAAGTGCAGCGCCACCGGCGTCCCGAAACCCACCTCGGCCCAGTGCCGGGCCATCGGGATGATCTTCTGGGCGCGAGTGCCCTTGCTCCACTCGTCGAAGTCGATCACCGGAGTGTCCTGCTTGAGAAAGCCCATACCGGTCAGGCTAGAACGTGTTCTAGATCCGCACAGCGACTTGTGCCCGTTCGGTAACGCACGCCGTTACCGAACGGGCGCAAATCACTAGGATTTGACGGGCGGGCGGAAGAAGATCAGCAACTGACCGATGCCGCCGACCAGGCCCAGCACCACGGCGATCAGCAGCCCGCACCAGCCGTGCAGCAGGTGAGCGAAACCGCTGTGCCGGAACAGCACCCAATCCAGGCTGTAGTGGCCGGCCCCGGTGCCCGCGATCGCCACAGCGGCGACGGCCAAGATCAGGTTGTACTCCCAGCCCGACTTGACGATGAAGAAGCCGTTGGCGCGGTGCACGGTCCAGGCCGCCACCAGCATCAGCGCCACGAATCCCGCCGCCGGCACCGGCGTCAGCAGGCCGACCGCCAAGCCCAGGCCGGCCAGGATTTCGGTGCTGGCGGCCAGCCGGGCGTGCAGCATGCCCGGCTTCATGCCGATGCTGTCGAACCAGGCGGCGGTGCCGGGGATGCGGCCGCCACCGAAGAACTTGTTGTAGCCGTGTGCGGCCATGGTCAGGCCGAGCACGACACGAAGCAGCAGAAGCGAGAAATCAAACGCAGAGTGCGCGGCGTAGTAGTGATGCACACGACAAAACCTAGGCGATCTGTAACCCCCTGCCCAGCCCGGGCGGGAAATCGGCGACGAGTCAGCGCGCCGCGGTGTCGAGGACAGCCGCCAACCGTTCCACGTACGCGTCCACGTCGGGCAACGCCGACCGCGCCGCGTGCACGCTGACGGCCACGGTGTCCCCGATGCCGTGTATCCCGTGCGTCAGACCCATCATCGGGGACAGCGCCGGAAACCCAGCGGTCATCACCACCGGACAGCCGCCGAAGGCCAAGTCGGCCGGACCGCGGTTGACACTCGACACCACAGTGTTGCCGCCAACCGTCGCCGAGCGCGCATCCGGGTCGAATTGCGCCATACCCCAACGCAACAGCGGTGCCGGCGTTGCGGCGAAGGCGGCGTCGGCGGCACCCGTAGCCGGGTGCTGGAAGCGCTGTCGCCGGGCATCGAGTTCGGCGTGAATGCGGGCCGCCCGGGCTGCGAACGGCAGCTGTGGGTGCAACGCGACGCTGACGTTGCCGAAATGGTTGTTGGCGTGGCGGACGCCGGACTTGGCCATCGGCACCTCGGCACCCAGCGCGGCGACGTCGTCGAGTTCGGCGGCCAGCGCCTCCGCCACGGCAGCCAGCACACCGACGGTCACTGTCGGCCCGGGCAACTGCGCACGGTCACGGACCACCGTCCACAGCGCGTACGGCGCCTCGGGTACGTCGTTGGTCCGCTGCCGCGGCCACGAATCCGCCGGTGCAGCAACAACACCCGCGGCAGCGTCGCCTACCAGCCGGCGGTGGGCAGCGCTGGCACGC
>JARLGS010000497.1 GCA_031292695.1 Mycobacterium sp. | reverse complement strand
TGCCCCAAGCCCACACCCGCACCCGCTAACAGATGCGCCAACCGGTCAGAAGCCTCATCCAACTCCCGATAGGTCATCGAGCGGCCCTCACAGGTCACCGCCACCGCATTCGGCGTCCGCGCCACCTGCCCGCCAAACACCGCCGGAATCGACGCCGTCGTCACCGGCTGGGTCAAAACTTCTCGATTACCCCACCCCTCCAACTGGGCATGCTCAGCCTCATCCAGCACATCGATCGACGACAACCGCCGCCCCGGATCGGCGATCATTGCCACCAACACCCGCTCGAACCGCGCGATCAGCTTTTGGATGGTGGCCGCGTCGAACACGTCGGTGCGAAATTCGACCACCCCGCCGATTCCGTCGGGCTCACCGCCCTGGGTCCAGCGTTCGGCCATGGTAAGTGTCAGGTCCACGCGGGCGGTGCGGGTGTCGACCGGCAGCGGGGTGACCTGCAGATCACCCAAGGCCAACCCGGCGGCATCGGTGTCCTGCCACGCAAAGTTCTGCCAGGCCAACATCACCTGCACCAGCGGGTGATGGGTCAGGCTTCGGGTGGGATTGAGCCGCTCCACCAGCACCTCAAAAGGCACATCCTGGTGCTCGTACGCGGCCAGGCTGCGACGGCGCACCTGAGCCAGCAGCTCAGCGATGTCAGGATCACCGGCCAGGTCGACCCGCAGCACCAAGGTGTTGACGAAAAAACCCACCAGCTCGTCCAGCGCGGCGTCACGGCGCCCGGCGATCGGGAACCCCACCGCCACCCCACTGCTGGCGCTGAGCTTCGACAGCAGCACCGCCAAGGCGGCCTGCAACACCATGAAGCTGGTCGCATTGTGCTCGCGGGCCACCCGAGCAATTCGCTGCTGCAACTCGGCCGGCCAGTCCACCGCCACTGTGGCGCCGCGGTAATCAGCGACCGGCGGGTACGGCCGATCGGTGGGCAGCTGCAGATGTTCGGGCATGCCGGCCAGGGCATCCTCCCAGTAGCCCAGCTGCGCGGCGACGCGGCTGTGGCTGTCTTCGAGATCCCCCAGCTGCGTGCGCTGCCACAGCGTGTAATCGACATACTGCACCGCCAGATCGGCCCAATCGGGTGCTTGCCCCGCACACCGGCTGACGTAGGCGATCCCCAGATCATTG
>JARLGS010000496.1 GCA_031292695.1 Mycobacterium sp. | reverse complement strand
GGTTCGTGGCCCAGCCACCGTCGATCGATCGCGTTCATCGCCTACGCAGATATCGGGATCACGACCGTGGCGCTGATGGACGCCGATCACCTGTCCGGCCTCTTCGGCATCAACGCTCTGGCCTTGATCTCGCTCTACGCAATGTTTTTCGAGGGACCGAAGGTGCTGGCCCTCCACAGCGGGTGGATGTCGATCGCCCTGGCGGTCTTCGGTGTGGTGCTCGCGACCGGCCCACACGGCGACCCGTATCTGGCGCTGTCCAAATCCATTGCCGCGTTGGCCTCCCTCGTGCTGACTCCGGCCGCAGTCCAATTCGGCATCTGGCTGCTGCGCAATGACGCGAACGACTCCATCACCGATCACCTCACCGGTCTGCTCAACCGCCGCGGGCTGAACCTGCGATTCACCGGTCTGCTGCGCAAGAGCAAGGGCACCGGCACCATCACGGTGACCCTGATCGACCTCGATCGGTTCAAGAGCATCAACGATTCCGAGGGGCACGCCGTGGGCGATGCGGTGCTGGTCCGCTGCGCCCGGCGCATTGCGGACAATGTGCCCGCCTCCGCCCTGGTGGCCCGGATTGGCGGCGAGGAGTTCGTCGTCGTCGACGTCGTCTCCGATCGGGAAATTCCGGTGCTCACCGAACGCATCCGCTGCGCCATCGCGGCACCGGCCGAGCAGGCGCCGGTCACCGCGAGTCTCGGCGTCGTCACCGTCGATGTGCAGACAAGTCAGCGGCGGGCATCGAACGCGGAAACGCGACTGGCGGCGGCGATCCGGTGCGCCGACCAGGCGATGTTCGAGTCAAAGGGCAAGGGCGGCAATACCGTAACCGTCGGACTGTCCGAGCAGTGGCGCACTGCGCGCATGCCGGTCAGCGGCCCGGTCGGAGCGTTCGGAGCGTTCGGCGCCGATGCGCTCGCCGTAGGGTGCGAAGAAATCGGGCTGAAGGGCAGCTGAGTTCCTGCGGGCTCAGTACACGTCGCGCACGTAGCGCTTGTCGGCGATCAGCTCGCGCTTGTAGTCATACGCCGCCGACTCGGACATGTGGCCGTGCGTCTTGATGATGTCGGTGAGCGTCACGTCGACGTCCTTGGCCATCCGGGCGGCGTCCCCGCAGACGTAGAAGTGTGCGCCGTCCTCCAGCCAGCGCCACAACACTTCGCCGCGCTCGCGCATCTTGTGCTGCACGTACACCCGTTTGGCCTGGTCCCGGGAGAACGCCAGATCCAGCCGCGTCAGCAGGCCGTCGGTAGCGAAGGCCTCCAATTCTTCTCGGTAGTAATAGTTTTCGGCACGGTGCTGGTCGCCGAAGAACAGCCAGTTGCGGCCGGTGTGGCCCAGCGCCCGGCGCTCGTGCAGGAACCCGCGGAACGGCGCGACGCCGGTGCCGGGGCCGACCATGATCATCGGGGTCAGCGCATCCTCGGGCGGCCGAAAATGCGGGGCCGCTTGCAAATACACCGGCACCGTCTGGGCCCGGTCGGCCAGGTACGTGGACGCGACGCCCTCACGCATACCGCCGCGCGCCCCCTGGTAGCGCACCACGGACACGGTCAACTGCACCTCGTCCGGGCTGACCAGCGGGCTGGATGAGATCGAGTACTGCCGCGGCGCCAGGCGCACCAAGGCATCTCGCCATTCTTCGGGCTCGGCGCTGACCCGGAATTCTTCGACCAGGTCCAGGCCGGTGCGGCCCTCCAGCCAGCGGTCCCGCTCGTCCCGAGGGGTCCGCAGAATCTTGGCGCGGCTGCGCTCGGCCAGGAAGTTGAGCAGAGTCGGCGTCACCTTACAGATGTCGTACGACGTGGTCAGTGCGTCGCGCAAAGCGGTTTCGCCACTGTCGATTTCGACGATCTCATCACCGGACAACCCGGTGGCGGCCAGCCACGACGTCACCGATTCCGGCGAATTGGCGACCACCACGCCGAGAGCGTCTCCGACGCCGTAGCTGACGTCGTGCCCCGACAGATCGAAGCCGATCTGGCGCACTTCTTTGGCGCCGCCGGTGGTCAAGACAGTGTTGCGGCACAACGGAACCGCCAGGGGGTTGGCGCGACTGAACGGCTTGGCCGGCTCGTCCGTTTCGGCCGCGACACGCCGGGTTTCAGCGGCCGGTTTGTCCGTTTCGGCGGTAGTTGCGACCATCAATTCCGCGACGGTGTCGGACCACTGGGCCAGGGGCTCGTCGTCGTAGGCTTCGCAGTCCGACCGGTCCAGCAGCGCGGTGGCGCCCAGTTCTGCGAACCGGCCGTCAAGGGATTTGGCGTACCCGCAGAAGTTGTCGTACGCGCGGTCACCGATCCCCAGCACGGCGTAGCGGACTCCGGCCAGATCCGGAGACTCGGTGCTCAAACGCGCCCAGAAGTCCGCACCGTTGTCCGGCGGTCCACCATCACCGAAAGTGCTTGTCACAACCAGGACTTCACCTGCTGCGGCAACCTCGTCCAGCGAGGTGTCGTCGAGCGCCTGCAACCGTGCCCCGTCGACCCGCGCGGCCAGCCCGGTCGCGAACTCTTCGGCGGTACCGGTCTGCGACGCCCACAGCACCAGCGGACCGGTGGCCCGAGCCGCCGGCTGCGACACCAGATCCGGCACGGCATCGAACACCGCGACCGGTGCCGCCGAACCGTGGGCACCGGCCAGCGCCCCGTTGACCCACAGTCGCACGGTGGCACTGATCGGCGCCGACTCCGGCAACACCGGGATGCCCGTGGCGTGCTCAATGCCGGTGAAAAAGCCGGCCAGGTAGACCTTTTCGGTCTCATCGAGGGCCGGCGGTCCGGCCAGCCCGAGTGCCGTCGCCAGCGGATGAGCTCCACCGAGCGCCGGCGCGGTGGTCACTGGCGCGGGCACCGGCTCGAGCACCACCGGCACCAACCGCACCGCGCAGGCTTTGAACTCCGGCTGCAACGACTCCGGGTCCACCGCATCGTTGGTCACCGCGTTGATGGTGAGCTTCACGCCGTGCTCGTCGTTCCAGTGGAACGGCGCAAAGCAATTCCCTTGGCGCACCCTGTCGGTCACCACCGCCGGCAGCACCGCGGTGCCGCGCCGCGACGAAACCTCCACGGACGAGCCCTCGACGATCCCGAGGTCGGCCGCGTCGCTGGGATGGATCTCGACGAACGGCGACCCGTTGAGCTTGTTGAGCTTGTCGACCCGACCGGTCTTGGTCATGGTGTGCCACTGGTGTTGCAGCCGACCGGTGTTGAGCACCATCGGAAAATCGTCGTCGGGCAGTTCGGCGGCCTCCAGGTGCGGCCGGGCACGGAACACCGCCCGCCGCGACGGCGTCGGGAACGCCAACCGCGGCCGGTGTCCCGCGGCATCCACGAACAGGTGCTGGCTGACGCCGTCGTTGAGATAGCGGATCGGGTGCCGGTCGTCGCCGCCCCCGGGCTGGTCGTCCGGCGGGCAGGGCCATTGCAGCGGAGTCTCCCGCAGCCGTTCGTAGGTCACGCCGCCGAGATCGTAACCGGTTCGGCGATTGGCGAACTGTCGGATCTCGGCGAACACGTGCTCGCTGGACTTGTAGTCGAACTCGTCGCCAAAGCCCATGTGCCGGGCCACATTGCAGATCAATTCCCAGTCCGGCCGGGCGTCGCCGGCCGCGGGGATGCTCTGCTGCAGCAGGGTCAGGTTGCGCTCCGAGTTGACCATGACGCCGTCGGCCTCGGCCCACAACGTAGCGGGTAGCACGATGTCCGCGTACGCGTTCGTCGCGGTGTCCTCATAGGTGTCCTGGGTGATCACCAGCTCGGCGGCCCGCAATCCGTCGATGACGTTCTGCCGATTAGCCACGGTGGCAACGGGATTGGTGCAGATTATCCATACCGCCTTGATGTCGCCGGCGCGCAGCATCCGAAACATCTCGATGGTGCCGGGGCCGACGTCAGTGCGGATGGTGCCGGGTGCCAGCTCCCACTGCCCTTCGACGAAGGCCCGGTCCTCGGCTGAGGTCACGGACCGTTGACCGGGCAGACCCGGTCCCATGTAACCCATTTCACGGCCGCCCATCGCGTTGGG
>JARLGS010000495.1 GCA_031292695.1 Mycobacterium sp. | reverse complement strand
CTGAGTGTTCTGAGGCGGGTCCGGTGCCGACGGCGTTGGTGGCGGTGACGGTGAATGTGTAGCTGGTGCCGTTGGTGAGTCCGGTGATTGTGGTGCCGGTCGCGGGTGGGGAGCCGCTGATCGTGGTGGTCGATTGTGCGGTCGAGCCCACATATGGGGTGATCGTGTAGCTGCTGATCGGGGCGCCGCCGTTGGCGGGGGCGCCCCAGGTGACCGTGGCGCTGCCGTTGCTTGCCGTCGCGGCAACCGACGTCGGGGCAGACGGTGCCGTCGCTGTGGGTGTGATGGTGTTGGACTGGGGTGAGGCTGGTCCGGGGCCGTTGGGGTTGGTGGCGGTGACGGTGAATGTGTAGCTGGTGCCGTTGGTGAGTCCGGTGATTGTGGTGCCGGTCGCGGGTGGGGAGCCGTTGATGGTGGTCGTGGGTTGGGCTTCGGTGCCGATGTAGGGGGTGATCGTGTAGGTGGTGACCGGGCCGCCGCTTGTGGGTGCGCTCCAGGTCAGGCTCGCCGATCCGTGGCCGGCGGTGGCGTTGACGTTGGTGGCCTGGCCGGGGACTGGGGCGGGTTCGAAGTCGAGGTCCACCCAGTAGTTGGTCGCGCTGGAGGTGCTCGTTGGGAATGTGCTCGTGGAGCTGTGGGCGAACACGCCGTCGGCGCTGGTGGAGTTGGCGAGTGCTGACAGTGGCGGGTTGCTGACGCCGCTTGTGGCGAATCCGGAGGCGGTGTCGGAGTAGTGTCCGCTCGGCGCCAGGTAGGCGGCGACGTAGGTGGTGTTGGGTTGGATCAGGACGGGTGAGGAGAAGTTGACCTGCTGCCAGCCTGAGGCGGTTTCGCTTGTGAAGGTGGCTTGGGCGAGCAGGGTGCCGGTTGAGCTCCAGAGGCTGCCGATGTGGGTGCCGGTGTTGGTTGTGGCCTTGTAGAAGCGAATCCCGGTCACGGTTCCGAACGCTTCCGAGGTGAACTTCACGCCGAGCTCTGTGGAGGAGTTGTCGCCTGAGTCGATCGTGGCTGGCGTTGAGAAGTCGAAGATCGTGTCCTGCGGTGTGACGGTACTGGAGGCGCTTGACGGTGGGCCGCTCCCGATCGCGTTCGTAGCGGTGACGGTGAAGGTGTAGCTGGTGCCGTTGGTGAGCCCTTT
>JARLGS010000494.1 GCA_031292695.1 Mycobacterium sp. | reverse complement strand
GCTGACCTATACGCCGGCGGTGAACTTCGTCGGCACCGACCAGTTTACCTTCCAGGCGCAGGACAGCAGCGGCGCGAGCAGCCAGGCGACGGTCGCGCTGACGGTGCAGCCATCCGCCGCGGGCCCCGTTCCGGTCGGCTCAGCAGACGTCTACGCGGTGCAGAGCAATGGCATGCTGACGGTCCCGGCCACAACGGGCGTGCTGGTCAACGACACGGT
Organism: Mycobacterium sp.; assembly: GCA_031292695.1. Classification (GTDB taxonomy): domain Bacteria; phylum Actinomycetota; class Actinomycetes; order Mycobacteriales; family Mycobacteriaceae; genus Mycobacterium. The sequence goes on along the minus strand of JARLGS010000494.1, from coordinate 1,318 downwards.
CCCCGCCGGCAATCATCTCGTCGCCCAGCTGAAGACCGCGCCGGCGCACGGCACGCTGACGGCAGGCCTCAAGGGCGACGGCAGCTTCGTCTACACGCCGGCGCCGAACTTCTCCGGGACCGACAGCTTCACCTATGTCCCGGTGGCAACCACCGCCGGTGGCAGCGTGATTACCACCGACGCGCCGGTGACGGTCGCCATCGCCGTGGTCGCGCCGATCACGCCGGCCGCGAACACGCTGGTGCAGTTCTCCGGCACCCACCAGATCGCGCCCGTGACATCACAGGTGGAGCCCCAGAACCCGACGCCGGACCCGGTTGCCGACACGGCAGGCCCGAGGCTGGACAATCTGGTCGCACCGTTCGCGTCGCTCTCGCCTGGCGCGATCATACTGCCGTCCTTCACCGCGCCCGGCGATGAGACCTGGTCGCTGATGCTGCCGGTTGCCCCCGAGCTGTCGCAGCTGCCGGACGCGTTGGCCGCTGCGATGCGCCGCCTGACCACACGTGGGCCGGCAACGATCTCCTTCGTGGATCCCATCACCGGCCATCACAGTGATGACATCGACCCGGCGGCTGTGCCAAACCCGCCGTGGCTGCTGATCGATCCCGACGCTGCCTCGCATAAAGCCGCCCAGCCGTCGCGGATCCGGTGGGACAGCCACCCCACGTAATGCAGGAGAGCACGATGGACGACAGCGGCACGCCGCCCAACGGTGAGATCGAGACGCCCGCACACGAGGTGCCACTCGCCGAGCAGATCCTGAACACCAGGGTGCACTGGGACGATACCAAGATGGCGACCACCTTCGCCAACGTGGTCAACGTGCTCGTCACGCGTGAGGAGCTGACGCTGCTGTTCGGCATGAACCAGACCTGGAACACCTCGCAGAGCCGGGAACTGACCGTGCAGCTCAGCAACCGCATTGTGCTGACGCCGTACGCAGCCAAGCGCCTGCTCACGCTGCTGTCAGCCCGCATCGCCGAGTATGAAGCCAAACTCGGCCCGCTGACCTTGTAGCCAGGCACCCAGCATGGACGCCGACAGCCGGACCGGCGCGGAAGCCGCAACAGTTACACCCCTCGACCAGGTGTTCTGGAGCGTGCTGTCTGGTGAAACCGAGCGGGCGCCGTTCGCGCGGGCGTGGTTGTCGTTGCTGTGCCGGATGCTGGCGGGCGCGGAACGGGCCGTGCTGGTGTTGCGCCAGGAGGCCGCGCTGGCGCCGCTGGCGCGCTGGCCCGAGGGCGATCCGGGTTCCGCCGGCCTCAACCACGTCGCCGAACTGGCGTTGAGCGAAAACCGCGGCGTCGTCAGCCGC
>JARLGS010000493.1 GCA_031292695.1 Mycobacterium sp. | reverse complement strand
GATTCTGGCCAAGGCCTTCGACCCGTTCTTCACCACCAAGCCCATCGGCCAGGGCACGGGCCTGGGCTTGTCGATGATCTATGGCTTTGCCCAGCAGTCCGGCGGCCATGTCACCCTGGAAAGCGAGCCGGGCAAAGGCACCAGCGTACGCTTGTACCTGCCGCGCTATCACGCGCCGCAAGCAGAGGCGCCGCGACCGTCGCGGCAACCGGCGGAGTCGCCGCTGGCCGAGATCGACGAGTCGGTGATGGTGGTCGAGGATGACCCGGCGGTACGGATGTTGGTGCTCAATGTCCTCGACGAACTGGGCTATACCGTGCACCCGGCGGCGGATGCGCGGACCGCCTTGCCGCTGCTGGAGTCGAGCCTGCGCATCGACCTGCTGGTCACCGATGTCGGCCTGCCGGGGATGAACGGTCGGCAACTGGCGGAAGTCGCCCGCCAGCACCGTCCTGGGCTCAAGGTGCTGTTCATGACCGGTTATGCCGAGAAGGCCGCCGAACGCCAAGGTTTTCTCGAGCCGGGTATGGACCTGATCGCCAAGCCCTTCACCCTCGATGCACTGGCGATCCGGGTGCGCGACATGATCGGGCAAGCGTCTTGACCTTCAGGCATAATGCCGCGCCCGTCGCATGCCCCAACGCTTCAAGGTAACGAATCAATGAAAGCCCAAGCCCGCCATATCCTGGTCAAGACCGCCGAGGAAGCCGAACAGCTCAAGCAACGTATCGCCAAGGGCGAGGCGTTCGATGTGCTGGCCAAGAAGTACTCCACCTGCCCCTCCGGCAAGCGCGGTGGTGACCTGGGAGAAGTCCGGCCGGGTCAGATGGTCGGTGCCATCGACCAGGTGATTTTCAAGAAGCCGCTGCGCACCGTGCACGGGCCGATCAAGAGCAAGTTTGGGTATCATCTGGTGCAGGTCTTTTACCGCGATTAAGGCACGTAACACTTGTGGCGAGCGGGCTTGCCCGCGTTAGGGCGCGAAGCGGCCCTAAAATCTGTGATCCGGGTGCATCAGGTCGAATGCAGTGACTGGCTTCACAACTGCTTCGCAGCCGAACGGGGCGGTGCGGCGTCCCGACAAGCCCCCTCGCCACAAAAATAGCACCTCCACACACTCAGGCCTGAACCGTCAGCCTCGTGGAATCAGCGCCCCACGCACCTGAATCACCCGACTCGCCAGCCGATGCCCGGCCAACGCCGCTTCTTGCGGATCACCGCCCGTCAGGCGACTGGCCAGGTACGCCGCACTGAACGAATCCCCCGCCGCCGTGGTATCGACCACCGTCTCGATTTTCTGCGCAGGCACCTCGAACGCCGCGCCCTCGCAGTGAATCAGGCAACTCTCCGCCCCCCGCTTGATCACCACTTCCGGGATGCCGATATCCTCATAGGCACGAAACACCGCCTCGCCATCGACATAATCGAACAGCGCCTGCTCGTCCTCCAGGGTCAGCAGGGCCAGGTCGACATAGGGCAACACCGAACGATAAGCCGCGCGCGCCTGCTCGACACCCGTCCAGAGGCGCGGCCGATAGTTGTTGTCGAAGACCACCCGGGTATCGCCCCGGCGGGCCTCCTGCAGCACCGCAATCAGTTTTTCCCGGCCGAGTTCGCCAAGCACGGCCAGGGTGATGCCACTGAAATACAGCACGTCGTAATCCGGCAAAGCCGCCAGGACCGGGGCCGCCGTCGGCGCGGTGAAGCAGTCGCGCACGGCCGCTTCGTTGCGCCAGTAGAGAAACCGGCGCTCGCCCTTGGCGTCGGTCTGGATGCAGTACAAACCGGGCAAGCGCCCTGGCAGTCGTTGAACCAGGTCCAGGCCGATGCCTTCCTCGCGCCAGATCCGGCACATGCTGTCGCTGAAGCTGTCATCGCCCAGGGCGGTGACATAGTCCACCGAGGCCCGTCGACCCAGTTCGCGGGACAGGTAGACGGCCGTGTTCAGGGTGTCGCCGCCAAAGCTCTGGTGCAGGTTGCCGTCGGCGTGTTGTTGCAGTTCGATCATGCATTCGCCGATCAGGGCGATGCGCGGTGGGGGCAGTTTCAGGCTGGTCATTCTGCTGGTCTCGTAGTGTCCGATACAACTTTTTCGCGGCGGTGCGGCGTCCCGACAAGCTCCGCTCCCACGGGTTCTGTGTCGATCACCCAGTCCG
>JARLGS010000054.1 GCA_031292695.1 Mycobacterium sp. | reverse complement strand
CGCGCCCCTCCGACCGCAACAATGCGGTGGCTGCACTCACCGCGGCCACATTGCCGCCGTGACCGTTGACGAACACCACCCGGTCCGCCCAATTGCAGGCCGACCCCCCGAACTCGACCAGCAAAAGCTCCAACGCCGCGAGGCCGATCGAGATGGTGCCCGGGAAGCCCTCATGCTCGCCGCTGGCGCCGTAGCCGATGGCCGACCCGACGAGCCAGGTGCGCAGATCTGCTCCGGCCGCCACCGCACCCAGCTGCACGGCCGCGGACCGCGACACCGCCTCCGCGATCCGGGTATCGGTGTCCAACGGCAAGTGCGGCCCATGCTGCTCGGTGGAACCAAGCGGGACGATCAACGAAGGCTGCAAGGACTGCACCTGCCTCGACGTCGAATTCCCGAGCTCACTGGGAAAAGGCACTCGCCGATGGTAGGCCGAATCTGGCCGCCGCGCGCCAATTGTTGCCGTATACGCAACAATTGGCGACCAATGGGCAAACAACGCCTGTTGTCAAGACCCAGTTGACCATCACGCCAGCCCCGACAGCACCGCGCGTATCACCAGGCCCGTCGAATACCTCGTCGGTGCTGGACGACCGCGCGCCGGCTCAACTTATTGCCGCACTCCTCAACGCGGCTCGTTCCTCGCCGCTTGATCGTCGTGCGGGTCGACTTCATTGCCGCACTCCTCAACGCGGCTCGTTCCTCGCCGCTTGATCGTCGTGCGGCTCAGGCGCCGAGCGTGCGGGTGAATCCCTCCGGCACCAGGATGTCGTCGGGTCCCAGGTCGTGCACCGACCCCTTGCCCAGACCACGCAGCGCCGAGTCGATACCGCCGTGCATGATGTCGAGCACGTTCTCGACGCCGGCCTGCCCCTCCGCAGCCAGACCCCACAGGTAGGCCCGGCCGATCATCACCGCGCGGGCGCCCAGCGCCAGGGCCTTGACCACGTCGCTGCCGCGCCGGATACCGCCGTCGAGCAACACCTCGACCTGGTCGCCGACCGCATCGGCGATGGCCGGTAGACAACGGATCGAGGCCGGCGTGCTGTCCAGGTTGTTACCGCCGTGATTGGACACCGAAATGGCCGAAACACCCGCATCCACAGCGCGTTTGGCGTCGTCGACCCGGACGACGCCCTTGAGCATGAACGGCCCGCCCCACAGTTCGCGCAGCCAGGCGATGTCTTCCCAGGTCGGGGCAGGCGTTCCCATCCACTCGCCGTACGCCTGGAAGAACGGCGGACCGGCCTCACCCTCGGCGGCCTGGTTGGGTACCGAAAGAGCCGGCGGACGCATGGTCTTGGCCCACTGGAAGAGCCAGCGCGGCTTGGTCATGACCTCGGGGCTCATCTTGATGATGGTCTTGAGATCCATCTTCTCCGGGATCTTGGGGCTACCCCAGTCCCGACCGTGCGAGAAGCTCCAGTCGGTGGTGACGATCAGCCCCGCCGCGCCGGCAGCGCGGGCCCGTTCGGCCCGAGCTGCGATGGCATCCCGGTCACCCAGCCAGTAAATCTGGAAGAACGTCTTGGGGTTCGCCGCGATGACCTCTTCGATCGGCTTGCTGGCAAACGAGGACAGACCCATCGCAGTGCCACGGGCGGCGGCGGCGCGGGCCACCGCCACCTCGCCATCCGGGTGCACCGCCTGCACACCGGTCGGCGAGATCAGCACCGGCAGCGAAATATCCTGCCCCATAACCGTTGTCGCCATCTCACGCTTGTCCAGCGCGCCGATGACGTGTGGCGCGAAGCCGAGTTCGCCGAAAGCCTCGACATTGTCGGCGACGGTCAAGCCCTTCTCGCTCGCCGAGATCAGCGAGGAGTAGGCCGACTTGGGCAGCCGCTTCTTGGCGCGCTGCTGCGCGATCGCGACGGTCTCGAACCAGATATCACGGGCCATGATCTAAACAGGACTTTCGTTGCAGAATTTCTGGGGAGCTTTGGCCGGCATGGCCAGCAGCTTCAGCGGGATCGGACCCCTGCGGCCGCCGCTGCGGGAATGGTCGAGGTGCGACTTGGGCTTGTCGCGGTCTGCCGCCAGGGCCGGCTCGCCGAACCCCTGAACACATTCAGGGTCCGGTCCGTCCATCGGCAGACCGGTGAAGAACTTGGCCGCCATACAGCCGCCGCGGCAGCTGTCGTAATGCCCGCAGCTGCCGCAAGCACCGGCCGACTGCGGTTCGCGCAGCTCGCGGAACAACTGCGAGTTCTTCCAGACATTGTCAAAACCGTTGTCGACAACCACGTTTCCAGCCAGGAAGCGCTCGTGGATGGCGAACGGGCAGGCATACACGTCGCCCACCGGGTCGATCAGACACACCACACGGCCCGCGCCGCACAGGTTCAGCCCGGCCAGCGCGCCCGGCTCGCCGAGCCCGGACAAGTGGAAGAACGAGTCGCCGGTGAGCACCCGCTCGCCCTTGGCGACCAGCCAGTTGTAGAGCTGCACCTGCTGCTCGGCCGTGGGGTGCAGGTCGTCCCAGACATCGGCGCCCCGACCGGACGGACGCAGCCGCGTGATGCGCAGGGTGGCGCCGTAGCGGTCCGCCAGGGCCTTGAAATCGTCCAGTTGATCGACGTTATGCCGGGTCACCACGACCGAGATCTTGGCGTCCTTGAAGCCCGCCGCCGCCAGGTTCTCCAGAGCCCGGATCGCCATAGCGAACGAGCCCGGTCCGCGCACCGCGTCGTTGATCTCGGCGGTGGCACCGTCCAGGGAGATCTGTACGTCCACATAGTCACTCGCCGCCAGCTTCGCGGCGACCTCTTCGTCGCTGCGCACGCCGTTGGTGGAGTACTTGACGCCCACGTGGTGTTCGGTGGCGTAATCGACGAGCTCCCAGAAATCCGACCGCACGGTCGGCTCGCAGCCGCCGATGTTCACGTAGAACACCTGCATTCGCTCGAGTTCGTCGATGATGGCCTTGCACTCACCTGTGCTCAGCTCACGCGGGTCGCGCTTGCCCGAAGACGACAGGCAGTGCACACACGACAGGTTGCAGGCGTAGGTCAGCTCCCAGGTAAGGCAGATCGGCGCGTCGAGGCCGTGCTCGAACTGCTCGATCAGCCGGGGTACGGGTGCCGTGGTGGTCATGGGGCGGTGAATCCTTCTGAGCTGTCGGGGCTGTCGGTGCCGCGGGCCGGGCTGTCTTGCGCCGCGGCCGGCACCAGCATCTTGGATTGGACCAGCACACCGAAGGCATGCAAGTACGGCGCCTGCTGGTCGTCTTCGATACCTGCCGCGCGGCAGGCACTGCGGACGTCCGGGTGATCGGCCAACGAGTTGACCACCTCGACGATGGTCCGGTTCTTCAGGAACGAGAGTTTGCGAGTGCCAAAGTGATACAACAGCGCACCAAAAGGTTCGGGCCGTACCGCGACCTGGTGGTGCAGCCGCCAGCCGCGGTCAGGATCGAAGGCCAACGCCGGCGGGGCCGGCAATCCGGCCATCGCCGACCCCGTCCGGGCCGCGGCTGGAGCAGACATGGTCAGTAGACCCCGCACATACCGTCGATCGAGACCTCTTCGACCAGAGTCTCGGTGACAAGTTCAGAGCCGGTTGCTGCGTCAATCTCCGCGTGCTGATTCGAGTCCATGGATCGCCCCTTTCGCTACCGTGGCAGTTGCCGGGTCTCGACAACTGTGATCCAGGTCGCAAGAATATGGCATCGAGTGCCGAAAAGAAAGGGCGGGTCTGATGGGGACCGAATCGGAGCGACCCGGGCGTGCCGGCGGGGCCGGCGCACCCGGCCCCGGCCGTCGGCGCTCCACCACGCAGGACCACATCACCGACGTCGCGCTGGAACTGTTCGGCTCCCGCGGCTTCGACGATGTCAGCGTCGACGACGTGGCCCACGCCGCCGGCATCTCCCGGCGCACCCTGTTCCGCTATTTCTCCTCCAAGAACGCCATACCGTGGGCCGATTTCGACGCGCATCTGGACCACCTACGCGACCTGCTGAACGCGGTCCCGCACGACATCCCGTTGGACGCGGCGCTCCGGTCAGCACTGTTGGCATTCAACAATTTTGACGAATCCGAGACACCCCGGCATCGCCGGCGGATGCGGGTGATCCTGCAGACCGACGCACTGCAGGCCTACTCGATGACGATGTACGCGGGCTGGCGCGGCGTCATCGCGGCGTTCGTCGCCCGCCGGCTGGACACCAAGCCCACTGCTCTGGTGCCGCAGACGGTGGCATGGACCGTTCTCGGGGTAGCGCTCACCGCCTACGAACAGTGGCTCGCCGACGAGACCGTCTTGCTGCCCGAGGCCCTGGGTGAGTCCTTCGACGTCGTCCGCGCGGGCCTGCGCGAGCTCGACGGGAACTGACCGATGAATTTTCGGATTCGGCCGTCGGAGAATCGTCGCCCGACGCGACGATAAGAATGTGAGCGGCGAATCAGACAGCGACGCCCCGCAGACGCTGCTGGCGCTGTACGACGCGGCGCTGCCCGTGGTCTACGGGTACTTCGTGCGGCGCTGCGGCGACCGGGGCACCGCGGAGGACCTGACGTCAGAGACATTTCTGGCGGCGATGGATGCCGCACGTCGCGAGGTGCCACCGGCCATCTCGGTGCCGTGGTTGATCGGCGTGGCCCGGCACAAATTGGCCGATCATTACCGTCGCAGGCACGACCGGTTCACCGTGCCAGTGCCCGAAACACCCGAACCTGCGGAGCCTTTCGACGATTGGGATGCCGAACTCGACCGGATTGTCGCCGAGGCCGCGCTGGCCCGGTTACCCGAGCCGCATCGGGTGGTACTGGCGCTGCGGTACCTGGACGACCGGTCGGTGCCCGAGTGCGCCGAACTGATCGGCCGCACCGTGCACGCCACCGAGGCATTGCTGGTCCGGGCCCGCCGGGCCTTTCGAAGCGAATACCAGGACGGAGGTGCGTCATGACCCGCCATAACAGTCGTGATCCGCTGGACGTCCTGACCGGCACCGAACTTCCGATCCAGCCCGACCCAGCTTTCGCCGCCCGGCTTCGCGCCCGGCTGCAGGCTGCGGTCGGCCTACCCAAAGGAGTAGTCATGAGTGGCACCGATGCAGCTATAGCCGAGCTCAAGCAACCCGGTCCGGTGATCGAGTCACCGCGGCCGGCGGCCCTGCCCTACCTCGCCGTGGCCGACGCCCGGGCCGCCGTCGCCTGGTATGTCGACGCGTTGGGCGCGGTCGTGGTCGGCGAACCGATCGTGATGGACGACGGCCGCGTCGGCCACGCCGAACTGGCACTCGCCGGCGGCGTGCTGTACCTGGCCGACGAATTTCCCGAGATCGGACTGAAAGCACCTGCACCCCAGTCGGTCTCGGTCAGCTTGATGCTCGCGGTCGCCGATACCGACGCGGCCCTGGCACAAGCCCGCAGCCGCGGCGCCCAGGTGCAGCGGGAGCCCTACGAAGCCCACGGATCCCGTACCGCCGTGGTCATCGACCCGTTCGGCCACCGTTGGATGCTCACCGGCCCGGTCCCCGGCATCGGCGCTCCCATCCGGCATGGCGACATCGGCTACGTGTCGGTGCACACGCCGGACGCCGACCGCGCCGCCGCCTTCTACGGCCACGTGCTGGGCTGGGTCTACGACCCGGCGGCCCGTCAGGTGACCAACACCCGGATGCACACCGGCATCTTTCCGACGGCCGGCCCACCGACGGTGTTCTGCTGCTACGCGGTGACCGATCTCGACGCCACCCGGCAGGCAATCCTGGCCGCGGGCGGTGAGGTGGGACAACCCGAGCACCGCGACTTCGGCACGCTGCTCGACGCCACCGATACGCTCGGCACCGAGTTCGCCGTCTTCCAGCCAGCGGTTCATATTTCCCGGCCCGAGCTGAACGGCTCAGGGCCAGGCGAACTTTCGTATCTGACCCACGAGGTGACCGACTCCGCGGCATTCAAGGCGTTCTACGGTCAGGTCCTGGGCTGGACGTTCGAACCCGGCCGGATCGCCGACGGGTGGGCAGTGCAAGGCTGCCAGCCGATGTCCGGGGCGGCTGGTGGCGCCGACCGCACTGTCGCCGTCCCGATGTGGACAGTCGCGGACATCGACGCCGCGGTGACCCGGGTAATCGAGGCCGGAGGTTCGGTCATCGATGCGCCGTCCCGCCAGCCGTACGGCATGTCGGCGCTCTGCGCCGACGACCAGGGCGCGCGTTTCTACCTGGGGTCCTGAGTGATTGGTGCACGTTCAGTCTCGTTCACAGTGACAGAACGTGCACAGATCGCTATAGGACGTCGGCGATCGGGACGGCGCCCGCGACCTTCGCCCGGTTCTTCATCACCTTGCCCGGCATACCGCCGCCGACCACGCCGCTGACCTTGCCCTCGCGCTCGTAGAACGCCAGGAACTTGCGGCCGTCGTCCTCGACGATGTGCACGGTGTCGCCCGCTTTGGGTTCACCCAGGCACTGGATCTTCACGTCGTATTGGTCGCTCCAGAAATACGGGACCACCACCGGCGCGGTGGCTTCCTGGCCCAGCATCGCCGGCACGATGACCCGCGCCTGCTCGGCCACGTTGCTCCAATGTTCCACCCGCACTTGGTGTCCCGCGGTGTCACGCCAGGAGGCGACGTCGCCGACGGCCCATACGTTGGGCGCGCTGGTGCGACCGGCCGCGTCACAAACCACACCGTTGTCGACCGCGATGCCGCTGCCGTCCAGCCAATCGGTAGACGGCCGCGAACCGATCCCGACCACCACGACGTCGGCGTCCAGCTCGGAACCGTCGGCCAGCTGCACCTTCTCGACATGGCCCGATCCGGTCACCCCCGTGACCCCGACGCCGCATCGCACGTCAACTCCTTCGGCGCGGTGCAGGCGGGCGACCAGCTCACCGATCTGCGTGCCGAGCACCGACGCCAGCGGCGTGGGCTGCGGCTCGACCAGAGTCACCTCGACACCGAGCTTGCGCAGGCTCGCGGCCACCTCACAGCCGATGAACCCGGCGCCGATCACTACCGCACGCTTCGCCGAACCCGCGTGCTCGCGCAGCGCCATCGACTCGTCATAGGTGCGCAGCACCCGGATGCCTTCCAGAGCCGGCAGCGACGGAATGGTCCTCGGCACCAAACCGGTGGCAATGACCAACTCGTCGTAGCCGACCACCTCGCCGCTGGCCAAAGTGACCGTCTGAGCTTCCGCGTCCAGCTTGGCCGCGCCCGAACCGAGCAACACGGTGATGTTGTTCTCGTCGTAGAACTCGGCCGGCTTGAGGGTCACGTCATCGGTCTCGGCGCGCAGCACTTCCTTGGACAGCGGCGGCCGGTCGTACGGCAGATGGTCCTCGTCGCTGATCAGCGTGATCGGCCCGGCGTACTCGGCTTTGCGCAATTGCTCAGCGGTACGTGCGGCGGCCAGACCGCCACCGACAATGACGATGCCTCCGTCAGTAGTCACGTGGGCTTTCTACACGATGTGGCCGATCCAAGGTAGGCCACCCTTCAGTTGAGCGGTACTCCGCTCGCTCTCCCCCGCGCCTGCGCACCTCAACCCCCGCGCCTGCGCTCGATGATGTTCGACAACACCACGATGCTCTCACTGCGTTCGATCGCCGCACTGCCCCGGATGCGCTCCAATACCTCCTCCAGATGCCGCATGTCACGGGTCAAGAGGTGCAGAATCGCGTCCGAGGTTCCGGTCACCGTCGCCGCCGCGACCACCTCGGGGATGCGCTCCCACGCCTGCCGGAGTTGAGCCGGGGTGATGGTGCCTTGGCAGTAAACCTGTACGTATGCCTCTGTCCCCCAACCGATCACATTCCGGTCGACGATCGTGGTGAAGCCGCGGATGACACCCGCGGCGACCAGTCGATCAACCCGTCGTTTGACCGCGGGCGCGGACAGGTTCACGCGCTGACCGATCTCGGCGAACGTGGCACGGGCATTGTCGGCCAATTCGGCCAGGATTCGTTCGTCCGTCTCGTCGACGTGCTCCACCGGGCCACCTCCGTTCGTCGCGACCGCACAATAGATTGCCGGATCATCGAATCCTGCGCAATTAATCTGTTACAGACGCGCAACAAGCAGCGATTGCTTGCGCGCAGAAGTGCTTCTACCATCAAATTATGACGATTACTGATGTCGTCAAGATGGCGACACCGAACGCAGGATGGCGACCTCGACGGGCAGCTCGGCCCCGGCACTACGTGATGACCCGGCCGACCCACTTCGCCGTCGAATACGAGATCAACCCGTGGATGGACACCACGGCCACCGTCGACCCGGCGCTGGCGGTCCGGCAGTGGCAGAGCCTGGTCGACACGTACCGGAGCCTCGGCCACACCGTCGACCTGGTCGACCCGATTCCCGGCCTGCCCGACATGGTCTATGCCGCCAACGGCGGACTGGTTCTGGACGACGGGTTCGAGAAGGTCGCCATCATCGCCCGGTTCACCTACCCGCAGCGGGCCGGCGAATCGGTGGCCTACGCCAACTGGATGCTCGACCATGGCTACTGCCCGCTCTACACCGAGCACACCAACGAGGGCCAGGGCGACCTGCTGATCGTCGGGTCAAAGGTCTTGGCCGGCTATGGATTCCGCACCGATCGCCAGTCGCATGACGAGGTCGCCAAGTTGTCCGGACTGCCGTTGGTGAGCCTGCAATTGGTCAATCCGCACTTCTATCATCTCGACACCGCGCTGGCCGTACTCGACGACAACACCATTGCGTTCTATCCCCCGGCGTTCGGCTCCACGTCCGTGGCGTTGCTGCGCAAGATGTTTCCAGGCGCCATCGAAGTCGCCGACGCCGACGCCCAGGTGTTGGGTCTGAACTCGGTATCCGACGGATTGCACGTCGTGCATCCGGCCGCGGCTACCGGATTCGCCGCACAACTGGCCGCGGCAGGGTTCCAGCCGATCGGTGTCGACCTGTCCGAGTTGCTCAAGGGCGGCGGGTCCGTCAAGTGCTGCACCTTGGAGGTGTACCCGACGTCATGGTGAACGCAGTTGCGGGCGCCCGGCGGACAGCCGGAACCGCACGATCCATCGACCTCGACAACCGCTATGCCGCACACAATTACGCGCCACTACCGGTGGTCGCCGCGTCCGCCGAGGGAGTGTGGATCACCGATCCGGAGGGCCGGCGCTACCTGGACTGTCTATCGGCGTATTCGGCGGTCAACTTCGGCCACCGGAACCCCGAGATCATCGCCACCGCGCACGCTCAACTGGACACCGTGACCCTGGTGAGCCGGGCGTTCCACTCCGATCGCCTCGGCCCCTTCTGCGCCGCCCTCGCCGAATTGTGTGGCAAGGACCTGGTGCTGCCGATGAACAGCGGCGCCGAGGCGGTCGAGAGCGCCCTCAAGGTGGCCCGCAAATGGGGCCGGGAGGTGAAGTGCGTCAGCGCCGATCCGGGACCCAATATCGTTGTGGCGCACAATAACTTCCACGGCCGCACCATCACGATCGTGGGTTTCTCCGACGATGAGACCGCCCGCCGGGGCTTCGGTCCCTACACCCCGGGCTTTCGCTCAGTGCCATTCGGCGACGCCGACGCGGTCGCGGAGGCCATCGACGACAACACCGTCGCGGTGCTGATCGAACCCATCCAGGGCGAAGGCGGCATCATCGTCCCACCGGCCGACTTCCTGCCCCGGGTACGCGCCCTGTGCACCGAACGCGACGTGCTGATGATCGCCGACGAAATCCAGTCCGGGCTGGCCCGCACCGGCCGCACCTTCGCGTGCGACCACTGGGACGTGGTGCCCGACGTGTATGTACTGGGTAAGGCCCTGGGCGGTGGCGTCGTCGCGCTGTCGGCGGTGGTCGCCGACAGCGATGTGCTGGGGGTGCTGCACCCAGGGGAACACGGGTCGACATTCGGCGGTAATCCCCTGGCCGCAGCGATTGGCACCACCGTCGTTGCCATGCTGGGCCGTGGCGAATTCCAAGCCAGGTCAGCAGAACTCGGCCGCCACCTGCACGCCCGGCTGACCAACCTGCTCGGACACGGCGTGAATGCCGTTCGCGGGCTGGGCCTTTGGGCCGGCGTTGACATCGATCCGGCGATCGGCACCGGACGGCAGGTCAGCCTGCGACTGGCCGAGCGGGGAGTCCTGGTCAAGGACACCCACGGCCCGACCCTGCGCTTCGCGCCGCCGCTGGTGATCACCCGGCCCGAAATCGACTGGGCGATAGAACAGTTCGAGCTGGTGCTCAGTACTTCATGACGCCGCGGTCGACGGCGATCTGGGACCCGGAGATGGTCGCCGATCCTGGACCGGCGAGCCAGGCCACCACGTCGGCGACCTCTTCGGGCGTCATGAATTCCTGAAGCCCTTCCTTGCCGTCGTGCGCAACCGGCTTCAGCGGCATCGGTGCGAAGCTGTGCAGGTACGTCGGGAACTTGGTGAAGATTTCGGCCATGGCCGCAGGTTCGATCATCGGCGTCTGGATCGAGTACGGGTGGATCGAATTGACCCGAATACCGAACTCCCCCACCTCGAGTGCCAGCGCATTGGTCAGACCGACCAGGCCGAACTTCGATGCCGCGTAATGGCCGTTGCCCGGTGTGGCCTTCAACCCGGCCGATGAACTGACGATGACGATCGAGCCGCCGTTGCCCGCTTCGATCATGGCCGGCACCGCGGCGCGGATGGTGCGCCAGGTGCCGGACAGGTTGACGCCGATGACGCTGTCCCACTGCTCTTCCGGCATCTCGAACAGCCGTCCCCAGCTCAGCACACCGGCATTCGCGACCAGCACATCCAGCCGCCCGAACTGCTCGATACCGTCGGCCACCAACTGCTGCTGGGCGGCCAGATCACGGATGTCGACCTCGCGCGCCAGCACCTTGCGGCCTTCGGCCTCGACCGCACGGACCGTCTCGGCCAGTTCCTCGGAAGTGGCCAGCGGATAGGTGATGGTGTCGGAAATCGGTGCGCAGACGTCGAGGGCGATGATGTCGGCGCCCTCTCGGGCCAACCGGACGGCGTGCGCCCGGCCCTGGCCACGGGCCGCCCCGGTAACAAACGCCACATTGCCTTCGAGTGCTCCGCCTGCCGCCATTGCCAGTCCTTCCATCACAGTTCGCGCGAGTTCTTAGCCAGGCTAGCAGCAAAACTGAAACGTGTTCTAGTGATCTCCGGACAATCTGACGGCTACAGGTCGGCGATGATCTGCGCACGCTTGGCGGCGTACTCGGACTCACTGACGGTGCCCATCGCGCGCAGCGTCTCTAGCTCCTGCAGCCGCTGAGCGGCCGACGCACTGGGCGGAGCCGGAACCACAGGTGCGACCGGTGCGGCCGCATAGCCCATCGGCGGCTGAGCCCCCGATCCGATCGGCGGTTGAGGCCCCGACCCCATCGGCGGCTCACCCGGGGCGGCCCGGCGCGCCACCTCCATCACCTGCTGCCGCACCACCGGGTTGGACCGCAGATCGGCCATACCGCTCAGAGGTATGCCGTTCGCCTTGAGGATCTGCAGAATCTCCATGACCGGACCGGAACGACCGGTCAGGTCATAGGTTCTACGGTCCTGCTCCGATGTCAATTGCACCGGCATCACGCCCGCCACCAAAGCGCTTCGCTGCCAGTCGATCTGGAACTTGTTGGTGGTCCGGTCCACCAGGACGACAAGTTTGCGTCCACCGGTGATCATGGGCAACCGGCTCACCGAGGCCAGCACCCGGTCCTGAGCGTCGAACGGGGCCAGACCCGGCCCCTCGATGTGCAGATTGAGCTTGACCAGCGGCTGTTCGTTGATGCGGGTACCGGTTTCCGCGATCCCGGTGACCTGAGCCAGCGCCAGCACTCCGTTGGTTTCCAGGTCCTGCCGAGCGGCCGACTGCTTCGCCCCGAAGTTCGCCAACCACAACGCAATCAGCACATCGGCGGCCGTGATGAGCAGGCCCACCCAGAACATCCACTTCAGGATCTCGTCTTGCCCGGTGGCGAAGTAGACCGCAAGGAAGATCGGTCCGACCAGACCGCCGCACAGCAGCACCATGGCCTGGGACTTGAGGTAACGCACCAACATTTCAGTCACGCTCCTTTTGACCGCAGCTGCAGTCAGTATCCGCTGCCAGTCACCTTGCTGCATGACAATCAAGTGCCAAGGTACGAACCACGATGCGAGGCGCAGCCCATAGGCTCAGTGCGCGTCAGTCGCCGAGGATGTCCAGCAGCACGAACGAGAAGTTATCCGCCGCACCGTTCGCCCGGGCCGTCCCGATGATGATCGCCGCACCGTCTGACCGGTCGTTGCACGACGTGGCCGCCTGCAGGTCGTGGTGGTCCATCTGACCGTGGACACCGTCCGAGCACATGAGGTAGCTACCCGGCTGAATCGGCTGCGCAGTCAGGTGCGGAACGACCGGCACCCCCTGTCCGAGGGACTGGGTGATGATGTTGGTAGGCCGGCCCGCGCCGTCGAGCACGGCGTCGTCGACCGACACTTGGGTCAACGAGTCGCCCGCCACCGAATACACCCGGCTGTCACCGACATTGAAGACGATCAGCTCGTCGGCCGTCAGGCAGACCCCGGCGATGGTGGTGCCCATGCCCGCCAGCTCGGTGTCCCGGCCCATGTCGTAGAGCCAGTCACTGACGTACACCAACGACGACGTGATGTCCTCGGCCCGAGCCCAGCTCGGCGACATCGTCGCGATCATGCTCAGCGCGGTACGGCTCGCGACGTCACCGCCGACGTGCCCGCCCATGCCGTCGCACACCGCGCAGACGAACGGCGGACCCGGTTGCATCCGCATGTCCACCAGTACGCCGTTGTGCGTCTGACTGACCCATCCGCCGACCATGACCGCGTCTTCATTGCGTTTGCGCCGCAGCCCGGTATCGGTGAATGCGCGCACGTTTACCCGCAAGACAGGCCACCCCTCATCGCTTTCCCCTCCGTCGCGGACGATCCTGCCATCTTGCCCGCAAAAGCAAAGCGCCGCCCACCCTTTCGGGTGAGCGGCGCTCAGCGTGGAAAACTAGATCACTTGATGATCTTGGTAACGCGACCCGCGCCGACGGTACGACCGCCCTCACGGATGGCGAACCGCAGGCCCTCGTCCATGGCGACCGGCTGGATCAGCTTGACGGAGATGTCGGTGTTGTCACCCGGCATAACCATCTCGGTGCCCTCGGGCAGGGTCACAACGCCCGTCACGTCCGTGGTCCGGAAGTAGAACTGCGGACGGTAGTTGTTGAAGAACGGCGTGTGGCGGCCGCCCTCGTCCTTGGACAGGATGTAGACCTGGCCCTCGAACTCGGTGTGCGGGGTGTTGGTGCCCGGCTTGATGATGACCTGGCCGCGCTCCACCTCCTCGCGCTTGATGCCGCGCAGCAGCAGGCCCACGTTGTCGCCGGCCTGGCCCTGATCCAGCAGCTTGCGGAACATCTCGACACCGGTGACCGTGGTCTTGGTGGTGGTCGGCTTGATACCGACGATCTCGACCTCTTCGTTGACGTTGATCACGCCACGCTCCACACGACCGGTGACCACGGTGCCGCGGCCGGTGATGGTGAAGACGTCCTCGACGGGCATCAGGAACGGCTTGTCGGTCTCGCGGACCGGGTCCGGGATCGACTCGTCGACCGCCGCCATGAGCTCCTCAACGGACTTGAGCCAGGTGGCGTCGCCCTCGAGCGCCTTCAGCGCCGAGACCCGGACCACGGGGGCGTCCTCGTCGAAGTCCTGAGCGGCCAGCAGCTCGCGGACCTCGAGCTCGACGAGCTCCAGGAGCTCCTCGTCCTCAACCATGTCGGACTTGTTCAGCGCGACGAGGATGTAGGGCACACCGACCTGACGGGCGAGCAGCACGTGCTCGCGGGTCTGCGGCATCGGGCCGTCGGTGGCGGCGACCACGAGGATGGCGCCGTCCATCTGAGCGGCACCGGTGATCATGTTCTTGATGTAGTCGGCGTGGCCGGGGGCGTCGACGTGGGCGTAGTGACGCTTCTCCGTCTGGTACTCGACGTGCGAGATGTTGATGGTGATACCGCGCTCACGCTCTTCTGGAGCGTT
>JARLGS010000492.1 GCA_031292695.1 Mycobacterium sp. | reverse complement strand
GGCCGGATCACCTGAGAGTGCCGACTCGACCGTCGAGTTGACTCCGACTGCGCCGGTGAAGTGCGTGTGGAACATGCGCTGGCTGAGCAAGCGCGCGAGGTCGAACGTCTGAGGCGGCGGCGCGATGAACTTGCCCGCGCCAGCGTCATTCACGGTGAAGTTCAGTACGAATACAGGCGGAGTGAGTATGTCGGTCCAAGTCGGCAGCACGGTCACCGTGAACGTCTGAGGCGCGATCGAGTTGCACCACGTCGTCAGTCCGGATTGGTCGACGGTGACCGGCCCCGCAAGCACGACCACGGTGATGCCGACACACACGCCGGCGAATGCGCCGTTGGGTGTCAAGGTGAACGTGCTGCTGGAGCCACCCGCGCTCAGTGTCGCCGGTGATCCGAGCAGCGAGAAGCTGGTGGCGGCGAACGAAGGGAATCGGTAGGCGGCGATGCTGGTCACCTCGAGCAGCGCCAGGCTGTGATTCCACACGTGGATTTGGTGCAGCTGGAGTCGACCGGCGCCGGTCTTGAGTGTGCACTGCGACGTGTCGCCGAAGGTGAGCGACGCCATGACGGGCGAGTAGAAGACCAGGCTGCCGGACGCCGCACTCTGGCCGATCAGCACGCCGTTGAGGTACATGCGCATGGTCGAGATCTGGTCCATGCAGATGGCGAGGTGCTGCGGCTGATTCACCTGGAGGACCGCGCCCTTGGTAGCCTGGGTCGCCGCATCGACCGTCAGCGACATGGCGGCGAACGAAGGGAAGGTGGTCGAGAAGGCGATGGCGCCCGCCGTGTCGACGTGCAGATACATGGAGGCAGTCGCCGGGCGATCGATCATAGTGAACAGGCGTGGGCCCATCGCGAACGAGGAGAGGGTGAACCAAGTCGAGATGGTCCACCCGGCCGAGCGGTACCCGCCGAGGCTGCCGCTGATCGGCGACCAGGCGGTGTCCCACTTGTCGACGATGTTCAACTGCTGCCAGCCGCAGTTGCTCTCGGCTTGTGCCGTTCCCGCCACGGCGGAGTAGCCCGGCGTGTAGGCGGCGTTTCTCGATGACAGGGTGAGCGGCAGCTGGAAGTACGCCGTGCGGTAGATCTGGGCCGGCGTGGTGGTCGGGCTGCCGAGGTTGTAGACCGTCAGCGTCGGGAACGGAATGACCCAATTCACCGTGTCGCCGCTGCCGGTGAACGTGTAGACCACCTGCGGCACGGCCGGGTTGGGCGACATCGTCAGCGTCAGCAGCTGCTGCCCGTTGGCAACGTCGACGTTGAAGGGCGAGAAGGTGAGCGACGACGGCGAGCACAGACCGGCCGGTACCGACGTGCAGGTGAGGGTGAACAACGACGCGTTGAATCCGATCGGGCCCGAGTACGGCGGTGTGAAGAGGAGACCTTGCGAAGTGCCGGTCACCATCACCGGGATGACTGCGTTGCGAATGGGCGTGGTCGGCGGCAGCGCGTCGCCGGCCACCGCGAGGAAGGAGAGCGGCTGGGGACCCAGCGGCGGCTGGCAGGCGAGAAAAGTCACTTCCACCTGGTGCAGCATGCGCCCGTACCACTGCATGCTGCTCACGTGCATGAT
>JARLGS010000491.1 GCA_031292695.1 Mycobacterium sp. | reverse complement strand
TTCCGTCGGTGACGATGTTGCCGCTAACGCCGGATCCAGTGGGAACCGCAGCCGCCGCCGGGGCAGAGCCCGCCTTGAAGGTGATGGTCTTGCCGTTGACGACCAGAACGTCGCCATCCTTTGGTGCCGCAGCGGCGGTAAGATCCGTTGCAGCGTTTGTTCCAGTCAGCAGGAGCGTGCTGGCAAGTTTGGCCGTTCCGTCGCCCGCGGTTGAGGCTGTGCCGACCAGCGCAGCGGCAACGCCGCCGAGCAAGGTCCCACCCGTGATCGGGGAAGCGCCGCCGGCGGTGCCGTTGGCAACGACGTTGCTCAGCGCCGATGCGCTGGTGTAGGTCGTGGTGCCGCGCAGGTCGGTTGGAGTTGCGCCGGGGATGGTCGCCGAGATATTTGACTTGGTGGAATAGCCGACGGTGGTCTGCAACGCCTGGTTGGCGATCGACTTCGCGGTGTCGACCAGCTTCTGCAGCGAGGTGAGGCCGGTGTTGGCCGCCTGCAGGATCTGTACGCCGTTGCCGATGCTGTCGAGCAGGTTGGAGATGTCGCTGGCGCGGTTGTCGAGGCCCTGCGCGGTGAAAAAATTGGTCGGATTGTCGAGAGCGGTATTGACCTTCCTGCCTGTAGAAAGACGATTTTGCGTGGTGGCGAGGAGATCGGCGGTCGACTGGAGCGAAAGCAGGTTCTGACGAACCGATGCTGAGAGAACAATGCCGGACATTCGGGTACCTTTCTGGATTGAACCGTTTGTACGCAGGTTGATACTGTTGTGGGTTGGGTTTTACGCTACGCGATACCTTTCACTCTGAACCGGTTGGCGCTGCGCCGCCGTGGGATGCCGTTCGCAGCTCGAACGCCGAACGCCGGCGTCAGGCGCTCATCAAGAGGCCTTCCTCGACCTTCATCAGCTTTCGGAGTTCCTTGAGGGCCTTGTAGAGAGCGCCGCCCGAGACATGAGCGTTGACGGCGTCGATCACATCGCGCGAGCCGGGAAGAGCTTCGCGCAGTTCCTTGATGAAGCCGAGATACGCAGTCCGATATCTCGGAATGTCGTTCTTCAGGTACATCATCTGGACGCAGAAATAGAGCCGCTTGACCGGCGTATTGGCGGTCTCCGCGGTCACGGTGTCCTTCTCGCGAAGGATCGGAGCCTCGCCGTCGATCAGGAACGAGGTGCGGGTGCCGGAATTGATGATGACGGTTTCGCCGATGACGATCCGCTCAAACGGCTTCAGCTCGACTCGCAGCGGCATCGTCGTCTCCTTTTCTAGGGTACGCGGGCATGATTACCCTCGACCTTTTCGGGGCATCGCCAGCGTGAATACGCAGCAGGCGAGCCACCATAAAATCCAGGGAACGCTTAGTTCGAAAGCGGCGGGGTTTCCCCCGCCGCCCGTATCGTTTGTTTCGCGACCCCGCTCAGCGGAGCAGCTGCAGCACGCTCTGCTGCGACTGGTTGGCCAGCGACAGTGCGGACACCGCGATCGACTGGCGGGTCGACAGCGCCTGGCTGTTGGCCGCTTCCGCGTTGGTGTCGGCCAGCGTCAGGTTGGACGAGCCGGTCTGCAGCACGTTGATCACGTTCTTCGAGAAGTCCTGGCGGATCTGCACGATCGACAGGTTCGAACCCAAGGCAGACGCCTGGGAACGCAGCAAGGTGCTGGCGGAGGCCAGGCTGGAAACGACCTTGTTGGTGGCGGAGTTGTCAATGAAGTCGGTGCCGCTGGTCAGGTTCGCCAGACCGAGGCCCGCCGCATTGAAGTTCACTCCGGTGATGCTCAGGGTCGACTTGCCGGTTTCGTTGAACGTCAGCTTCAGCGTGTCGCCGCCCAACAGGTTGACGCCGTTGAACGAAGCATCCTGCGACGTGGTGGTGATCTGGGCCAGGATGTTGTTGTACTGGGTCACCAGGCTGCTGCGAACAGCCTGCGCCTGGGAATCAGCCACGGGAGCCGAAGCGATCGAGAACGACAGCGCGCTGGTAACCGTGCCGCCGATCGTGCCGCCCGCCGTCACCGACCCAAGGGTCGAGGAGGCGTAGTCGTTGGTGGCCGAGATCGTCAGTTTGCCGGTCGAGTCGAGCGTCGCGGCCAGGTTGTTTGCCTGTAGCGCGGTATTCAACTGATCCAGCGTCTTGACCGTGCCGCCGGTGCCGTCGCCGAAGGTGACATTGACCGCCGCTCCGCTATTGAAGGAGGTGAAGGTCAAGGTCTTGCCGTTGATGCCGCCGACTCCGGCGGTACGGGCAGCGGTGAAGCTGCTGCTGTTGCCGGTGGGACCGTTGAGACCGAGAACGGACAGCGCGTTGCCGGTGCCGCCGCTGATGCTGAGATCAGCCACCGTACCGGTGCTGAGCTTCAGCGTGCCGTTCGCGTTCACCGACGACGCGGCAACGCCCGTTGCAGCGGTCAATGTCGCGACGCCGGCCGAGTTCGATGCGGTCTGCACGCCGGAAGCCAGATCGATCGCATTCAGCGTATCGGCAATGGTAGCGGTCTGCAGATAGACGATCGAGTTGCCATTGCCGTCGGTCTGGACGGCGTTGAGGATGCCCGAACCGGTTGGCACCTGCGCCGCTGCCGGCACGTGTGCGTTGGAGAAAGTGATGGTGTGGCCATTCACGTTCAGGGTCGATCCGTCCTGGATCAGGTTGGCGGTGGTCGTCGCAGCCGTTGTACGCGCAATGCCGACGTTGACGTTACCGGAGCCGACCGACGTGGTCAGACCCAGCTCCTTCAGCAGATCGGCCTTGCCGGTGATGCTGAGATCGGCGCCGGTCGAGGTGTTGAGCGTCAGAACGCCGGTGCCGGAGTTGATGGAGCTGGTCGAGCCGGTGATCACCGCGGCGCCCGCGGTATTCACGGTCTTGGCAACGCCGCTGGCGAGATCGACCGCCGTGAGCACATCGGCAAGCGTGCCGGCGCCCAAATAGACGCTCGAGTTGCCGCTTCCGTCAGTGACGATGTTGCCGCTAACGCCGGATCCAGTGGGAACCGCAGCCGCCGCCGGGGCAGAGCCCGCCTTGAAGGTGATGGTCTTGCCGTTGACGACCAGA
>JARLGS010000490.1 GCA_031292695.1 Mycobacterium sp. | reverse complement strand
CCGGCGATGGTCAGGCACCGGGCGTACAGATAGGCGCGGGTCAGCTCGGGTGTTCTGCCGGCGACCGCCGATGTGCCGGCCAGCTCGATCGCCAGTTCGCTGACGTGTTGCGATGATTCGGCCTGCAGCAGCTTGCTGACATTTGCCTCGGCTGCGGTGTCGCCGCCAGCGATAGCGCGGCTCGCATTGCGCAGATTCAGCAAGCGCAGCGCGTGCAGCTCGGCGATCACCTCACCGACCCGGTGCTCCCAGCGCGCCGATGCCCCACCAGGTGCGTTGTCGAGCAGCTTGATCAGGTCATCTGCACCCACACCGATGCCGCCAGACCCGCCACCGATCGATACCCGCTCATTGCCCAGCGTGGCGCGTGCCACCAGCCAACCGCGGTTGACATCGCCGACCACATCGGCGTCGGGAACAAACACATCATCGAAGAAGACCTCATTGAACAGTGCCTCACCGGTGAGCTCACGCAGCGGCAGCACCCGGACTCCGGGGGAGGACATGTCGATGGCCATCATCGTGACGCCGGCGTGCTTGGGGGCGTCCGGATCGGTGCGTACCGTGGCCAGGCCCCACTGGCATTCGTGAGCCAGGCTGGTCCACACCTTCTGCCCGGTGACCCGCCAGCCGCCGTCGACCGGGGTTGCGGTGGTACGGACCGCAGCTGCGTCCGAACCCGCGCCCGGCTCGGAAAACAGCTGGCACCAATTGATTTGACCACGTAGCACCGGCTCCACCCAGCGGGCCCGCTGTTCGTCGGTGCCGGCCTGGGTGATGGTCAGCATGACCCAACCGGTGATCCCCAGTTCGGGCAGTTCGATACCACCGCCTGCGGAGAATTCCTCCTCGATGACGAGTTGCTCGATCACGCCGGCTTGCCGTCCCCATGGTCTGGGCCAGTGTGGGACAAGGTAACCCGTATCGACCAGGTAGTCCCGGTGCTCCGCAGGTGGCAATGAGCGCAATTTCGCGGTGGCCTCGGTCGCCTCAAGCCGGAACCGGTCGGCTTCGGTAGGCAGGGAGAACGATGCCCCGTGCGCGGCTCCGGTGCGCTGCGCCTCGGCGAT
>JARLGS010000489.1 GCA_031292695.1 Mycobacterium sp. | reverse complement strand
TCGATGCCTTCGATGCCGACGGCCAGGCGGACCAGGCCCGGGGTGACGCCGGAGGCAAGCTGCTCCGCGGCGGTGAGCTGCTGGTGCGTGGTGGACGCCGGGTGGATGACCAGAGACCGGACGTCGCCGATGTTGGCGACGTGGCTGTGCAGGGTCAGTGCGTTGACAAACGCCTTGCCGGCCTCGATGCCGCCGGCCAGCTCGAACGACAGGACGGCGCCGGTGCCCTTGGGCGCCAGCTTGCGGCCCAGTTCGTACCAGGGGGAGGTGGGCAGCCCGGCGTAGTTCACCGAGATCACATCCGGGCGGGCGGCCAGGTACTCGGCGACCTTCTGGGCGTTGGACACGTGCCGTTCAACGCGCAGCGACAGCGTTTCCAATCCCTGCGCGATGAGGAACGAGTTGAACGGCGCTACCGCCGACCCGAGATCCCGCAGCAACTGCACCCGGGCCTTGAGTGCGTACGCCGGCGCCCCGAGGTCGGCGAACACCACCCCGTGGTAGCTGGGGTCGGGCTCGGTGAAGCCGGGGAACTTGCCGTTGGTCCAGTCGAAGGTGCCGCCGTCGACGATCACGCCGGCGATCGCTGAGCCGTGACCGCCCAGGTACTTGGTGGCCGAGTGGACGACGATGTCAGCGCCGTGGGCCAGCGGCTGGATCAGGTACGGCGTGGCGACGGTGTTGTCGACGATCAGCGGCACGACGTTCTCATGCGCCACCGCCGAGACGCCCGGGATGTCGAGGACGTCGATCTTCGGGTTGGAGATGGTCTCGGCGAAGAAGGCCTTGGTGTTCGGCTGGACCGCGGCCCGCCACGACTCCAGGTCGTCGGGGTCCGCCACGAAGCTGACCTCGACTCCGAGCTTGGGCAGCGTGTAGTGCAGCAGGTTGTACGTGCCGCCGTACAGCCGCGGCGAGGCGACGATGTGGTCGCCGGTGCCGGCCAGGTTCAGGATCGCGATGGTCGCGGCGGCCTGCCCCGACGACAGGAACAGTGCGGCCACCCCGCCCTCCAGCGCGGCTACGCGCTGTTCGACCACGTCGGTGGTCGGGTTCATGATCCGGGTGTAGATGTTGCCCGGCTCGGCGAGCCCGAACAGCGCAGCGGCGTGGTCGGTGTCGCGGAACGTGTACGACGTCGTCTGGTAGATGGGCAGCGCCCGGGCGTTCGTGGCACTATCGGGACTCTGACCTGCGTGAATCTGCTTGGTCTCGAAGCTCCAGCGCGCGGTGGGGTCGATGGCCTCTGTAGTCATGGTCGGAAATGTCTCCTGTGAGTTTTTGGGTACGACGAATGGGTTCGCGAACTCGAACAATCACGGACAGCGACACATAGAAAGCCTCCACTCGCCCAGTCATCCGGGTCCATGTGGCGGACCCGCGCTTGCCTCGCAGCCGGCCTGCGGCTACTCAACCTGGTCGTCTCCCGGGGCACCCCACCGCGGATGGAGGGTTGCCGGCCAGCAAGCCGGGGCTTGACGCTGGCACTCATGACCGGTTTCGAGGGTATCGCAAGTGGGTCGGCGACTGCCACCTGGTGCCCGCTGACAGGGCTGTGACGTGGTGCCGTGCGCGGACACCGGTCCACCGAGACGCTGTTGTCCGGGTCACGGTAACTTCGTATCCGTCGAGACGTAGGTAGCCGCGTGCAGATGCGGAATTCGACTTAGGTTTTCCAGTACGTGACCGTCCGTGACGCCGGGAGAGTGACCATGAGTGGCGAGAAACCATCCATCATCTACACGTTGACTGATGAGGCGCCGCTGCTCGCGACGTACGCCTTTTTGCCGGTGGTCCGCACCTTCGCCGGCGCGGCCGGCATCGACGTGCAGACCACCGACATCTCGGTCGCCGCGCGCATTCTGGCCGAGTTCAGCGACTACCTGACCGACGAGCAGAAGGTGCCGGACAACCTGGCGGAGCTGGGGCGGTTGACCCAGGAACCCGAGACCAACATCATCAAGCTGCCGAACATCAGCGCCTCGGTGCCGCAGCTGGTGGCCGCGATCAAGGAGCTCCAGTACAAGGGCTACCACCTGCCCGACTACCCCGGGGACCCGAAGAACGACGAAGAGAAGGCGATCAAGGTCCGCTACGGCAAGTGCCTCGGTAGCGCGGTGAACCCGGTGCTGCGCGAAGGCAACTCGGACCGTCGTGCGCCCAAGGCGGTCAAGGAGTACGCCCGCAAGCACCCGCACAGCATGGGTGTGTGGTCGCAGGCTTCCCGCACCCACGTGGCCACCATGAAGCACGGCGACTTCTACCACGGCGAGCAGTCCATGACGCTGGACAAGGCCCGCCGGGTCAAGATGGTGCTGAAGACCAAGGCCGGCAAGACAATTGAGCTCAAGCCTGAGGTGAAGCTGGACGCCGGCGACGTCATCGACTCGATGTACATGAGCAAGAAGGCGCTGTACGACTTCTACGAAGAGCAGATGGACGACGCCTACAAGACCGGCGTCATGTTCTCCCTGCACGTCAAGGCGACCATGATGAAGGTCAGCCACCCGATCGTGTTCGGTCACGCGGTGCGGATCTTCTACAAGGACGCATTTGCCAAGCACCAGAAGCTGTTTGACGAGCTGGGCGTCAACGTCAACAACGGTTTGAGCGACCTGTACGCCAAGATCGAGACGCTGCCCAAGTCGCTGCACGACGAGATCGTCGATGATCTGCACAAGTGCCACGAGCACCGGCCCGAGCTGGCCATGGTCGACTCGGCCCGCGGCATCACGAACTTCCACTCGCCGTCCGACGTGATCGTCGA
The DNA here is from genome assembly GCA_031292695.1 of Mycobacterium sp. Classification (GTDB taxonomy): domain Bacteria; phylum Actinomycetota; class Actinomycetes; order Mycobacteriales; family Mycobacteriaceae; genus Mycobacterium. The sequence continues at coordinate 9,144 of JARLGS010000489.1, read as the reverse complement.
CGCATCCATGCCGGCGATGATCCGGCTCGGCGGCAAGATGTACGGCGCCGACGGGAAGCTCAAGGACACCAAGGCGGTCAACCCGGAGTCGACCTTCTCCCGGATGTACCAGGAGATCATCAACTTCTGTAAGACCCACGGCCAGTTCGATCCGACCACCATGGGCACCGTCCCCAACGTCGGCCTCATGGCGCAGCAGGCCGAGGAGTACGGCAGCCATGACAAGACGTTCGAGATCTCCGAGGACGGCGTCGCCAACATCGTCGACATCGACACCGGTGAGGTGCTGCTGACCCAGGCCGTCGAGGAAGGCGACATCTGGCGCATGCCGGTCGTCAAGGACGCGCCGATCCGCGACTGGGTGAAGCTGGCTGTCACGCGGGCGCGCCTGTCGGGCATGCCGGTGGTGTTCTGGCTGGACCAGGAGCGCCCGCACGAGAACGAGCTGCGCAAGAAGGTCGCTCTGTACCTCAAGGACCACGACACCGAGGGCCTGGACATCCAGGTCATGTCGCAGGAACGCGCCATGCGCCACACCATCGAGCGGGTCATGCGCGGGCAGGACACCATCGCTGCCACCGGCAATATCCTGCGCGACTACCTGACCGACCTGTTCCCGATCCTGGAGCTGGGCACCAGCGCCAAGATGCTCTCGATCGTGCCGCTGATGGCCGGTGGCGGGCTGTACGAGACCGGTGCCGGCGGCTCGGCGCCCAAGCACGTGCAGCAGCTGGTCGAGGAGAACCACCTGCGCTGGGATTCGCTCGGCGAGTTCCTGGCCCTCGGCGCCAGCCTGGAGGACCTCGGCAACAAGACCGACGACGCCCGGGCGCTGCTGCTGGCCAAGACACTCGACAGCGCGACGGGAAAGCTGTTGGACGAGAACAAGAGTCCGTCGCGGCGTACCGGCGAGTTGGACAACAGGGGCAGCCAGTTCTACCTGGCCATGTACTGGGCGCAGGCGCTGGCCGAGCAGACCGAGGACGCGGAACTGGCCGCACACTTCGCCCCGCTGGCCAAGACCCTGGCCGAGAACGAGGAGAAGATCGTTGCGGAACTGGCTGCGGCGCAGGGCAGCCCGGCCGACATCGGCGGCTACTACGCGCCGGACTCGGAGAAGACCGCGGCGGTGATGCGGCCCAGCGCCACCTTCAACGCCGCGCTGGCTGCCGCCGATCGGGACTGATTTTGCGCGAACGTGAGCTTGTGGGCGAGGGATTCACCGAAACTCGACCACAAGCTCACGTTCGGCGTTGAAAGGCAAATGCGTGATCGTCACCACCATCAACGTCAACGGCATCCGCGCTGCGGTCAAAGAGCGGTCGGCGGACAACCTCGGGTTGCTGCCCTGGCTCAAGGAGACCAGCTCCGACGTCGTGTGTCTGCAGGAGACCCGAGCCGACGACGCCCAGCTGGCCGATGCGTTGGCACCGGCTCTGGCCGGCGGCTGGGAGCTGGCGTCGGCCGAGCCGCACGTGAAGGGCCGCAACGGTGTTGCCGTGCTGTCGCGCACCCCGTTCACCGCGGTGCGGATTGGGCTTGACGACGAATTCGCCTCGCACGGGCGCTATCTCGAGGTCGATACGGACGGCCTCACGGTCGCCAGTGTCTACGTGCCTACCGGCGAGGCCGAGACCGACAAGCAGTTGGAGAAGGAACGCTTCATGGTGGCGCTGGCCGGCCGCATGGCCGAGCTCAGCCGCAAGCGTCGGGGCGTGGTGATCTGTGGCGACTGGAACATCGCAGCGAGTGAGCTCGACATCAAGGCCTGGAAGAACAACGTCAAGAAGTCCGGGTTTCTACCCAGCGAGCGCCAGTGGCTGGCTGAGCTGATGGCCTCTGGGTGGACCGACGTGGTGCGCGAGCTGCACCCGGATGTCGCCGGGCCGTACAGCTGGTGGTCATGGCGCGGCAAGGCGTTCGACAACGACGCCGGCTGGCGCATCGACTACCACCTGGCCAACGCCAAGCTGGCGTCGAAAGCCGTTGCGGCACGGGTTGAACGGGCGGAGGCGTATGCGCTGCGCTGGTCCGACCACGCGCCGGTGACGGTGCACTACGACTGATCCGGCCACTGCGGGTTACGGCCCAGGTGACGCAGCAGTCGATCGAAATCGGTTGCACGGTCACCAGTTTGGGCCGGCCCGAACGGCGAATTGGCCATGCTTCGGAAGTCGCCATCGGGCACAGCGAACGCCAGCGGTAGCGCCGCGGCGATGACGTCGTCGGGCAGCGTGAACGCGGCGCCCAGCGTGGCCGCGACGTCCCAGCCATGTACCACGTAGTCGATCAGATGAAAGCCGATCGCCATCTCGGCGGGCACCTCGGTACCGAGTTCCGGTAGGGCGAACTGACTTTGGGGGTCGGCCTCGGCAAACGCGTCCAACACATCATGGGCGGCGGACGCATAATCGCCTACCGGGTCCCGCGTGTCGCGAACGGTAGCCGGATCCCAGGTCGCCAGATCCTGTCCGCCGCCGCGGGCCGCCGCTGCGAAGCCGCGGTGCTGAACGGTCATGTGGGCCAGTAGGTCTGCCAAATCCCAAGCGGCGCAGGGGGTGGCGCGCTTCAGGTCGTCGCTGCCGACGGTACTGACGACATCGATGGAAGTCTGAATGGCGGTGCGATGTGCGCTGAGGAGGTCGGTGGAAATTGTAATCATGTGCATATCGTATGTGTGGGCATACGATATGGCAATGCCTATCATGCTGTGATGTCTGCACCCCGGCGGCCCGACCTGGCCGCGATGCTCGCACCGCTGCTGCGTGAGCTGCTCGCCGCCGAGCAGCCGGTGCTGGACGACCACGGTGTGACCATGTGGGGCTACATCGTGCTGGACGCGCTCGACGAGACCCCGATGCGGTCGCAGGCCGCATTGGCCGAGGCGATCGGCGCCGACAAGACCCGCATCATCCGGACGCTCGACGACCTGCAGGACCGCGGCTACATCGAGCGGACCCCTGACCCCGACGATCGCCGCGTCCGGTTGCTTGCGATCACCATCTCGGGAGGCCGGCTCAAGGACGCGGTGCGGGCGGAGATCCAGCGCGGCGAGGAACGGTGGCTGGGCCAGTTGGCCGCCGATGAGCGGCGCGTCTTCCTCCGGGTGCTGCAGAGCCTGGCTCCGGCCCGCGATTGACCCCGGCCACCTGACCCCGGAGAAAATCGAATGACGGCAGTGCGAAAATTGCAGCCATCATGAGCAACAGCGGTGCATGCGCGGGTAAGCGCGTCGTCTTTTCCGGTGCCCAGCCCACTTCCGATTCGCTTCACCTGGGCAATGCCCTGGGTGCGGTACAGAACTGGGCCCAGCTTCAAGACGGCTATGACGCGTTCTTCTGCGTCGTCGACCTGCACGCCATCACCGTCCCACAGGACCCGGAGACGCTGCGCCGTCGCACGCTGGTGACCGCGGCGCAGTACCTGGCGCTCGGCATCGACCCCGCCCGCAGCACGGTGTTCGTGCAGAGCCACGTCGCCGAGCACAGCCAGCTGGCCTGGCTACTGGGTTGCTTCACCGGCTTCGGGCAGGCGTCTCGGATGACCCAGTTCAAGGACAAGTCGCAGAAGCAGGGGGCCGACGCCACCACGGTCGGGTTGTTCACCTACCCCGTGCTGATGGCCGCAGACATCCTGCTCTACGACACTGATCTGGTACCCGTCGGCGAGGACCAGCGTCAGCACCTCGAGCTGGCTCGCGACCTCGCCCAGCGCTTCAACGCTCGGTTCCCGGACACCTTCGTGGTGCCCGAGGCGATGATCCCCAAGGCGACCGCCAAGATCTACGACCTGCAGGACCCCACCGCGAAGATGAGCAAGTCGGCCGGCGCCGATACGGGCCTGATCAACCTGCTCGACGACCCGGCCAAGTCGGCAAAGAAAATCCGGTCCGCGGTGACCGACAGCGAGCGCGAGATCCGGTTCGATCCGGAGGCCAAGCCGGGCATCTCCAACCTGCTGACCATCCAGTCGGCGGTGACCGGCACCGCCATCGACGCGCTGGTGGCCGGGTACGAGGGGCGTGGGTACGGCGACCTGAAGAAGGAGACCGCCGAGGCCGTCGTCGAGTACGTCACCCCGATCAAGACCCGGGTCGACGAGCTGCTGGCTGATCCGGCGGAGCTGGAATCGGTGTTGGCCGCGGGAGCCGCGCGAGCCGAGCAGGTTGCCGCGAAGACCTTGCAGCGGGTCAGCGACCGGCTGGGGTTTCTGCCGCGTCCGCGATGACGTCCCAGGACGCTGATGGCATCGGACACTAGGATTCCGGCAAACAATCGTCGACCGTTGGGGGTTTGCCGGACATGACCGACTCGGACCAGCCGGGCTTCCTCGACCGATTACGGCAGCGACATCCCTGGTTTGACCGCATCATGCGGGCCCAGGATCGTTACCAGAACTGCAACGGTGACTTCTACGCCGCCGGCATCACGTACTTCACCGTCTTCGCGCTCTTCCCGCTGCTCATGGTCGGGTTTGCGGCGGGTGGTTTCGTGCTGGCCTCCCGGCCGGACCTGCTGGCCGAATTGGAAGACCGGATCCGGGCGACGGTGGCTGGGGACTTCGGACATCAGCTGGTTGCGCTGATGGATTCCGCAGTGCGCTCGCGCACCTCGGTCGGCATCGTCGGTCTGGCCACCGCGGGGTGGGCGGGCCTGGGCTGGATGGCCAACCTGCGCATGGCGCTCACTGAGATGTGGGAGCAGCAGAGCGAACCGCTGAGTTGGGCGCGCACCAAGTTGTCCGACCTGCTGGCGCTGGTCTCGGCGTTCGTGGCCATCGTGGTCACCATCGGCCTGACGGCGTTGGGCGACACCGGGTTGATGACGACCCTGCTGCACTGGCTCGGCATCGGGCACGTGCCCGGCCTCGGCACGCTGCTGCGGGTGGCGTCGATGGCGGTCTCGTTCGGCGTGGCGTGGCTGATGTTCACCTGGATCATCGCCCGGTTGCCCCGACACTCGGTCAGCCTGCGGAGCTCGGCCCGAGCCGCGTTGATCGCGGCCGTGGGTTTCGAAATCTTCAAGCAGATCGCCTCGATCTATCTGAGGGTGATCATGCACGGTCCGGCGGGCGCGACGTTCGGCCCCGTGCTCGGCTTGATGGTGTTCGCCTATATCACCGCGCGGCTGATCCTGTTTTCCACGGCATGGGCGGCGACGTCGTCGGACACGTTGGCACTGGCCCCGGTCGCCCCGCCCGGACCCGCCACCATCATCACCCGGTATCACGAGCGGGACGGGGTCGACGCCAGTGGTGTCGTGGTCGGCGCGGCCGTGGGTTTGATTGGCGGACTGGGGCTTTCGCGGCTGGCGCGGCGGCGGTAGGGTCGTGTTGTCAGGCGAATTTCTGGATGACCGCCTCCAGTAGGTCCGCAAGGTTTTGCGCTTCGCCGGCCGTGAGGGCCTCGCCGAACTGGGCGTTCACCGGCCGGAACGCGCGGCTGGCCACTCGGCATGCCGCGGTTCCGGTGGCCGTCAGCTCGAGAATGCGGGTTCGCCCGTCGTGTTGGGCGCGGGTGACGTGTCCGGCTTCGACGAGCCGGCGCACCATCGCGGTCACCGCAGATTCGTTGATCCCCAGGGTGGCTGCGACGGAGCGCTGCGTGGCTCCGTCGATCGCTGCGACGGCGTTGAGCACTGCAACCTGTGAGACCGACAGTCCTGTTTCCGTGAGCATTTCGCGGTCGGCGGCCTTCTTCACGAGGTGTGCCGCCAGCTGCAGCTTGTGATAAACGCGAGCCTCGTTGGCTGTTCGGGCGCCAGTCATGATGCAAGTATGACTTCCGCCGAAACGGACGAATGGGCCGGTTTGTGCGAGTCGTTGCGGCCATTTCGTCGGTCTCGATGACTCCCTTGGTCGCTAGCTGCGGTCGCCGGGAGCCACCCACACACCACCGGCCAGCACCGCGGCGACCTGCAGCTGGCGATCGAGCACCACCAGGTCGGCGACCATTCCGGGCCGCAGTACGCCGACGTCGTCGAGCTCCAGGGTCCGGGCCGGCGTGGTCGCCGTCATCGCCACCGCGTGCCTTAGTGCCGAGTCCGACGCGGACTCCAAACCCGTTGCCGCGGTGCGGAACAGGGCATCCATGGTTGCGGTGCTGCCCGCGATTGTGGACCGTCCGCTCAGCCGCGCCACCGCGCCGCACACCTCGACGTCGAGTCCGCCCAGCGCGTAAGACCCGTCCTGCATGCCGGCCGCCGCCATCGCGTCGGTGATCAATGCGACCCGATCCGAGCCCGCCGTGACCGCCACCTGATGCACGAGCGCCGGGTGTAGGTGCACCCCGTCGGCGATGAGTTCCACGGTCACCCGGGAATCCTCGAGCAGGGCCAGTGCCGGTCCGGGGTCGCGGTGGTGCAGCGGGCGCATCCCGTTGAAGACGTGTGTGCCCACTGTGGCGCCCAGTTGTAGCGCGCGCTTTGTCTGCTCGTAGCTGGCGTCGGTATGGCCAACGGCCACCACAATTCCCGCGTCGACCAGCCGCTCGATGGCGGCGTCTGCGCCGGTCAGTTCCGGCGCGATGGTGACCATCCGGATGGTGCCCTCGCCCGCGGCGAGCAGGGCGTCGATTTCGGCCGGATCGGGGTCCCGTAACTGCGACGCATCGTGTGCACCACACCGCGCTGAACTCAGCCATGGACCTTCGAGGTGGATGCCGGCGATGACGTCGCCCCGCACCGCGTCGGCCAGCGTGCGGACCTGGGAGAGCAGCACTTCGGGTGCCGCGGTGACCAGGCTGGCCAGGGTGGTGGTGCAGCCGTGGTTGCGGTGGAATTCGGCTGCCCCGGCGATCTCGTCGGGATCGTCAGTGCCGTAGGAGAATCCGCCGCCACCGTGCACATGCATGTCGACAAAGCCGGGTACGGCAACACCATCGGGGAAGTCGACGTCCGCGGCGCGCGGCGCGGGGCCGCCACCGCAGGCCACGATCAGGTCGCCGTCGATCTCAAGCCACGCGGGCCGGCACACTGAGTCGCCCAGAACCATGGCTCCGGCGGTGATGAGTGTCATTGTTGTACGAGTGTCATTGTTGCTCAACAGGAGTCAGAGGGAGGTCGGCCGGCCAAGCGCCACCGTTCTCCCAGAAATGCCGGATGTCCTCGAGCTGGCGGCCGCGGGTTTCCGGCGCGTACCGGTACACGAAGGCGAACGCGGCGAGGGCGAAAACGCCGAATAATGCGAATGTTCCGGTCCCGCCGATCGAGTTCAGCACCGTCAGGAAGAACGCGCCGACAATGGCATTGGCCACCAGATCCGAGGTCAGCATGGTGCTGGAGCCCAGTGACCGAAGGTGGGACGGGAAGCTCTCACCCGCGTACACCCACACCAGGGCACCGAAGCCGAAGGTGAAGCCGATGGTGAACAGCAGCACCCCGAGGAAGCCCAGGGTGTTGTTGTGCAGGCCGCCCGCGAAGACGCCGATCAGCACGGCGTTGGCAGCGATCATCATGGCTATGCCGCCAAGCAGGATCGGCCGCCGGCCCACGCGGTCGACGAGCAGCAGTGACACCACCACCGCGATCAGCGCGGCGACCTGGATCAGCGCCGGCAGTACCAACAGCGCGAAGTTGCCGGTGAACCCCATGGCCTCGAAAAGCCTTGGGCTGTAATACACCACGGCGTTGATGCCGGTGATCTGAATGAAAAAGCCCAGCGTCACAACGAAAATCGTGGCACGCAGATACGGTGGCCGCACCATGTTGCGGAACGAGCCGCCGCTCTCGGCCGTCAGCGCCATGCGGATGTCGGCCAGCTCGGCATCGACGGCGGCCGGGGGAACGCCCGGATTCGCCTGCTGCAGCGCGCGCCGGGCGTCGTTGTCGCGGCCTCGGAGCAGGTACCAGCGCGCGGTGTCGGGCATCTTCAGCAGCATCAGACCGACCAGCACCGCCGGCACCGCGGCCAGGCCCAGCATCCACCGCCAGGCATGGCTGCCGGCCAGCGCGTACGCAGCCAGGTAGCCGATGATGATGCCGGCCACAGTGGCCACCTGATAGGCGACCAGCAGCCGGCCTCGGGTGGCGGCCGGCGCGGACTCGGCGACGAAGACCGGCACCACCACGATCGAGACGCCGATGGTCACCCCCAGCAGCAGGCGGGCGGTGAGCAACAGCGGGACTGTGGTGGCGAAGGCACTGAAGAGTGCGAACGTCGCGTAGGTGAAGGCCACCAGGACCATCGACTTCTGCCGGCCGATCGCGTTCGCCAGCGCCCCGGCCCCGATCGCGCCGACCAGCTGGCCGATCACCACGGCGGTGGTCACCAGTTCCTGCTGGTGTGTGCTCAGCCCGAACTCGTCGGTGACGAACAGCAGCGCACCGGCGATATTGGACAGGTCGTATCCGTAGATGACGCCGATGCTGGCCGCGGTGACGGCGACCAATGCCCCCAAATGTCTGGATTTGCCCACGGCGTGTCCTTCCGCTCCGAGCTCAGGTGCTGAATCTGGCATACCGGTGGCCGGGGCGGACCGATTCGGCGCTATCGGCTTGTGTGTTGGGGGCGCCGGTTGATCGAACGGGCGGCCATCATCAGCGACAGGACCACCGCGGCACCGACGACACCGACACCGACTCGCACCGGGAGGGCGTCGGCCGGCGGCATGGCCGACATGGCCGCTGCCGTCACGGGTTGGTTGGGGGCGCCGGGCTTGGTCTGGGTCAGCGACGGGTCCGGTTCGATCAGCGTGCCGACCTTGGTTCCGGGCGGGGTGGCGAATCCGTAGTCCAACAGATGTGCGGCCTGCTCCCACGGGGCAATGGGCACCCGGGTGCCGTGCAGCAGGATGGCGACCAGGCGACGTCCGCCGTGATCGGCGGCGCCGACGAACGTCTGCCCCGCGTCGTCGGTGTAACCGGTCTTACCGCCGAGTGCGCCGGGGTAGTTGAAGAGCAGCCTGTTGTCGTTCTCCAGCTCGTAGCCGGGGTGGTCACCGGGTTCGCCGGGCTTGGCCGGGTGGCCGGGGAAGTTGTATTTCTGGGTGGCCACGATGCCGGCGAATGTCGGGTTCTGCCAGGCGAAGCGGTAGAACAATCCCAAGTCATAGGGCGAGGTGCTCATGCCGGGTCCGTCCAGCCCGGACGGGGTGGCGACCCGGGTGTCGCGGCCGCCCAGCTTGGACGCCAGGTCGTTGATCTTCGC
>JARLGS010000488.1 GCA_031292695.1 Mycobacterium sp. | reverse complement strand
CGAGGGCGGCGCCCCGGCGGTGATCGCCCGTCATCGGGCACCTGAAGGCGCGCCGACGGTGTTGTTGTACGCGCACCACGACGTGCAGCCCGAGGGCGACCGCGGGCAGTGGGACTCGGCGCCCTTCGAACCGACCGAGCGCGACGGCCGGCTCTATGGCCGCGGCAGCGCCGACGACAAGGCCGGCATCGCCGTGCACCTGGCCGCGATGCGGGCTCACGGCGGTCAGCCTCCGGTCGGCGTCACGGTATTCGTTGAGGGCGAAGAGGAGTCGGGCTCACCGTCTTTGGGCGCACTGCTGAACGCGCATCGTGATCTGCTGGCTGCCGACGTCATCTTGATCGCCGATTCGGACAACTGGAGCACCGAGATTCCGGCTTTGACGGTGTCACTCCGTGGGCTGGCGGACTGCGTGGTCGAGGTGGCCACGCTTGATCATGGGCTGCACTCCGGGCTGTGGGGCGGCGTCGTGCCCGACGCGCTGAGCGCGCTCGTACGGCTGTTGGCCACCCTGCACGACGACGACGGCAATGTCGCGGTAGACGGCCTGTATGAGGGCACCGCCGCCGACGTCGACCGGGGCCCGGACTGGGTGGCCACGGAGACCGGGCTACTCGACGGTGTCGAGCAGATTGGTTCCGGCTCTGTGGTGCAACGACTTTGGGCCAAACCGGCGATCACCGTCATCGGCATCGACACCACCTCGATCGGCAAGGCATCCAACACACTGATCCCGTGCGCCAGGGCGAAGATCAGCCTGCGGGTGGCCCCGGGTGGTGACGCGCTGGACCACCTGGCCGCGCTGAAACGGCACCTGGAGCAGCACGCGCCCTGGGGCGCGAGGGTCACAGTGTCGCCCGGCGACGTCGGGCAGCCGTACGCCATCGATGCCACCGGACCGGTGTATGACGCTGCCCGTTCAGCGTTCACCCAGGCCTGGGGGACCGCGCCGGTGGACATGGGCATGGGCGGGTCGATCCCGTTCATCGCCGAATTCGCCGCGGCCTTCCCGAAGGCCACCATCCTGGTCACCGGTGTTGAAGATCCCGGCACCCAGGCACACAGCATCAACGAGAGCCTGCATCTGGGCGTGCTGGAGAAGGCCGCGATGGCCGAAGCGCTGCTGCTTGACGCGCTGGGCGGTTAGAACGCGTCGGGGTTCTCGCGCACCTCGGCGGGGACCGGGTGCTGGTAGAGCCGGGACGCGTTCTCCCAGGTGATCTTTCGGATCACGTCGGCGGGCAGGTCGCCGATCTCACCATGGATGGTCTGCTGCGTATGCGGCCACGTCGAATCGCAATGCGGGTAGTCGGCCTCCAGCATGATGTTGCCGACGCCGATCCGGTCCCGCTGCACGAATGAAGATTGGTCCTCCACCGCGCAGAACCAGAAGTTCCGGGTGAAGACCTCGGCGGGAGTGAGGCTTTCGCCGAGACGCTCCCAGGTGCCGTACATGGAGTGGTAGCTGAGCATGTGGTCGAGGCGGTCCAGCAGTCCGGCGACCCAGCCGATGCCGCCCTCGGACAGGCAGATCTTCAAGTCCGGAAACCGGCTGGGCAGGCCCGAATACAGCCAGTCCACCGCCGCCGAGATGGCGTAGGCGAAGAACAGCACGCCCTGCACATCTGGCGGCGCATCGGGGGTGGTTGACGGCGACGAGCCCGATGAGCCGATGTGCAGGTTGACCACGGTGCCGGTGTCGGCACACGCTGCCATCATCGGGTCCCAGTAGCCCGAATGGATGCTCGGCAGCCCCAACATGGCCGGGTTCTCGCTGAAAGTCATTGCGTGGAAGCCGCGTTCGGCGTTCTCGTAGACCATCTTGGCGCCCACTTCGGGGTCCAGCAGCCAGGGCAGTTGGCACGGGATGATCCGGTCGGGGTAGGAGCCGGCCCAGACGTCGAAGTGCCAGTCGTTCCAGGCCCGTACCGATGCCATCGCCAGGTCGCGGTCGGTGGTGACCTGTTGCAGGCGCTGCCCGGCGAATCCGGGCAGGAACGACGGGAAGTTCAGCGAGGCGTAGACCCCGTTGAGGTCCATGTCCCGCACCCGGGCGTGGATATCCCAAGCGCCCCTGCGCATCTCGTCGAACCGGACCGGTTCGAACCCGTACTCGGACACCGGCCGGCCGACGACGGCGTTGAATCCGACGTTGGGCAGCTCTTGACCGTCGTACACCCAGGTCTGGCCGCCGCTGTCGGTGTCCACCACCCGTGGTGCCCGATCGGCGAACTTGCCGGGCAGCCGGCCGGTGAAGGTGTCCGGCGGTTCGACGATATGGTCGTCGACCGAGATCACCGTGTACCGGCGTGCGGCCCGCGGGGGATCGGGCAGCAGCGTGACCGTCCGGTCGGCTCCGGTCTTGGCGACGGTGAAGTCGAGGTTGGTGGCCAGGTCGTCAATGGATTTCATGTGTTGCCACTGCCTTACTGCAGAACGGACGGATCGGATTTGATGGTGATCCGGGCGGCCCCGGCCCAGTACACGTCGGCCGCGCGTTCGATCAGCGAGGCCTTCATTCCGACCATGTCGGACCACTTCATCTCGGTTGGCTCGAGGCCCGTCAGCAGAACGTCGTAGGCCAGCTTGCACACCCGCTCGATCGAGGCCGCGCGGTACACCGCCTCGGCCAGATTGCGGCCGGTGGCGATGACGCCGTGGTTGGCCAGGATGGTCAGGTTCGCCGCCCCGATCCGCGCCGCCAATTCGGCTGCGCGCGAAGCGCTATCGACCTCCCCGTCGTACTCGTCGACCAGGCACATGTCGTCCAGGAACAGCGAACCGGTCTGGTGGACGAGCTCGGGGAGCCGGCCCAGCGCGGCGAGCACGCAGACGTAGTAGGGGTGATTGTGGATCACCACCCGCGCGTCCGGGCGGGCGCGGTGCAGCTCGGTGTGGATGTGGATGGCTGGGGTGACGTCCCACCGGCCCCGCTTGACGCGCGCGTCCTCGTCGACCACACAGATATCCGATGCGGTGACTTCCTGCCACCACAAACCCCAAGGGTTGACGTACATGTCCGTGTGGCCGTCGGGTTGCCAGGTGATGTGCCCGGCCATGTTCTCGGCGAATCCGGTGCCGGCGAGGTGGCGGAACGCGATGGCCAGGGCCTGTTCGTCGGACAGGTCGACGCCGATCGGCGGTGTCACCGATGGTGCCCACACGTCGAGTCCACCGCGACGGGCTTCAGGAGCGTTCATGACCGCCTCCCATCCGGGATCGAATATCTTCACGGAGCTGGCCTTTGGCGACTTTGCCGCCGGAGGAACGGGGGAGCTCGTCCAGCAAGATCAGCCGCTCGGGCAGCAGCTCCTTGGACACGCCTTGCGCCAGTAGCTGCGCGCACAGCTCGGTCAGCTCCAGTGATGCATCGCCGACGAGTGCATCGGTCCCCAATTCCACGTAGACGCAGACCTTTTCGCCGAACACCGGGTCGGGCATCGCGACGGCGGCCGCGACGGCGACCGCCGGGTGGCTGATGACGGCGTCCTCCACCTGGCCGGCGCTGATGTTCTTGCCACCGCGCAGGATGAAATCCGAGGTCCGGCCGGTCACCCGCAGATAGCCGTCGGCGTCGATCTCGCAGATGTCGCCCATCCGCATCCAGCCGTCGCTGGTGAACAGCTTGTCGTGGTCGGTGCCGCCCAGGTAGCCGAGGCTGGTCGCCGGACCGCGACAGGCCGGCTGGCCCCGGCCGGTATCGGTGACGTCGGTGTCGCCGTCGAACAGCCGGACCGCCATGTCCGCGACGATGCGGCCCCCGGTACGCAGCCGGTGTTCCAGCGAGTCGTGCACCGTGGTGCCGCTGAGCAGGCCGGTTTCGTTGGATCCGTAGAACTGCAGAATGGTTGCACCGGTGAGCTTTTCGAACTCAGCGGCGGGCCGATAGGGCAATGCCTCGCCGCCGGTGAACACCACCCGCAATGAGCTCAGGTCGTACTCGTGGACCGCCGGATCGGCCATGATCATGGTCAATTGGGTACTCACACAACACAATACCGTGACTCGGTGGCGTTCGATCGCTTCGCAGGCCGCGGCCGCGGTGAAGCGGTCCAGCAGTACTGCGGTGGCCCCCAGGAAGATCGGCGTGGTGTGGGTGGTCCACAGGCCGAAACCGAACGGCGTGGGGATGACCGGGAGGAACACGTCGTCGGCGGTCAACAGACCGTTGGCCACCGCCTGCTGGTGGAAGTAATACCAACGGTTCTGGGTGTGCACGACGCACTTGGGCAGCCCGGTGGTGCCCGACGTCGAGTTGATCAGGAAGACGTCGTCAGCACCCAGCTGGTCCTCGGGAACCGGTGCGTCCACCGCGGTCCCGACTGACAATTCGTCCAGCGTCAGCAGCTCGCAGCCGATGGCCTCGGCGACAGTGCGGCCGGGTTCGTTGCGCTGTGGGTCGGTGATCATCAGCCGCGGCTCGGCGCCCCGCAGAATGGCTGTCACTTCGCGGGTTCCCGCGCGGGCGCCGACGCCCACCACCACCGCGCCGCATCGTTCGATCGCGACGAACAGCACGTGGATCGCCGTCGTGTCGCTGTGCCACACCGCGACCCGGTCCCCGGGGCGGACCCCGGCACCCGTCAGCTGACCGGCCAAAAAGGTTGCTGCGGTATCGAATTCACGCCAGGTCAGGGACCGGTCCGGGTGATCCACGTAGGCGGTGCGATCCGGGGTGTGAGCGGCGTTGGCCCGCACCGCATCCGAGACCGTGGTGTCGGACCACCAGCCGTTGGCGCGGAAACGTGCGATGTCGTCGACGGTGAAGGCGGGCGAACCCGTGACCGCTGTCGTCTGCAAGGTGGTCGCCTCCGCCGGCCGCATCATCAAATCATATGAAAATGAGACTGCACTTTGTCAACGGTTCATCAAGAACGGGTGCGGGTGCGCACCATTGCGGGATCGACGACCCCGGCCGCACCCGGGTAGTGCTGTGCGTCGAGCAGATGCGTCGCGGCCAGCTCGCGTGCACGTTCGGCGTCGCCGGCATCGATCGCGTCGATCAGCGTGCGGTGATCCTCCAGGGCGGCGCGGCGCTCGTCGACGGGAATGCTGGCATGGTCGGTGAACTGCCGTGACCAGCTCAGTTCGTGTGACGACCAGAGCGCCTCGAGCGCGCCGGCGAGGATGATCATCGTCTCGTTGCCGCAGTGCTGTACCAACGCCTCGTGGAAGCGTCGGCTGGCCGAGGTGACCAGGACCAGGTCCTCGACGGCTTCGACGGCCTCGGTGTGGATCCGCCGAAGTACTGGCACCACAGCGCGTTTGCGGTCGCTGCGCTGCGCACAAAGCGCCGCACAGGCCGGCTCCACCTGCCGTAGGGCGGTGCCGACGTCGCCCAGGCTCACTCGGTGCGCACCGAGCACCAAGCCCATGGTGTAGGCGACATTGGTCGCGCTGGGCCGGTGCACAACCGAGCCGCCGAGCTTGCCCCGGCGCACGCTGAGCAACCCTTCGGCATCCAGGATTCGGATGGCCTCGCGCAGTGACGGCTTACTGATCGGAAACTCGACCAGCAGCTCGTCCTCTGTGGGGAGCACGCTGCCATCGGCGAGGTCGCCGCTGAGAATGCGCAGGCGCAACTCGTCGGCCACCTGTTCGGCGAGACGGCGAAAACGGACGTCGGGCACGGCCACGGGTCGAGTGTGCCAGACCGGGGTGGTGTGACCGGGTGTCTAGACGGACAGGTCCCGCCGCAACTTGGCGACATGGCCAGTGGCTTTGACGTTGTACTGGGCGACCGCGATCTTGCCCAACTCGTCGACCAGGAACGTCGAGCGGATGACGCCCTGCACGGTCTTGCCGTACATGGTCTTCTCGCCAAAGGCGCCCCAGGCGGTGAGCACCTTGCGCTCGGGGTCGGACAGCAGCGGGAAGGTCAGGCCCTCGGCATCGCGGAACTTGGCCAGCTTCTCCGGCTTGTCGGGGGAGATGCCGATGACGTCGAGTCCGGCCTCGTTGAGCTCGGCCAGGCTGTCCCGGAAGTCGCAGGCCTGCTTGGTGCAGCCGGGCGTGGACGCGGCCGGGTAGAAGTAGACGATTACCTTGCGGCCCTGGTAGTCGGACAGCTTCACGGTGTTGCCGTCGGCATCGGGCAGGCTGAACGCGGGGGCTTTCGCGCCCACTTCGAGTCGCGGGGTCGGTGCCACCGTGGTGTCCCTTCTGTCGGCCAAGCGTTGCTGATTCGGCAAGCTGCTCTAGGGTAGAGCGCCAAGGAGCAACCCGAGCTGGAGGGCTGAAGTGGCTGACCGGAATCCTGACGAGATCAAGCAGGAAATCGATCGTGCACGCGATCAGTTGGCGTTGACGGTTGACGCCCTCGCGGAGCGGGCAAATCCCCAACGACTGGCTGACGACGCCAAGGCCAAGGTGATTGCGATTGCTTCGAAGCCGGCGGTGATCGTGTCGTTGGCCGGGGTGGGTGTCGTCGTGCTGGTGGTCGTGATCCGCAAGCTACGCGGCTGAACCCAGCTTTTCAGTTACCGCGGCGCGGGGTCAGCCAGCCTGGCAGCCAGCCGCGCGGTGGGTTTGCGACCCGGCCCAGCCGGGTGCAGGTGTGGACGATGACCGGGATGTCGTCGGAGGCCGCGACAACGTCGATGCCGGGCGTCCCGCAGGTGACAACGGCAATGGGTGGCATCAGCTAACCCCCTCAAGTCGTCGTCAGCTACATTTCTACACCATTATGCGTAATTTCAGCTAACTTTAGCGCAGCTTGGTGATTTGTATAGTCGCTGGTCTGTGTGATTTCTGGCGATACGCTGACCTTGGCCGCTATTGACGGGGTTTTCGCTAAACAAATATCGGCAAGGTGCGGAGTGGCAACCACTTGGCGCTGGTTGGCGCGGTGTCGCCCGTGGGTGGCCTTGGCTGCGGTCGGCGTAGGGCTGGCGATGGGGTTTGGTGTGTGGTTGGTCACAGATCGGCTAGATTCCGGCAAGTGCAGGTGGTGATCGTGATGTCGTATCCGGGATTGTTACCCCAGCAACGATCCCGGATACGGCGCTGACCATACGATTTCACCCCGCGGCCATCGGGCTGTTAAGGTCTCTCTCGCGCGCCGTTAGCTCAGTTGGTAGAGCAGCTGACTCTTAATCAGCGGGTCCGGGGTTCGAAACCCTGACGGCGCACAGCTCAGAGGCCCCCACTTCGGTGGGGGCCTCTTCTGCTTACTTGGGAGGTCGGCACGCCGCGGGCGGTGGGATTCGGCGACGACCGACTAGGTTGACCAACCTAGTCGGTCAACCTAGTCTGGTGCCATGTCGACGATCGTGAAGGTGCAGGAGGCGAAGACTCGGCTGTCCGCCTTGCTTGCTGAAGTCGAAGCTGGAGCGGACATCGTGATCGCCCGCGGTGACGTTCCCGTTGCACGTTTGGTGCCGGTGAACAAGCCCGGCCCTCGCGCCATGGGATTCGTGGCTTATCGCGTGCCGGAGACCTTTTTCGACCAGTTGCCGGCAGAAGAGCTCGCGGCGTGGGAAAGCTGAAAGAGGGCTACCTGCTCGACACCCACGTGCTGCTCTGGTTGCTGACCGAACCTGCCCGTTTGTCCGAGGCGTCGGCGCAGTTGTTGGGCGATTCGTCGAACCGTCTCTATGTCTCGGCGGCGTCCGCGTGGGAAATTGCCACCAAGAGCCGACTTGGCAAGTTGCCACTGGCGGACAGCATCACTATGGGCTTCGAACAGCATCTGCGTCGGGCGGCGGTGGAAACCATCGACATCTCAACAGATCACGCCATCCTCGGTGGGGCGATCGGTTGGGCGCATCGTGACCCATTCGATCGGGTGATCGCGGCCACGGCGATGGTCGAGGGGATTGCGCTGGTGTCCTCCGATCCGGTGTTCGACGGCTTGAACGGCCTGCGCGTCGTCTGGTGAAACCCTAAGTGGCGTAACCCCTTTACCTCGGACGTAATCGACGTGCCGCAGTTCGGCCGCCAAGATTTGAGCTGACCAACCCGATAAGAAAGAGGTCAGCATGAACGACATCGTCACCGCGTACCTGAAGACGTGGAATGCCACCGACCCCGCCCAGTTGCGTGCCCTGCTCGGCGACCACTGGGCGCCCGAGGCCACTTACACCGACCCGATGGCCGATGTAAGCGGTCACGATGCCATCTCCGGGGTGATCGGTGCCGTGCACACCCAATTCCCCGGCTTCGTGTTCTCGCTCGTCAGCGGTCCGGACAGCAACCACAACCAGGCCCGCTTCCAATGGGGTCTGGGGCCGGAAGGCGAGGAGCCGCCGATCGTGGGTTTCGACGTGCTGGCGACCGACGCTGACGGCCGGATCCGGACTGTGCACGGCTTCCTGGACCAGGTGCCTGGCTGACCGGGTTTTCCCTGGTAGGCGCGGTCACAAAACAAAAAGGTCAGGGGGCGAAAATCGCCCCCTGACCTGTCAGGGGTGGCTGACGGGACTCGAACCCGCGACACCCAGGATCACAACCTGGTGCTCTACCAACTGAACTACAGCCACCATTGCTGCGGGCCTCTCGGCACTAGCAGCGTCGTAGATATTAACCGGTTCGGGCCCGCTAAGCCGAATCGGTTACCGCCGCGTCGTTCGCCGGCGGGCCCAGCTCATCCGCCACTGTCGCGATCTCGCTGGTAGACGGTCCGGGCGCCGGTACGAAAGCGGTGCCGCGGTAGTACTTCAACTCCCGGATGGATTCGTGAATATCGGCCAGCGCGCGGTGCGCCAGGCCCTTCTCCGGCTGCCCGAAATAGATCCGCGGATACCACCGCCGGCACAGCTCTTTGATCGAGCTGACATCGATCATCCGGTAGTGCAGGAAGTCGTCCAAGGCGGGCATGTCCCGGGCGATGAAGCCGCGGTCGGTGGCAATCGAATTGCCGGCCAGGGGAGCGGTCTTAGTCTGCCCGACGTGGGTGCGGATGTAGTCCAGGACCAGCTTCTCGGCCTCGGCGAGCGTGACCGTGGAGGTGCGAACCTCGTTGATCAAGCCGGAGCGGGTGTGCATCTTCATCACCACGTCGGCCATGCCGTTGAGGGCGTCGTCGTCGGTGTGGATCACCACGTCGACCCCTTCACCCAGCACGTTCAGGTCGCTGTCGGTGACCAATGCCGCGATCTCGATGAGCCTGTCGGACTTGAGGTCCAGGCCCGTCATCTCGCAGTCGATCCATACCAGTTCGTCACGCACGGTGTTCCAGACTATTCCCAGCTGTGATCGCGGAGTGTCTGTACCCGGCTACGGCCAACCTGAACAAGTACTGTCAGGCGCATGACCGCCGAATCGAGTGCTTCTCCCGCGCAGCAGATCGCCGCTGGTTACACGACCTCCGGCCAGGCGCTGAACCTGGGCGCGGTCGTTGTCGACGGTGTTGTCGATGCGAGCGCGCAGGTCCGGATTCCGCTGGCCACGATCAACCGGCATGGCCTGATCGCCGGCGCCACCGGCACGGGCAAGACCAAGACGCTGCAGGTCATCGCCGAGCAGTTGTCGGCAGCCGGGGTGCCCGTGGTGATGGCCGACGTCAAGGGTGATCTGTCGGGTCTGGCGCAGGCCGGCGCGGCCAATGACAAGACCGCCCAGCGGGCCATCGATACCGGCGACGACTGGGCGCCGACCGCCTTTCCCGTCGAGTTCCTGTCGTTGGGTACCACCGGCGTCGGCGTTCCGGTGCGCGCGACGGTCACCAGCTTCGGGCCGATCTTGTTGTCGAAAGTGTTGGGCCTCAACCAGACTCAGGAGTCGACGCTCGGCCTGGTCTTCCACTGGGCAGACCAGAAGGGCCTGCTGCTGCTGGATTTGAAGGACCTGCGAGCGGTGATCCAGTATCTGATCAGCGACGAGGGTAAGCCCGAGTTGAAGACGCTCGGCGCGGTGTCGCCGGCGACCGCCGGTGTGATCCTGCGTGCGCTGGTGAACCTGGAAGCCGAGGGCGCCGACACCTTCTTCGGTGAGCCCGAACTCAAGCCCGAGGATCTGATGCGCG
This sequence comes from Mycobacterium sp., assembly GCA_031292695.1. Lineage (GTDB taxonomy): Bacteria > Actinomycetota > Actinomycetes > Mycobacteriales > Mycobacteriaceae > Mycobacterium. The sequence continues at coordinate 9,924 of JARLGS010000488.1, read as the reverse complement.
TTGACCAGCAGGGCCGCGGCATCATCACGCTGCTGGAGCTGGGCAGCCAGGCCGCCCGTCCGGTGATGTTCTCGACATTCCTGATGTGGGTGCTGGCCGACCTGTTCACTGCGCTGCCGGAGATCGGCGATGCCGACAAGCCGAAGCTGGTCTTCTTCTTCGACGAGGCCCACCTGCTGTTCACTGACGCGTCCAAGGCGTTCCTGGCCCAGGTCGAGCAGACGGTCAAGCTGATCCGGTCCAAGGGCGTCGGCGTGTTCTTCTGCACCCAGTTGCCGACCGACATTCCGAACGATGTGCTCAGCCAGCTGGGTGCCAGGGTTCAGCATGCGATTCGGGCGTTCACTCCGGACGATCAGAAGGCGCTGACGAGGACGGTGCGAACCTACCCGAAGACCACGGTGTACGACCTGGAGTCGGCGCTGACCTCGCTCGGCATCGGTGAGGCGGTCGTCACGGTGCTGTCCGAGGTGGGGGCGCCGACCCCGGTGGCCTGGACCCGGCTGCGAGCCCCGCGGTCGCTGATGGACACCATCGGAACGGACGCCATCACGGCGGCGGCGAAAGCCAGTCCGCTGCAGGCGGTCTACGGGCAGACCATCGATCGGGACTCGGCTTACGAGCGGCTGGCGGCGAAGTTGGGGCTGCCCGGCGCGCCGACTGGTGACGGGACCGCGCCAGCGGGCGCACCCGATGCGGCTCCGGTTCCCGAGCCGGTTGACGAGCCGGAAATCCGGGCGTCCGGCCGCGCCCAGGTGGAGACCGACGGACCGGGGGTGGTCCAGGAAGTGCTGCAGAGCACGGCATTCAAGAGTTTCCTGCGGTCCGCGGCCACGGTGGCCGGCCGCGAGATCACCCGCAGCCTGTTCGGCACGGCCCGCCGGAAGTAAGTCTCGGTGCGCCGGTCTACTGTCCGCCGAGCTTCTTGTACACCGCTCCGACGATCGGCGCGACGATCGCCCGCGGGGCGTATCCGCTCGCCGTCGACATCGCCTTGGACGTCAGTCCCGGCACCACGCGCATCTTGTTGCGCTCCAGGCCGTCCAGCGAGATTCGGGCGGTGTATTCGGTGTCGATCCACAGGAAGTCCGGGATCAGCCGCTCGATGAGCGATTGCTCCGACGGGTTCGGCAGCTCGGTGCGCACCGGGCCGGGCGCCAGCAGCGTGACGTTGATGCCGTGCTGCTTCAGCTCGCCGCGCAGCGATTCGCTGAAGGTGTTGGCGAACGCCTTGGAAGCGGCGTATGTGGCGTTGTTCGGGATGGGGGAGTTGCCCGCGGCCGAACCCGAGATGAGGATGCCGCCCGCGCCCCGCGAGATCATGCCGGGCAGCACGGCCAGCACCAGGTCGTGCACGCCCTGGACATTGAGCTGTACCTGGGCCTTCTCGCCGTCGGCGGGCAGGTTGGCGACGGTGCCGAAGGTGGCGGTGCCCGCGTTGGCGCACAGGATCGAGATGTTGCGCTGGGCCAGTTCTTCGCACAGCGTGTCGCGGTCGGCGGGGTCGGTCAGGTCGCAGGCGCGGACCTCGACGGTGACGCCATAGCGATCGGTGATCTGCTTGGCGACCGCGGCCAGCACGTCGCCCCGGCGGGCGGTGATGATCAGGTGGTGGCCGCGCGCAGCGAGCTCGGTGGCCAGGGCCTCGCCGATGTTCTGGGAAGCGCCGGTGACGACAGCACGGGCGTCGGGGCTGGGTGCGGGTACGGGCATGGGTGCAATCGTAGGGACCAATAGAGTGGGCGCATGAGCAGCCCCGGGGCGGGTATCCCGCCCGTCGGCCGGGGTCGCGTCGCTGCCTGGGCTCTGTGGGACACCGGTGCTACAGGCGTGAACGCGATCGTGACGACCTTCGGTTTCAACATCTACCTCATCTCAGAGGTCGGCAAAGGGCTGCCCGGCTCGACGACCCCGGAGAGCTGGTTGGGCCGTGCGGTTCTCGCGGCGGGCATCGCGGTGGCGGTGCTGGCGCCGGTGACCGGCGTGCTGGTTGACGCCGCGTACCGCCGGCGGAGAGCGCTGGCGGTGCTGACGGGCGCGGTGGTGCTGCTGACGGCATCGATGACGTTCATCAGGCCCGACTACCACTACTTGTGGGTGGGCTTGGCGCTGCTGGCGTGCACGGCGGCATGCATGGATTTGGCGACGGTGCCGTACAACGCCATGCTGCGCCAGCTGTCGACGCCGGTGACCTCAGGCCGAATTTCCGGATTCGGCTTGGCTGCAGGATTCTTCGGCAGCGTCGTGCTGCTGCTTCTGGTCTATGTCGGATTCAAGTCCGGCAGCGGCGACACCCTCGGACTGCTCGGCATCCCCAACACAGACGGGAAACCCGACCGGTACGCGGTACTGGTGGCTGCGGCCTGGTTTGTGCTCTTCGCGCTGCCGCTGCTGCTGACGGTCCGGTCGCCCGCGCCCGATGGAACTCCGACCGTCGGACTCTTCGGCGCGTATCGCCACTTATGGACCGAAGTGGTCGGCGAGTGGCGACGCGACCGAAATGTCGTGTACTACCTGCTTTCCAGCGCGATCTTCCGCGACGGGCTGACCGGCATCTCGATATTCGGCCCGGTGCTGGGTGTCAGCGTCTATGGGCTGGCGCCGACGAGCGTTCCGCTGTTCGGAGCCGGCGCGTTCACCATTGCGGCCCTGGGCGCGCTGGCCGGCGGCCTGCTCGACGACCGGTTCGGCTCCAAGCCGGTGATCGTGGCCTCGCTGTCGGCGATGGTGGCCGTGGGCATCACGTTGATGTTTCTTTCGGGCCCGTTGGCATTCTGGGTCTGCGGCCTGACGTTGTGCCTGTTTGTCGGTCCTACGCAGTCGGCCGCGCGCAACCTGATGCTGCGCGTCTCCGCCGAGGGTAAGGAAGGCGTGGCCTTCGGCCTCTACACCACCACCGGCAGGGCCGCACATGTGCTGTCGCCGTGGCTGTTCTCGATGTTCATCGACATCTTCGGTTCGACCCGGGCCGGCTTGGGCGGTCTGTGCACCGTGCTGGTCCTCGGCCTAGCCGGCATGGTGATGGTGCGGGTACCTGCCGCATTGAAGAGGGTGGCCGTCAGCGGTTAGCCGTCGCGCGGCCCCGTTTGGCGGTGCGGCAGATGGTGAGGCCGATGCCTTCCCGTTGCTGAACCTGGGTGCCGTCGACGGAGATCGTGCACGCGATGCCACGCCCGGCGTTGACGATGCTGACGCTGGCGGAGCGCGTCGCCGGCCGGTTCAGCTGAACCTCCCTGGTCCACGGCAGCGGCACGTTGAACTCCGTCTGCAGGACGTTGCCAGTGTCCACGTACGTGATGCTCATCGCGCGGCCGGTGCCGATGACTGAGTAGAGGACCGTCTCGGTCTCGCCGGTGTCGGTGCCGTCCGGTGCAGACGTGGTGACGGGGGGACTGATCGCATCACCGGGCGGTTCGGCGCTGTCGCTGGTGGCCGGGGTCGTGGTTGTCGCAGTGGTTGACGTCGGTATGCCGTCCTGCGAGGGCACCGGCAGCGGCGGTGGTGCCACCAGCGTCTGCTGCTCGGAACTGTTGACGATGACCAGCGCGATGATCGTGCACAGCGCCAGGATCACGGCCGCGCCCGCCACCGGCCACAGCCAGCGGTGCCGCCCGGTGGGTGGCTGCACGGGCGCCCCGTAGGGGTCGGTGAACGCGTCGGTCTGGTAGCCGTAGTCCACAGTGGTCGGCAGCTTCTTGGTGGGATCCAGCCCGTCGCCGTGCGATCCGGTCATGCCCACCTCATGTTTGCAGGGTACCTGCGCGCGGTGATGACCCGCCGGGCGTCGTTGTCGTTGCTGGCGGGTGGATCAGCGCGACGGGGCCAACGCGGCGACGGTCATCGCTCGCAGTACCGCGCGCGAGGAATCCGCGGTTCTGCGAGCGCCCCCGGCTTGGACGCTGTGGGGCGTCGAGTTCAGCAGCCCGAACGCGGCGTGGGCCATGGTCCGGGCCTCGCCCTCGGTGCGGGTGGGGTCCAGTTTGCGCAGGATGTCCACCCAGATTTCGACGTATTGCCGCTGAGATCGGCGGACCTGTCGCTTGGCGGGGTCGGGCAGGTTGTTCAGGTCGCGATCCTGAATGCGGATCAGGTCGGACTCGTTGAGGGCGAAATCGAGGTGAAACTCGATGAGGCCGGCCAACGCCTCGGTCGGCCCGTCGGTGCCGGCGACCACGGCGCGTCCACCCGCGTGCAGTCGGGCGCTGATGCTGACCAGCAACTCGACCAGGAGCGCTTCCTTATTGGGGAAGTGCCGGTAGATCGCCGGCCCGCTGATTCCGGCGGCGGCGCCGATGTCCTCCAGACGCACGGCGAGGTAGCCGCGTTCGGCGATGAGCCGTTCTGCGGCGGCGATCAGCTGGGTGCGCCGGTCGGATTTGGCTCGGCTGCGCTGCGTTTCGGCCTCTGCGGGCGCGGCCTGCGTGGTCGGCCCCGAGCCTGTTGCCGGTGCTGGCATCGGCACCTCCCACCGGGTCTGGACATCTCAGTTAATGAAGACTAACATCGCTTCCGGTTATTCGCCATTAACTCAACTGAAATGGAGCGACGATGGCGCCGAGCGTTTCCCATCGGGTATCGCATCGCGAGCAGCACCTGGCGCTGGTGGCTGATTTGAAGGACAGACTGGCGACCGCAGCGCTCGGCGGGCCGGAACGTTCGCGTGAGCGCCACGTCAGTCGTGGCAAGCTGTTGCCGCGCGACCGAGTCGACGGACTGCTCGACCCGGGCAGTCCGTTCCTGGAGATCGCGCCACTGGCCGCCAACGGCATGTATGACGACGACTGCCCGGGCGCCGGCATCATCACCGGCATCGGTCGGGTATCGGGTCGCGAATGCGTGATCGTCGCCAATGACGCGACGGTGAAAGGTGGTACGTACTACCCGATCACGGTCAAAAAGCACCTGCGGGCCCAGGAGATCGCCGGCCAGAACCAACTGCCGTGTCTGTATCTCGTCGACTCCGGCGGCGCATTCCTGCCCCGTCAGGATGAGGTGTTCCCGGACCGCGAGCACTTCGGCCGCATCTTCTTCAACCAGGCAAACCTGTCGGCGCGGGGCATCCCGCAGATCGCCGCGGTGCTCGGTTCGTGCACCGCGGGCGGCGCCTACGTGCCCGCGATGAGCGACGAAGCCGTGATCGTCCGCAACCAGGGCACCATTTTCCTGGGCGGCCCGCCACTGGTGAAAGCCGCTACCGGCGAGGTGGTTTCGGCCGAGGACCTCGGCGGCGGGGACCTGCACTCCAAGATTTCCGGGGTCACCGACCACCTGGCCCACGACGACCGTGATGCACTGCGCATCGTGCGCCGGATCGTCTCGACCTTCGGGCCGCGTCAGGCCGCCCCGTGGGACGTCGCGCCGACCGTGGACGCGGTCTGCGATCAGACCGAGCTGTACGACGTGGTGCCCATCGACTCGAAGGTGCCGTACGACGTGCACGAGGTGATCACCCGGATCGTCGATGGTGGCGAATTCACCGAATTCAAAGCCGAATACGGCACCACTCTGGTGACCGGATTCGCCCGCATCCACGGCCACCCGGTGGGCATCATCGCCAACAACGGTGTGCTGTTCGGTGAATCCGCCCAGAAGGGCGCGCATTTCATCGAACTGTGCGACAAGCGTTCGACGCCGTTGTTGTTCCTGCAGAACATCTCCGGGTTCATGGTGGGCCGCGACTACGAGGCCGGCGGTATCGCCAAGCACGGCGCCAAGATGGTCACCGCCGTGGCGTGTGCCCGGGTGCCGAAGCTGACCGTGGTCATCGGCGGCTCGTACGGTGCCGGAAACTATTCGATGTGCGGCCGGGCGTATTCGCCGCGGTTCCTGTGGATGTGGCCCAACGCGCGCATCTCGGTGATGGGCGGTGAGCAGGCCGCGTCGGTGTTGGCCACCGTGCGCGGCGATCTCACGCCCGAAGAGGAAGAGGCGATCAAAGCGCCGATCCGCCAGCAGTACGAAGATCAGGGCAACCCGTACTACTCGACGGCCCGGCTGTGGGACGACGGCGTGATCGATCCCGCGGACACCAGAACCGTGGTGGGACTGGCCCTTTCGGTTGTTGCGCAGGCTCCGCTGGAGCCTGTCTCCTACGGCGTGTTCAGGATGTGAGATGAAGACTTTCAAGACGGTCCTGGTTGCCAACCGCGGTGAGATCGCGGTACGTGTCATCCGCACGTTGCGGGCCATGGGAATCTGCTCGGTGGCGGTGTTCAGCGACGCCGATGCCGGAGCCAGGCATGTGCTGGAAGCCGATGTGGCCGTTCACATCGGTCCCGCCCCGGCCCGGCAGAGTTATCTGAGCATCGAGGCGATCGTGGACGCGGCTCGCCGCACCGGCGCGCAGGCCGTGCACCCGGGCTACGGATTCCTCTCGGAGAACGCCGAATTCGCGGCCGCGCTGCATGACGCGGGCATCGTCTTCATCGGCCCGCCGGCCAAGGCCATCGGCACCATGGGTGACAAGATCGCGGCGAAGGCCGCGGTGTCGGCGTTCGGGGTCCCAGTCGTGCCCGGCATTTCCCGCCCCGGCCTGACCGACGCCGAGCTGATCGCCGGCGCCCCCGAAATCGGGTTCCCGGTGCTGGTGAAGCCGTCCGCCGGCGGTGGCGGCAAGGGCATGCGGGTGGTCCATTCGGCAGCCGAGCTGCCGGGCGCGCTGGCTTCCGCCCGCCGTGAGGCCGCCTCCGCGTTCGGCGACAACACGCTGTTCCTGGAACGATTCGTGTTGAACCCCAGGCACATCGAGCTGCAGGTGGTCGCGGACGGTCACGGCAATGTCGTACATCTCGGCGAGCGCGAGTGCAGCCTGCAGCGCCGGCACCAGAAGGTGATCGAGGAGGCGCCGTCGCCCGTGCTGGATGCGGCGACCCGGGCCCGTATCGGTGCGGCCGCGTGTGACACCGCCCGCAGCGTCGACTACCGCGGTGCGGGCACCGTTGAGTTCATCGTCTCGGCCGACCGGCCCGACGAATTCTTCTTCATGGAGATGAACACCCGCCTGCAGGTGGAGCACCCCGTGACCGAGTTGGTCACCGGAATCGATCTCGTCGAACTTCAGGTCCGGGTGGCCGCCGGCGAGGCGCTGCCGATGTCCCAGGACGACATCACGATGACCGGGCATGCAATCGAGGCCCGGGTCTACGCCGAAGACCCTGCGCACGACTTCCTGCCGACCGGCGGTACCGTGCTGGCTCTGGCGGAACCGGCTGACGCGCGGGTGGATTCCGGCATCCTGAAGGGTTCGGTGATCGGCAGCGATTACGATCCGATGCTCTCGAAAATCATTGCCTACAGCCCGGATCGGGCATCGGCGTTGAGCGCGCTGGACCGGGCACTGGCGGACACCGCGGTGCTGGGCGTCGGCACCAACATCGACTTCGTGCGCTTCCTACTGGCCGATGACGATGTCATCGCCGGCCGCCTCGACACCGGCCTGCTGGACCGCCGCACCGGGGACTATGTGGCCACCCAGGCCGGCGACGACGAGTTCATAGCCGCGGCCGCGTACCGGTGGCTGCGCAGTTGGCCGAACGGCGGCGAACTGTGGGCCACCCCGTCGGGCTGGCGGGTGGGCGATCACGCCGCCGTGACGGTGCGACTGCGGGCCGGTGACCGAACCGACCACGTGCACCTCACCGGCACTCCGAGGGCCGCGACGGCCCGCATTGAAGGTGGCGAACCTCGCAGCATGGCCGCATCTCTGGTCGGCGACCGGTTGACCGTCACGGTCGACGGTCTGCGCACCGAATATCTGACCGCGGTCGAGGACCATCGGTTGTGGCTGGCCGGCGCCGGCCGCACCACCGTCGTCGAGGACGTTCGTGAGGCGCCCGTGCGGCCCGAAGACGAGCACAGCGGCGACGCCGAGATTGTCAGCCCGATGCCCGGATCGGTTGTCGCCGTTGGTGTCGACGACGGTGCCACGGTCGGTGCCGGTGACGTCGTGGTCACCGTCGAGGCCATGAAGATGGAACACACGTTGTCGTCGCCGGTCGACGGCACCGTGGAATTGCTTGTCGCCGTGGGCGATCAGGTCAAGGTAGGCCAGCCGCTGGCCCGGATTACCGCTGCAACTGAGGAGACCAAGTGAGCGACTTTCTTTCCACCGGCACCCTGCCGGACCACTACGCCCAACTGGCCAAGACTGTCCGGGATTTCGCGCAGACGGTCGTCGCGCCGGTAGCGGCCCAGCACGACAAGGACCACACCTTCCCGTACGAGGTCGTCGACGGGATGGCCGACATGGGACTGTTCGGCCTGCCGTTCCCCGAAGAGTACGGCGGTATGGGCGGCGACTACTTCGCCCTGTGCCTCGCCCTGGAAGAACTGGGCAAGGTGGACCAGAGCGTCGCCATCACGCTGGAAGCGGGTGTGGGGCTCGGCGCCATGCCCGTGTACCGCTTCGGTACCGAGGCCCAGAAGCAGGAATGGCTGCCGCTGCTGGCCAGCGGAAAGGCGTTGGGCGCCTTCGGGTTGACCGAGGCCGGTGGCGGTAGCGACGCCGGCGCCACCAAGACCACCGCGAAGCTGGACGGCGACAGCTGGATCATCAACGGCTCCAAGCAGTTCATCACCAACTCCGGCACCGACATCACCAAGCTCGTCACGGTCACCGCCGTCACCGGCCAACTGCCCGGCGGGCACAAGGAGATTTCGGCGATCCTGGTGCCGGTGCCGACGCCGGGTTACACCGCCGAACCGGCCTACGACAAGGTCGGCTGGAACGCTTCGGACACCCACCCGCTGAGCTTCGACGACGTGCGGGTGCCGGCTGAGAACCTGCTCGGTGACCGCGGCCGTGGCTACGCCAACTTCCTGCGCATCCTCGACGAGGGCCGCATCGCCATCGCCGCGCTGTCGGCCGGGGTGGCGCAGGGCTGCGTCGACGAGTGCGTGAAGTACTCGAAGGAGCGGGAAGCGTTCGGCCGCAAGATCGGTGGCTACCAGGCCATCGCCTTCAAGATCGCGCGGATGGAAGCCCGCGCACACGTCGCCCGCATCGCGTACTACGACGCCGCGGCACTGATGCTGGCGGGCAAGCCGTTCAAGAAGGCGGCCTGCATCGCCAAGATGATCGCCAGCGAGGCCGCGATGGACAACGCGCGCGATGCCACCCAGGTGTTCGGCGGCTACGGCTTCATGAACGAGTACCCGGTGGCCCGGCACTACCGCGATTCGAAGATCCTCGAAATCGGCGAGGGCACAACGGAAGTTCAGCTCATGCTGATCGCCCGCGAGGTCGGACTGTGACCGAGAAGCGGGTCGTCGAACAGCGTGGGCTCTGGTTCGAAGAGTTCGAGCCGGGCGTCATCTACCGACACCGTCCCGGCCGCACCATCACCGAGGCCGACAACGTGCTGTTCACCACGCTGACCATGAACACGCAGGCGCTGCACCTGGACGCCGCGTTCTCCGATGCGCTGCCGCCGTTCCACGCCCGGCTGGTGAACTCGATGCTCACGCTGTCCACTCTGGTCGGGCTTTCGGTGGCGCAGCTGACTCAGGGCACCATCGTCGGCAACCTCGGCTTCTCCGACATCGCCTTCCCGAGGCCGCTTTTCCACGGCGATACGCTGTACGCGGAGTCTGAGGTGATCGACAAACGGGAGTCCAAGAGCCGGCCGGGGGAGGGCATCGTGACCTTTGCCCACACGGGGCGCAACCAGCACGGCGACATCGTGGCCACGGCGTCGCGTAAGACCATGGTGCGGATGCGGCCGGCGGCGGAGGCGTGATGCGACGCGCACGTGAGGAGCGGAAATGACCTTGCACGCTCCCGGTCCCGGCTGGCTGTTCTGCCCGGCCGATCGTCCGGAACGCTTCGAAAAGGCCGCGGCTGCAGCTGATGTCGTCATTCTCGATCTGGAGGACGGCTGCGCCGCCAAGGACCGGCCGGCCGCCCGGCAGGCCCTGGTCGACACT
>JARLGS010000487.1 GCA_031292695.1 Mycobacterium sp. | reverse complement strand
GGCGGCGGGGCCAACTACGAGCTGACCGACGAGTTGGACACCGTCGGGGTCTGCGACTTCGACGGCACCCTACCCGGCGGGTATACCGCCCATCCCAAACGCGACCCGAAAACCGGTGAGCTACACGCTGTTTCATACAGCTTCAACCGTGGCAACACCGTGCAGTACTCGGTGATCGGCACGGACGGTCGCGCGAAACGCACCGTCGACGTACAGGTGCACGGCAGCCCGATGATGCACGACTTCTCGCTGACCGAGCGGCACGTGATCTTCTACGACCTGCCAGTGGCGTTCGACGCGGGCATCGCCGCCGAGATGTCGGTACCGCGCGGATTGCGGCTACCTGCGCGACTGCTGATGTCATCGTTGATCGGCCGGGTCAAGATCCCGGATCCGGTGAGTGCGCGGCAGCCGAGTTTCAACCCGAAGGACCGCCGCCTCCCGTACTCGTGGAACCCGAAGTACCCGGCACGAATTGGCGTGATGCCGCGCGATGGCGGCAATGCCGACGTGCGCTGGTTCGACGTCGAGCCGTGCTACGTGTTCCACCCGATGAACGCGTACGACTCCCCCGACGACAACACCATCATCCTGGACGTAGTTCGGCACCCGAAGATGTTCGACGCCGATCACCTTGGGCCCAACGAGGGGCCGCCGACGCTGGACCGCTGGACCGTCGACCTGGCCGACGGCAAGGTCCGCGAAGAGCGTTTCGACGACCACGATCAGGAATTCCCCCGCATCGACGAGCGCCTGACCGGTAAGCGGCACCGCTACGGCTACGCACCCACGGTCGGCGAAGGCCTCGGCGGCAACAGCGTCCTGCTCAAGCACGATCTGATCGGCCGCAGTACCGAGACACGCTCGTTCGGCGCCGGAAAAACACTGGGCGAGTTCGTCTTCCATCCATCGTCACCGACAGCGGCCGAGGACGACGGCGTGTTGATGGGCTACGTCTACGATGAATCGACCGATTGCAGCGAGTTGGCGATCCTTGATGCACAGACCCTGCAGGACGTCGCGAGCATCAAGTTGCCGCACCGGGTTCCGCTGGGCTTCCACGGCAACTGGGTGCCCACGTCCTGATTGGTTCGGCGCTACGGCGTGACGATGTTGAACGCCGGGTCCGGCCGGTCGATGACACCCAATAGCGTCGGCAACGCCGTGGCGTCACCGGTCACCTCAATACCCGGCGACGTCGTGTCGCCGGCGGCAAAGGCCAAGAGCCGCAACTTGGTCGCCAGGGTGACGGTGGCCTGCGCTGTGCCCGGGTCAGCAGCGACCTTGCGGTGCACCAGCACACCGTTGCGCAGGCTCAGCCGGTAGTTGGTGGCGACATCCTGGAACGTCACATCGATGGCGAGGTTCAGCTCCCAGGAGCGCGGTCCGTTGAGATTGATGGCGAAGGTGTCGAACATCTGCTCCGGCGTGAGCTGCGCCATGATGGTCGGCGACGCGGACTGGGTCGGCGTACCGAAGTTGCCGACGCGCAGTTCCGTGGCACCGGACAGGAAGAAGTTGCGCCACACCGCGTTCTCCGCGCCGTAAGCCATCTGCTCCAGAGTGTCCGCGTACAGCTCCCGGGCTCCGGCGTGGTGTTCGTCGGCGAAGATGGCATGGTCCAACAGCGTTACTGCCCAACGGAAGTCCCCCTGATCGAAGGCCGCCTGGGCCAATTCCACGACCCGGTCGATACCGCCCATCGCCGCCACGTAGCGCGGCGCCGACGCCGCCGGCGGGTGCTGCCAGAGCCGGCCGGGGTTGCCGTCGAACCAGCCCATGTAGCGCTGATAGACCGCCTTGACGTTGTGGCTGACCGATCCGTAGTACCCGTGCGTGTGCCAGGCCCGTTCCAGCGCCGGCGGCATCTGAAACGTCTCCGCGATCTCGATGCCGGTGTAGCCCTGGTTGAGCTGACGCAGCGTCTGGTCGTGCAGGTAGGCGTATAGATCCCGTTGCAGGGAAAGGTATTCGACGATGTTGCCCTGCCCCCAGGTTGGCCAGTGGTGCGACGCGAACACCACATCGGTGCGGCCGGCGAAGGTGTCGATGGCTTCGGTCAGGTAGCCGGCCCAGCCGTGCGGATCCCGCACCAGCGCACCGCGCAGCGTCAGCAGGTTGTGCAGGTTGTGGGTGGCGTTCTCGGCCATACACAGTGCGCGGAATTGCGGGAAGTGGAAATGCATTTCGGCCGGCGCCTCGGTGCCGGGCGCCATCTGGAACTCGATCTCGACGCCGTCAATGGTGTGCGTCTCACCAGTAGTCGTGATGTCGAGGGTCGGCACGAGCAGCGCCACTTCGCCGCTGGACCCGACCTGCCCCAGGCCGCAACCGACCTGTCCCTGCGGACCTCGCTCCAGCACACCCCCGTACATGTATCCGGCACGCCGGGCCATTGCCGTTCCGGCGTAGACATTCTCCTGCACGGCGTGTTCGGTGAAGCCCTCCGGCGCGATGATCGCGACCTTGCCCGCGTCGACCTCGGCCTGGGAGGTCACGCCGAGCACCCCACCGAAATGGTCGACGTGGCTGTGGGTGTAGATGACCGCCCTGACCTCGCGGTCACCCCGGTGCGCGCGGTAGAGGGCCAGTGCCGCGGCGGCGGTCTCGGTGGAGATCAACGGATCGATGACGATGATGCCGGTGTCGCCTTCGATGAAGCTGATGTTCGACAGGTCGAGGCCACGCACCTGGTAGATGCCCGGCACCACCTCATACAGGCCCTGCTTGGCGCACAGCTGCGACTGCCGCCACAGGCTGGGATGCACGGTGTCCGGCGCTTCACCGCCCAGGAAGTGGTAGGAGTCGTTGTCCCACACCACTCTTCCGTCAGCGGCCGTGACGACACACGGCTCCATCGCAGCGATCAAACCGCGGTCGGCGTCGCTGAAGTCGCGGGTGTCCGCGAACGGCAGCGAGTCGATGTGCGCTCGGTTGGCGGAGGCGATGAACTCAGTAGGCGGCTTCTGCTCCATATCCCCTATTCTCGCCGAAACGGCATTCCAGCAGGCCGTTACTCGCAATTTCACTGCTGGAATGCCGTTTCGGCGCCTACAACTCGTGCAACTCCACCTCCGCGAGCACACCACCGGTCACTGCCGCAGTCATGTACGTGCAGTACGGTTGCCGCCGACGGTCGGTCGGTGAACCCGGATTGAGCAGCCGCAATCCGGAATCGGCCGTGCTGTCCCACGGAATGTGGCTGTGCCCGAACACCAGAACGTCGGTTTCGGGATACTGGCGCACCATCCGGGCGTCGCGTCCCGCGGCGGCACCGGTCTCATGGGTGACGGTGAACCGCACGCCGCCGAGGGTCACGTCAGCGCGCTCGGGTAGCCGGGCGCGCAGCTCCGGGCCGTCATTGTTGCCCCAACAGGCGACCAGTCGCTTGGCCCGCTTCGCCAGTTCGTCGAGCAGCGCAACGTCCACCCAGTCGCCGGCGTGCAGCACCACATCGGTGCGCGCCACCTCGGCCCACAACCGGTCGGGCAGGTCGCGGGCCCGCCTGGGCACGTGGGTGTCAGAGATCAGCAGCAGGCGCATCAGCTGAAATAGCGCCGCGGGTTCGCCACCAGCATGGCGGTGATCTGCTCTTCGGCGACGCCACGCTCGCGCAGTGCGGGCAACACGTCGTCGCTGATGTGGGTGTAGTTCCAGTTCGGCGCCGCAGCCAACTTGCCCTCGTGGGAGAACCAGTCGATGAAACACGAGGTGTCGTGGGACAGCACCATCTTTTCGGCGTAGCCGCGATTGGCCAGCGCCGCCACGGTGTCGACGCGCTGCGCGAACGGCAACAGCATGTCCAGCCCGAACCGATCCATGCCCAGGTACGACCCCGCGTCGGCGAGCGCGCACAGATAGTCGAGATCGGTGCTGTCACCACAGTGTCCGATCACCACTTTGGTCAGGTCCACGCCTTCCTCGGCGAACACCTTCTGCACGACCAAACCTGATCTGCTGCGGACGTCAGTGTGCACGGTGATCGGGGCGCCGGTCTGCACATGTGCCTGACCGACCGCGCGCATCACCCGCTCAACCCCCGGCGTCAGACCCTGGTGCTCGATCGCGCATTTCAGGAACGCCGCCTTGATCCCGGTATCGGCGATGCCCTCCCGGATATCCCGGACGAAGAGTTCGACCATCGGTTCGGGCACGTCGAACAGTAGTCCCGGGCCAGTGTGCAGAAACTGGAACGGCACATCGTTGTAGGTGTAGATGCCGGTTGCCACCACGATGTTGATGTCGACCTGCTCGTTGACCCGCTGAATGCGCGGCAGGTAGCGGCCCAGGCCGATCACGGTCGGGTCGACAATGGTGTCGATTCCGCGTGATTTGCATTGGCGCAGTTGGTCTATCGCGTCGGCGACCCGTACATCTTCATCCCACGGACTCGGATAGTCGGCGAAGTTCCGCCGGATTTCGTCACCCAGGATGAAGACGTGCTCGTGCATCAGCGTGGCACCGAGTCGGTCTACCGGCACCGCACCCCGGACGGTGCTGACAGAGCCTACATGCGTCATCGGCAAGGGCCTCCTCGGGCGGTGGGGCAAGCGCCAGTCTGTGCGATCAGCGCCCCGGCATCAAGACCCCGATCTCAATGCAATTGACATAGGACCCCGGATGCCAGTTAGCTGAGGTAACGTCCCCTACATCCTCGGGACAGCCGGCAACGCCCTCGAACCGCATAGGAGCGTCAGAATGGGATGGAACTTCCTCGGCACCGATTGGCACCTGTTCGGCAAGCTGGCCGACCTCGCTCTGCTATCGCTACTATTCGCCGCTACGGTTATGTTCTTCTACATCCAGCGACTCCGGAAACAACCGCAGTTGCCGATGGCCGAGGACGTTCGGGCCAAGCAGACGGTGCTCACCAAGGTCCGCAAGGGCCAGCCGATGACGCGCGAGGAGCTGGAGTACGCCACCCAGGTCGTCGACAATCAACGCACGCTGATGACCTTCGCGATTCCGCTGGGCATCTTCTCGCTGGGTTGTTTCTACGTACTCGGCAGTCTTGAACAGTTACACGGCACAACCCCGTCGGAACGCACCTTCCTCGGGATCATCGCCATGTTGTCGTCCATCAACGTCACCACTCAGATCTTCCGGGTGATCAAACTCAAGAAACGCCTGTCCAAAGTCACCCTGGTGAATTCTGCGAGTTAGCCGAGTGCTCTCACCATGCACTTTCCGCCCGCTGGAATAACTCGGATTACGGCGGTGTCGAATGGCTGATAAGGTTTACGCCGACTCATATCAACCTAGTTGATATATCCCGATCCGTATGTCGAAAGGCGATCGAGTGAGCGAGCGCTCCACCGGCAGAAAATTCCTCGCACGAGCCTGGATGCCCCTGGTCGCCCTGATCGCGATCGGCGTCGGCGTGCTGTGCATGGTCAAAGTCCACGAGTTCTCTGAACCGGGGCCGGTCCTGGCTGTCAACCAGCCACAGGCGCCACCGGAGTTCACCCCGAAGACGCTCTCCTACGAAGTCTTCGGCAGCCTCGGTTCCGGCGGCCTCCTGTCGTACATCGACATCAGCGGCCACCCGCACAAGGTCGACCTGACCGAATTGCCGTGGTCACACACCGAGACCACCACCCTCACTGTCGTCTCCGGCAGCATCTCGGTGCAGGTGCGCGGCGGTAGCATCGGCTGCCGGATGAAGGTGAATGACGTTGTCCGCGACGAACAATCTGATGACCACGGCAACGCCGACGTCACCTGCCGGGTGAAGTCCGCATGAGCGAGCCCAACACTGCCCCGATCGTTCGCCCCGCTCACAGCACGACCAAGCGACCCTTCGTCGCCAGAACCGTTCGCTTCCTGGCCATTCCGATCATCGTCTTCTGGGCCTTGCTCGCGGTGGTCACGAATACCTTCGTGCCCAAGATCGAAGACGTCGCCCAGGAACTCGCCGGACCGATGGTCCCGACCTACGCGCCGTCCCAGGTGGCGATGCTGACGATCGGCAAGGTATTCCACGAATCCACCTCGACCAGCCTGACCATGTTGGTGCTGGAAGCCGACCGGGGCCTGTCCGAGCAGGACCGCGACTACTACGCCGGTCTGGTCCGCACCCTCAAAGCGGACACCACACACGTGCAGTACGTGATGGACACCTGGGGTAAGCCGATCACCGCCGCCGGCGCACAGAGCCTCGACGGCAAGTCCTCGTACGTGCTGCTACGGCTGGCGGGCGACATCGGCCAGATGCAGGCCAACGACTCGGTCAATGCGGTCAGACACATCGTCAACACCTCCAATCCGCCTGCCGGACTGAAGGTTTACGTCAGTGGCGCGGCTCCGCTGGCTGCCGACACCGTCCTCATTGCCAACTCCAGCCTGAACAACATCACCATCGCGACGATGTTCCTGATCATCTTCATGCTGTTGATGGTGTACCGCTCCGTCGTCACGATGTTGGTGCCGTTCTTCGGGGTGATCCTGCTGATGCTCTCGGTGAAGGGCGTGATCTCCGCTTTCGGGCACTACGGCATCATCCCGTTGTCTTCTTTTGCCACCAATATGGTCATCTCGCTGACCCTGGGCGCAGGCACCGACTACGGCATATTCCTGATCGGCCGATATCACGAAGCCAGGCTCAACGGCGAGAGTCGCGCGGACGCGTATTACACCGCATACAAAGGTGTTTCGCACGTCATCGTCGGTTCCGGCCTGACCATCGCGGGCGCCTGCGCCTGCCTGACTTTCGCCCGGCTGAACTACTTCCACACCATGGGTCCCGCCGTGGCCGTCAGTATGTTGATCACCATCGCCGGTGCGCTGACCATCGGCCCCGCGCTGCTCAGCGTCGGCAGCCTGTTCGGGCTGTTCGACCCGAAGCGAGCGGTCAAGGCAAAGCTGTACCGGCGCATCGGTACCGCCGTGGTGCGCTGGCCCAAGCCGATCCTGGTGGCCAGTGCCGCAATCGTCTTGGCCGGGGCGGTGTTCGTGCCGACCTACCAGGTCAGCTACGACGACCGCACGTATCAGCCGCCAAATGCCCTGGCAAACCAGGGTTTTCAGGCCGCCGACCGGCACTTCCCCAAGAGCAAGCTGTTCAGCGAGATGCTGATGGTCCAGTCCGACCACGACATGCGCAACTCCGCGGACTTCATCTCGCTGGACCGGGTGGCCAAGGCGCTGATCCGGCTGCCTGGAGTGGCGATGGTGCAGAGCATCACGCGGCCGATGGGCCGGGCGCTCGAACACGCTTCGATCCCATACCTTTTCACCACCCAGGGCAGCGGCAACGGCCAACAGCTGCCGTTCACCCAACACAACAACGAGAACACCGAGAAGCAAGCCAAGATCACCGCACACAGCATCACGGTGTTGCAGAAGACGGCCGATCTGACCCAGAAACTCGCCGATGAGCTGCACTCCACGGTGCTGACATTGGAAGACATGCAGGCCGTCACCGAGCAGATGGACGACGAGGTCTCCGCCTTGGACGACTTCATGCGTCCTATCCGCGCGTACTTCTACTGGGAACCGCACTGCTACGACATCCCGGTGTGCTGGTCGTTCCGGTCGCTGTTCGACGTGTTGGACAAGGTCGACGACCTGGCCGCCGACATCAAGAATGCCGTCGGCTCATTCCAGGTGATAGACAGCCTGATGCCGCAGATGGTGTCGCTGCTGCGCCAGACCGTGGCCGACAATCAAGCCCTGCTGGCTTTGATCGTCAACAACTACGGCCCCACCGACATTCAGAACCAGAACACCGACCAGACCTTCGACGACATGATCAACGTCGGCAACGACTTCGACGCGTCCCGCAGCGATGACTTCTTCTACATCCCGCGTGAGGCGTTCGACAACGACGACATCAAAACCGGTATGGCATTGATGATGTCGCCCGATGGTCATGCCGCCCGTTTCATCGTCACCCACGAGGGCAACGCGATGGGACCCGAGGGCATCGAGCACGTCAAACAGTTCCCCGACGCGATCAAGATCGCGTTGAAGGAGACCTCGCTGGCCGGCTCCAACATCTACATCGGCGGCTCGGGGTCCAACAACAAGGACATCCAGCTGTATGCCAAGAACGACTTACTGATCGCGGCGATCGCCGCGTTCGTGCTGATCTTCCTGATCATGATGGTGATCACCCGATCTCTGGTGGCCGCCTTGGTCATTCCCGGCACCGTGGCGTTCTCTTACGCCGGCGCGTTCGGGCTGTCGGTGCTCATCTGGCAACACCTGATCGGGCTACACCTGCACTGGCTGATCCTGCCGCTGACCTTCATCGTGCTGGTGGCCGTTGGCTCGGACTACAACCTGCTGCTGGTCGCCCGGCTCAAGGAGGAGGTGGGTGCCGGGCTGAACACCGGTCTGATCCGGGCGCTCGGCAGTACCGGCGGCGTGGTCACCTCGGCCGGGTTGGTGTTCGCCTTCACCATGCTGGCCATGCTCTCCAGCGACCTGCGCACCATCGGCCAGATGGGTTCGACGGTCTGCATCGGCCTGCTGCTGGACACCCTGGTGGTGCGGTCGTTCATCGTGCCGTGTCTGGTGCGACTGCTCGGCCCGTGGTTCTGGTGGCCGACGTTCGTCCGACAGCGTCCACTGCAGCCGTACAAGCCGGGCGTGATGGTCTAAGAGGGCGGCGTGGGCCGCAATGGCCCGACGGCACTCCTGCTTACCGCACGCCCGCCTGGCTGAACCGATTGCCATTTACCCGGATCCCGCCGTTGTTCAACCTGACGGTGTCCAATGTGGTGCTCTCCAAGGACCCGCTCTATCTAGGTCGCGCACAACTGGAGTTGATCGCCCCAGTCTCGTTCCTGTGCGACGGTTACGGACTGAACATCACCCTGGTCGGCTACACCGACAAGGTCATCCTCGGCTTCGTCGGATGCCGCGACACCATCCCGCACCTGCAGCGCCTGGCGATCTATGCCCGCGACGCGCTCGACGGGTTGGAGCAAGCCGCGACCTGGTTGTTTTGGTGGGCCCTTAGTCCACATTGTGAGGTGCCATTCAGCCCTACGCCGACGCCGACGCCGACGCGTACCGTGACCGCATAAAACCCGGCATGGATGGGGGCTAACCACCGGAATCAGCGCGCGCGCTGCCTCAAGACGACGCGCACTTCGTGCTCTTTCGAGGTCCCTCAACCCGCCATCGAAAGGCACGCCATGACCGCACCTGACCCCGCCACCAGCGTCAACCAACAGTTCTGGGGAGCGAACTACGGCGACCCACCCGGCGGCGCACCGGCGGGCGCAGCAGACGACGCAATTGTCATCTACGACGGTGCCGACCGGGCCGACTTCCCGTGGGCCAAGCTACCCAACGGCGGCTGGTGGGCGTGGGACCTGCGCGGGTCGATCCTCACCTTCACCCACGATCTGCTGCGGTTCCAGAAACCGACCGACCACGCCACCGACGATCCCACCAAGCCCGTCGGTTTACGCGACAGTGTTTCCCGCCAACACCTCCTTACCGAGCAGAACAACTTCATGTTGCGCAAGCTGTGTGCAGGCATGCACATCGACCTGACGGGCATGCCGGGAACGTGATCACCCTCATCTCGGTGCCGGGCACGGGTGGCGCCCAAATCTTCGAGTCTCAGCCCGAAGCGGCGCTGACCGACCCGATGCTCGTCGCCCGCGGCCAGTGCTGGGGCAAGCCGCTGGGCCTGAACTGGTCCTGGTTCTTCGTGACCTACCCAGCACAGGTGTTCCCGATGGGGCCGAGCTGGCAGCAGGGTATCAACGACACCGTCGGCGCGATCCAGAACTTCGTGCAAGGCAACTTCGTCCTCGACGGCTACTCGCAAGGCGCCATCGTCACCTCCCACGTGTGGCGAGACGAAATTCTCAAACCCCAAGGGCGGCTGCACAACCGACTCAACGACTGCCTCGGCGTCATCGAATACGGGCCGCCGTGCCGATGCCCGGGCTACGCGTTCGGCAACACCATCTTATGTGGGCAACCGGTACCGCCCGCAGTAGACGGCGTTGTCACGGGCGGCATCGCCGGACCAGATGACCTCAAACCGGAAGAACTCTATTTCCCCGCCGGCCACCCGCTCGCGGGACAGGTCGCGGTCTACCAGCACTGCGCCGTCGGCGACCTCTACGGCGACTGTCCCACCGGCGAAAACCCATGGGCCACCGCCTTGACGTGGAAGACGGAAGCCCCCGCCGGCTACGACGAGAACCTGATCTATGAGTTGGTGCAGACTTTCGATGGCCAGAACGTCGCAGCCCTACTCACGCAAGCACTTTCGCTATTGGGTATCACGATCACCGATGCCACCACCCTGCCCGGCCTCATCTTGCTGCTGACCGCCGTAATCCAGGGCGCCACTGGCGGTAGCTCCATCAGCATCCCCGCAACAGGGGTAGCCACACCGCAACAGGTGGTAGGCCTCATCGAGGCCATCATCAACGGTGGCATGTTCCTCGCGCAAGGCACCGGTCCACACAGCGCATATGACTCCGGACCGGCTGCGGCCTGGCTGACTCAACTCGGCATGGCCCACGCATCGACCACGATCGATCACCTCATGTAAGGAGCGCCTGATGACCATAACTCGCGGCGATGTCGAGTTCGCGAAGCACATATTTTTCGATCGGATGGGCGACGATTACGTTTATGGCGGCACTTGGGATGCGAACAATCCGAGTGTGGGCTGTGATTGTTCGGGTTTGGTGACCGATGTGCTTTCGGCGGTGTTCGACGGCACGGACATGGTGTGGGGCCGGGAAGGGTTGTCCACCGAGTCCTACCGGTATCTGCCGGTAGGGGAAGCGCACGTCGGGCCGTTCGATCTGATGCATGTGGCCTCGCTGGGTGAGGTGCCCGCCGATGCGCCGGTGGTGATAAACCTGCACCACGAGGGTGATGGCGGACCCCACTCGCATATGAACTGTGTGGTCGACGGGGTGTTCATGGAGTCCTCGGGCACGTACGGCTGCTGTACCGCGCCCAAGGCCATCCGGTCGGACAGCAGCTACTGGAATGACCATTGGTATGTGGCGGGCCCGATCGTTGAAGACGGCACCCCGCTGATCCAGGCGCACGTGGACAGCTTCTTTGCCGATGTGTCCGAATTTCAGGTCGCCGTGGATGATTCCTATTCGTACCGACTGCTGTCCATCCGCGTCAGTGACGGCACCTACCAGGATCACAAGTTCGCCCAGAACTATGCGTGGATGCGCGGCGCACTGGACTCGGGCCGGTTGGACTGCGGCATCGTGTACACCTACGTGCGGCCGAACTGGCAGGACAACGCCGCCACGGTTCGGCAGATGATCGATGCCAATGGGGGATTGCACCCCAAAGTCGTGCTGATGCTGGACGTGGAAAGCGGCGGCAACCCGGCCGGTGACGGGTCGGATTGGATCAACGCCCTGTACCACAACTTTGCGCAGTACACCGGCAACCCCGCGCGGGTCATCGGGTATGCCAATCAGGGTGACTTCAACAGCATGTGGCCGACGCGGCCTGATGGATTGCGGGTGATCGCCGCGTCGTACGGCTCCAATCCGCTGCTGCCCGGCCAGCTCGCCCACCAGTACACCGACGGCACCAAAGGCGCGAACCAGGGCCTGCCGATGGGGTGCGCGCCGTTCAGTAACTGTGACATGAACGTCGCGGACGGATTGTCCCCCAACGATTTTGCCGCAGCCTGCGGCATCGCGGCGGCGGTCACCACACCAGCAGCCTCCACAACACCAGCGGCCTCCACAACACCGGCGGCCACGACAGGAGCGATCACGATGGCTGTGCCCCAGGACATCGTGAACATGCTCGACGGGACCAACACCGACGGGACACCGTTGATCGGTCCGGATGGGGCCGACTACCGCAAGGTCGACCTGCTGGCCCCGGACACCGAGCCGCTCGACGAAAAACAGAACACCACCCGCTCGGTGCTCGACCAGATCACCACCTTGTCGAAGGTGCTGACCCGCACCCACAACGGCAAGACACTGTTCGACATGGTGGCCGATCTGCACGATAAGGCGTGACGCCGGCGGCTCCGGTCCTCGAACGGCCGTGCAGCCCTTCGAGAAAGGGAAAAGCGATGAGTCTGCTGTCTATGGCGTCGATAGCGGTCGCGCGCGACTACGCGAAACGTGATCAGCCCTTGACCGAGGCGGTGACCCCGCCGCGGATCGC
>JARLGS010000486.1 GCA_031292695.1 Mycobacterium sp. | reverse complement strand
GGTCGTCGATCGCTTGCCGGGGGTGTTTGTCACGATCGGAGATTCGCTACGCCGACCGACAACAACGGCGCGCCATGTGTGCCCGTTTGGTGATCAGTCGGCCGGTCACTGGCCGTCTGCCCGATCCTCCGTCTGTCCGGAGTGGCCTTCATCGCCGTGCGACCCGATTGCGCATTCCGTAGATGCGGAGCGGAGAAGCGACGCGGTCGCGACGGTTGTTGCGCGCCGGTCCGCGCCGCTGAACCTCCGTTGAACGAATGCCACCTGCACTGCGGATGAATTGCCGACGACGCATCTGGCCATTTGAACCGGGGACCTTGACCGCAGCATCTACCTCAGTTCAAATTGACTCAATGAATATTGAGCTAATTTCTCGGCAGGGGCACCGCACCATCCCGACGCACTATCGGTCGCATCTGGCACCGGGCGCCTTCTCTGCGGGACCGAGGAGTCGCCGCAAATTCGGAGGTCACGACACGGGTTGCGGCGCGGCCCACCACCACCGCCGGGAGCCGAATTAATCGATCGGCTCGAGCCCAGACGTCGACACTCGCTGTCATACATTCCGCGCACATCGTCATCAACCGAAATGAAACAAGGGAGCCCAAACACCATGACAACCAGTAAATCCCGCGCCATCATCCACCTCGTCGCGGCATCGGCCCTCGCGCTTTCGGCTTGCGCCACGACAAGCCCCGTCCAGCCGTACGTCCAGAACGCGAAGATCGAATGCGGTGGCAAAAAGGATCTCGTCGCCAGCGGTTCGACCGCACAAGCCAACGCCATGACCCACTTCGTCAAGAGCTACCAGAACGCCTGCCCTGGGCAGACGCTGACCTATACGTCCAACGGCTCGGGCGCTGGAGTCAACGAATTCATCTCTGGCAAAACGGATTTCGGTGGATCAGACTCACCGCTACAGGGTGATGAATACACCGCTGCCAAGCAGCGGTGTAACGGTGCCGACGTCTGGAATCTGCCCGTCATCTTCGGGCCGCTGGCGATCACGTTCAACCTCGGCTCCGTCAGTGTCCTCACCCTGGACGCGCCCACGATCGCCAAAATCTTCACCGGCGTCGTCACACGCTGGGACGACCCCGCAATCACCGCGCTCAACGGAACGATGCCCGCCGAGGACATCCACGTCGTCTACCGCACCGACCAGTCGGGAACCACCGACAACTTCCAGCAGTACCTTCAGGCAGCGTCGCAGGGCGCGTGGAATCGCGGAACCGGCAAGGTATTTCACGGTGGCGTCGGTCAAGGTGCCCCTGGGAACGAAGGCACTTCCGCATTGGTCACCAAGACCGAAGGCGCCATTAGCTACAACGAATGGTCCTACGCCATCAATCAAAACATGGCCGCAGCAGACATCCGAACGCAAGCGGGAATCGTTCATATCGGCGACGACTGGGTAGGCAAAACCCTTGCGGGCGCGAAGGTCTCCGGTCAAGGCGACAACATCATCGTCGACCTGTCGGCGATTTATAGTACGACTGATAAGGGGGTGTACCCCGTCATGCTGGCCAGTTACGAACTCGTCTGCTCCAAGAATCCCGATGCCGAGGTCGGTAAGGCCGTGAAGGCTTTTCTGCAATCCACCACCACAGTCGGGCAGACCGACCTCACCAAGAGCGGCTACATTCCGCTCCCGCCGGGCTTCCAGTCCAAAGTGGCCGCCGCGGTCAGCAACCTCTCCTAACGAACCCTGGTAGCCAACCGGCTATTCGCGGGGAGATGGCCGGTGCTACGGCGTGATGACAACCCGGGTGCCTGACGGTTCCTTTGCCGCCCAGACGTTTTCGATGTCAGCCAGCGGCCGCGCCACGGTGGTCAGGTGCAATTCCCCGGCCTCGAGCATGGCGAACATCCGGGGCAACCCTTCGGTGCGCGCCCGCAGGATGGCGTCGAACGGCACGCTGCCGATGCCCACACCCTGCAGCGTGATGCCGGTGCTGCGCAGAGTCGACGCATCGACGGAGATGGTCTCTCCGGTCATTGCCCCGACCTGGATGAAACGGGTGGCGTGGAAATGCGTCGACGAATGTGCGGCGGCCAGCGCTGCGAGAACTTCTTGCGCGGGCGAACCCCAGAGATAGTCGATGACCGCGTCGAACGGGCGCGCGGAGTGTTGGGCGACAACGCTTTCGGTGAGGTCGTCGGTGCCGAGTCGAATGACGTCGTCCGCTCCGACGGTGCGCAGCCAGTCCAGCCGCGCGGAGTTGCGGCCGGCCACTACCACCCGCCCGGCCCCGAACACCGATTTGGCCAACTGCACAGCCAGTGATCCGGTGACCCCGGTGGCGCCGAGGACCAGGACGTGGTCGCCGGGTTTGGTCTGGGCGGCGTAGTCCAGGGTCATCCATGCGGAGATGCCGGGATTGGGTACCGCCGCGGCGGTGACCGAGTCGACGTGCTCGGGCACCGGGACGGCGCCGGCCGGCACTACCAGGGTTCGTTCGGCCATCAGCCCGTAGGGCGCCAGCGCCCCGGTGTACACGCGGGTGCCGTCGTCCAGGCGGGCCACGCCGTCCACCCCGGCGATGGCGGGCAACTGAATTTCCTTGCTGCTGTAGTGCTTTCCCATGATCACCAGGCGGCTGAGGTTGGTCAGGGCCGAGGCTTCCACCGCGGCTACGACGGCGCCGTCGCTCGGCTGCGGTTCAGCGTAATCCAGGTAGCGGGGCTGCTGGCCCCACTCGTGCACGACTGCTGCCTTCATGGCGCTCCTCGGCTCGTAAAAGGTTTCCTGGGAAACTATAGGCCGGCGATCGGGTCGATGGCAAGATGGTTTCCGTGAAAACTAAGTCCGCGCTGATCGCCGAGATCGGGGAATTGATCGGTGCGGTGGGGGACAAGTTCGACAGCGACGAGGTCGACGCCGAGCGGGATTATCTGGCCCAGCAATGCCCGCGGCGGCTCGAACGCGCGGTGCGTGAGCTGCCGACATTGAGCCTGCATCTACTGGCCGCCCTGGCCGACGGGCCGGTCAGCGTGGTGGGCCTGGCCGCGCGCGCCGGCCAGCTGAAGGGCACAGCGTCCAAACATGTGCAACGGATGGTCGACAGCGGGCTGGTGGACCGATCCGCGGTGCCTGGCAATCGCAAAGAACTGCAGCTGACACCCACCGCCGACGGGGAGTTGGTGATCGCGGTGCACCAGCGCATGCACGACGAGATGGACGCCGGCAGGCACGACTTTCTGTCGCGCTATACCGCTGCCGAATTGTCGGTGCTGTCGCGGATGCTGGTGGATCTGCTGGCCAGCGGGCGCGACGGCGTACGCATCGTTCCGGCCGAGTAGCGGTCTACCGCGAGGTGGGCAGGTCGTCGTCGGTGGCGTAGCGGCCGGTGACCTGGAAGATCACCCGCCGGGCGACCTCGACCGCGTGATCGGCGAAGCGCTCGTAGAACCGGCTGAGCAGCGTCACGTCGACTGCCGCAGTCACTCCGTGCTTCCAATCCCGGTCCATCATCACGCTGAACAGATGACGGTGCAGGTCATCCATCGCGTCGTCTTCTTCCTGAATCCGGGCGGCCCGCTCCGGGTCCTGGGTCAGCAGCACCTCTTGCGCGGTGTTGCCCAATTCGACTGCCAGCCGCCCCATTTCAGCGAAGTAGCCGTTGACCTCCTCGGGCAGCGCATGCTGCGGGTGGCGACGACGGGCGATCTTGGCGACATGCAGCGCGAGTGCGCCCATGCGGTCCACGTCGGCGACGATCTGGATCGAGCTGACCACCGCGCGCAGGTCACCGGCCACCGGGGACTGCAGCGCCAGCACGATGAAGGCCTGTTCTTCGGCCTGTGCACTCATCGCTGCGATCTGTTCATGGTCGGAGATGACCTGCTCGGCCAGTACCAGGTCGGCCTGCAGCAAAGCCTGAGTCGCACGTTCCATGGCAACGCCGGCCAATCCGCACATCTCGCCAAGACGGCTGGTCAGGTTCTCAAGCTGCTCGTGGTACGCGGTACGCATGGGCTCCAGCCTACTTTCCGGCTGCCGGACATGCCGCGATCTGGTGATGAACGGCCGGTGAATGCCGACTGCTCGGTTACTTACAGGTGGTGTCAGCGGCGTTGGTGACGGACAGATCTTCGGGGAGTTTGGTCGGTTCGCCGGCCTGGCTGCCGCGGATCACCCGGATCTGTTCCGCCTTGCCACTGGCGGCCGGTGCCGAGGCAGCGGTGAAATCGGACCCGAGCACCACGCGGACGACGTCGCCGAGGCCGGATACGCGCTCGATGCGGGGATTGGTGAACGACGACGCCACCGTCGCTGCGGCCTGCTCGTAGCCGGGCGAGAACATCACCGTCGTGGACGGAACCTGGCCTTGGTAGTCGTCAGGCGTGGTGACGGTGAAACCGTGCTGCTCCAGCTCTTTGGCTGCGGTGGCGGCCAGGCCGTCCTGGCCGGTCGAGTTGGATACGCGCACCGTGACCTGGCCGGGATCGGTGGTGACGGTGTTCATCACCTCGCCGTCCGTATTGCCGATCGCGGCATCGGGCGCGGCAGGAGTAGCCGGCACCGGGGTGTTGTCGGCGTTGCGTTCCTCGGGCAGCGGGTCGTCGTTGATGATGGCGTCGAACAGGGCGCGCATGTCGTCGACCCGCGGCGGTTCGTTGCCTTCCGAGTCGGTAACGCCGGTGGGCACCGTCACGAACGTGACTCTGCCGGCGCTCACGCCCTGGATGGACTGGCCGAGTTGGACCAGGTCCTTGGTGGTGATGTTGTCGACGGTGGAGTCGTCGATGAACAGGTTGACGACGTTGTTGAGCTTGCCGAGGTTGAAGAACGTGTCCTTGGAGATCATCGATCGCAGTAGCGACGACAGGAACATCTGCTGGCGTTTGATGCGCCCGTAGTCGCCGTTGACCTCGGTGGTCACCTGGCGGGCCCGGACATACTGCAGCGCGGTGTGGCCGTCGATGATCTGACGGCCGGCGTGGTCCAGCACCGTACCCAGTTCGTAATCCTCGAGTGGGGTGGTGCTGCACACCTCGACCCCGCCGACGGCGTCCACCAACTTGGAGAAGCCCGCGAAATCGACTGCCATGAAACGGTTTATCGAGAGGCCCGACAGTTTCTGGATCTCCTTGACCAAACATTTCGGGCCACCGAATGCGTAGGTCGAGTTCAGCTTGGTCTCGGTGTAGACCTGGTCGGGCCCATAGCTTTTGGTGTCTTCGTCGTAGAGCGGACCGTAGGCCCCGGTCTTGGGGTCCCAGGCCTCGCATTGGATCGGCTTGATCGCCAGATCGCGCGGGAATGACACGGCTACCACGCGTTTGCGGCTCGCCGGGATGTTCACCAGCATGATGGTGTCCGAGCGGGTGCCACCAGCATCCTGGGTGGTGCCGGCGCCCATGTCCGCGTTCTCACCGTAGCGGCTGTCCACCCCGACGATCAGGAAGTTCTCGTCGCCGAATTGGGCGTTGGGGTCGATGATGTCGCGGGAGTTGAGGTCGAGCGCCGCAACCCTGTTCATGCTGTGGTTCTTGGTCGTCTGCCATTGCCACGCGGCGCCGGTCAATGACAGCGCGAGTACCGCGGCCAGTGCGGTGGCGGCGCGGGCGACTGCGCCGACGATGTGGCGGGTGCGGTGGTCGGCGACGGGCGGGGGAGCGTCGGCGTGGGTCGGCCGGGGCAGTTGATCCGGCTCGGGAAGCGCCACAGGATCCGACAGTGACACCAGCGGTGCGTCGAAAACCTCTGTCACTGGGTCGGATTCGGGAAGCGGGCGCACGGCGCGGGCCGGCGGACCGGCGGCTGGACGTCGGCGCTCGGGATACGGTTCGGGGCGAGCCGGCGCGGCGGGCCCGGGCCTCTGCGGGCTTGCCGGCGTAGGCGGGGCTATGGGCGCCGGTGGCACGTCGGTGCCGCTGGGTGCGGACGAACCGGGCGAACCGGCCGATCCACCGGAAAGCCGGGCGATGAGGTCGGCGACCGTGACGCCACCACCGCCGTGGCTGCCGGTGGCCTCGTCGTCCGGCACGTCGGGCAGTTGAGCGGCCCGCTCCCACGGTGCCCTGACCGGCCCGGCGGCCCGCGTGGTTCGGGTTACCCAGGGGTTGTCGCCGGCAGAGTCAGTCTTTCCGACACCGCCGGAGGCGGCGTCTCCGCCCGTCCGGTCATGGTCGCTCACGCTTACCCGCCAGAGTTGACCATGTCAGCGCCGAACGGCACAGTGCAGTCATCGGGATCGTCCAACCAGCCCTCGGGCAGCACCACCGACCCGGGTGAGCCCTGCCGGCCGCGCGGGCCTTCCGCGCAGTCCGGGAACGGGACGTCCGAATCCAGTTGGGTCAGCAGCTCATTCAACTCGGCCAGGGTCTTGACCAGGGCCAGGGCCCGGCGCAGATCGGCGCCGGCGGGCAGGCCGTGCAGGTACCAGGCGACATGCTTGCGGATGTCGCGCATGCCCTTGTCCTCACCGAAATGTTCGGCCAGCAGCTGGCCGTGGCGCCGGATGATGTCCGCGATCTCGCCGAGGGTCGGCGGCGTGGGGCGGGGCTGGCCGTTGAAGGCGGCCGACAACTCGGCGAACAACCAGGGCCGGCCCAGGCAGCCGCGCCCGATGACCACGCCGTCGCACCCGGTCTCCGCCATCATGCGCAGCGCATCGTCGGCGTCGAAGATGTCGCCGTTGCCGAGCACCGGGATGCCGGTGACGTGGGCTTTCAGCGCGGCGATTTGGTCCCAGTCGGCGGTGCCGGAGTAGCGCTGCGCGGCGGTACGGGCGTGCAGCGCGACGGCGGCGGCGCCCTCGTCCGCGGCGATCCGGCCGGCGTCCAAGTGAGTGTGGTGGGCGTCGTCGATCCCGACCCGGAACTTCACGGTGACCGGGATGTCGGTGCCCTCGGTGGCGCGCACCGCGGCCGACACGATCTGGCCGAACAGCTTGCGCTTGTAGGGCAGCGCCGACCCGCCGCCGCGCCGGGTGACCTTGGGCACCGGGCAGCCGAAATTCATGTCGATGTGGTCGGCCATGTTCTCGTCGACAATCATCTTGGCCGCAGCGTACGTGGTGGCCGGGTCGACGGTGTAGAGCTGCAGCGAGCGGGGTGATTCCTCGGGCGCGAACGTCGTCATGTGCATGGTGGCGGCGTTCCGCTCGACCAGCGCACGTGCGGTGACCATTTCGCAGACATATAGGCCGCTCACCGTACCCACCCGGGCCAGCTCCTGCTCGCGGCAAACCGTACGGAAGGCGACATTCGTCACACCCGCCATGGGGGCGAGCACCACCGGGGAGCGCAACGAGATCGGCCCGATCCGAAGGGATCGGGCCGAAGGCGCCGCGTCTCGCGGTGGACTTAAGACGCTGATGACGACACCAGAAGGTTCTTCATCGCCTTCTTCTCGGCGACCTTGCGCTCGCGCTCCAGGCGGCGTTCCTTGGCCACCTCGAACTTCGCGCAGGTTTCCTCGAGCTCCTCGATCAGCAGGCCCAGGTCGTCGCGCAGGCGCGCGCCCTCGCCGGTGAAGTCGTCGCGCTCGAAGATGCGCCACTTCTTCAGCACCGGCATGACCACGTCGTCGAGGTGGATGCGCGGGTCGTAGACGCCACCGACGGCGATGACGACGGCCTTGCGGCGGAAGTCGGGCACCGTGTACCCGGGCATCCGGAAATTGCGCAACACCCGGTGCACCGCAGTCATCGCCTGGTTGGGCGCGATGTCCAGGCCGGCGGCGGAGATGTCGCGGTAGAAGATCATGTGCAGGTTCTCGTCACCCGAGATGCGCTGCAGCAGCTGGTCGGCGACCGGTTCGTTGCATGCCTTGCCGGTGTTGCGGTGCGAGACGCGGGTAGCCAGCTCCTGGAACGACACGTAGATGACGGACTCGAACAGCTTGTCGGCGAACAGGTCGCCCTGCTGGTTCTGACCGGGCGAGAAACCGCGGGTGACCTGCTCGACGCGCAGTTCTTCCAGTTCGACCGGGTCGCAGTTGCGGGTGACGACGAGGTAGTCGCGCAGGGCGATGCCGTGCCGGTTCTCCTCGGCGGTCCAGCGGTTCACCCAGTAGCCCCAGGCGCCGTCCATGCCCATGTTCATCGCGATCTCGCGGTGGTAGGAGGGCAGGTTGTCCTCGGTCAGCAGGTTCTGGACCATGGCAGTCTGGGCGACCTCGGAGAGCTTGGCTTGATCCGGGTCCCAGTCCTGGCCGCCGAGGGCGTAGTAGTTCTTGCCCTCTTTCCACGGGATGTAGTCGTGGGGGTTCCAGTCCTTGCGCATCTTCATGTGGCGGTCGATGAGCGTTTCGACGACCGGCTCGAGCTCGTGTAGGAGCTGCAGGTCGGTGTAGTCGGCTGTCATAGCGCCTCCCGATGTATCTGTACCTGTTGGTAGCAGTCAGAGTATCTGTGTCGCACAGTGACATCAAGTTGCTGTGACGCATATCCGTCTAGCGAATCTGAACTGTTACGTCGAAATTCCTGCGTTTTGATGGTGTGAGGGGACCCGGCTGAGCAGCATGTCGACGCAGTAGTCGACGAACTGTTCCCGGGTGGCCGGCAGCTTGCCGCCCAAGTATCCGGTGAACAGCGCGGTGAGCGCGCCGATCAGGCTGGTGGCCTCCAATGCCCGCCGGGCTGGATCTCCGTCGCGAAACATCTTGTGCTGCAACAGGTCGATGAAGCTCGGCATCCAGTCGGCGCCGGATCGGGTGAGTACCGGTTCCAGGGCTGGGGCGATCAACAGGACCCGGCCCCGCGTGGGGTCATCGACCATCATCGTGACGAACCGCTCGACTGCCTCGCGTGGGCTCGCCGAGGTGTTCAGCGCGGCCATGGCCGTGGTGCACACCTCGTCGTACACCGCGCGGACGAAATCGTCGCGGTCGGTGAAGCTTTCGTAGAAGTAGCGTTCGGTCAGGCCGGCGGTGCGGCATACCGCCCGGACGGTGGCCGCAGGACCGGCGGAGTCGCCGAGTGCGGCGATCCCGGCGTCGATGAGCGCCTCGCGGCGCCGGGCTGGACGGTCCCGCAGGGGGACGGCCGACCAGCGGCCCTGTCGTTGACCAGAAGGCACGTGACTCCTAGGCTGAGTGCTGACAACGCGTGTAGTCAGGATACCCGCTGACATCCAGGAAAGAATGCCGGTGACACAAGATACTTCCGACACATGCCCAATGACCAGCGATTCTGCGCCCGTGGCGGTCGGTTGCCCCGTCGCGCCCGGGGGCTACGACGCGGTGCCGCTCGGGCCCGATTCACTGACCTGGAAATACTTCGGCCAGTGGACGGGGTTGTTCCAGGGCACCTGGGCGGGCTCTATGCAGAACATGCATCCGCAGCTCGGTGCGGCGGTGGAGGAACATTCCATCTTCTTCATGGAGCGGATCCCTCGGCTGCTGCGGTCGATCTATCCGATCGGCGGTGTGGTGTTCGACGGTGACCGTGCACCCAAGACCGGTGCTGAGGTGCGCGATTACCACATCGGGATCAAGGGCGTCGACGATCAGGGGCGCCGCTACAGCGCGTTGAATCCGGATGTCTTCTATTGGGCGCACGCGACGTTCTTCAAGTCCACCTTGCTGGCCGCCGAGAAGTTCGGCGGCGGGATCTCCGAGGCGGACAAGCGTCAGCTCTTCGACGAACACGTCACTTGGTTTCGCATGTACGGCATGAGCATGCGACCCGTGCCGAAGAGCTGGGAGGATTTCCAGGAGTACTGGGATCACATGTGCCACAACGTGTTGGAGAACAACTACGCGGCACGCGAGGTCATGGACCTGTCGACCATGCCCAAACACCCTTCACTGCAATGGATTCCGGATTGGCTGTGGGTGCGGAACCTGAAGGTGATGCAGCGATTCCTGACCTTCATGACAGTCGCCCTCTATGACCCGCCGGTGCGTGAACTGATGGGGTACTCCTGGTCCGCCCGTCAGCAATGGGTGCACGACCGGCTGTGCGACGTGATCACGCTCGTCTCGAAATATGGCCCCAAGCGCAGGCTGATGCATCCACGCAAGCGGTCGGCGATGGACCGGGCGTCCGGCCGGCTGCCCATCGATTCGCCGTTGGTGGAGACGCCCGCGCGCAACCTGCCGCCCCTCGAATATCGGGGCCAGCCGCAGTTCTACTGCCCGAAAGTCGGCTGAGCCCGGGCGCGTCACGCCGGGGGCAATGGCCGGGCAACCAGGCGGGTGTGGGCTGGGCGGATAGTACGTCATTTTCTGAATACATAAACTGATGTACTGTCTGCTGCATGGCCACGCTCCAACACTCCGACGCCCTGGCGCGTTTCGGTCATGCGTTATCCGACCCGACCCGGACGCGAATCCTGTTGAGCCTGAGCCGGACTCCCGGGTATCCGTCAGACCTGGCCGACCAACTGGGGGTCTCGCGGCAAATTCTGTCCAACCACCTGACGTGTCTGCGTGGCTGTGGATTGGTCGTGGCCGTTCCCGAAGGTCGGCGGATGCGATACGAACTCGCGGACGGCCGCATCGGGCGTGCCCTGGACGACCTCATGGGCCTGGTGCTGGCCGTCGATCCGGACTGCGTCTGCGTCGTTGCTGACGGCAAGCCGTGCGGGTGCGGTCAATGACGCTGAGCGAAGTCCGTCGCGGGCAACTCGCGCGGCGCATCCGGTGGCTCGTCGCGGCGACCATCTCCTACAACGTCATCGAGGCCGCAGTGGCGCTGCCTGAAGGTGCCCGGGTGTCGTCTGCGGCGTTGCTCGGCTTCGGGCTGGATTCGGTGATCGAAGTGTCGTCTGCGGCGGCGGTGGCCTGGCAGTTCGCGGGCCGTAACCCAGAGGCGCGGGAAAAGGTGGCGCTGCGCGTCATCGCATTCTCGTTCTTCAGCCTGGCGATATATGTCACGGGCGAGGCGGCTCGCGCCCTGCTCGGCTCGAGTGAAGCCGAGCACTCGACCGTCGGGATCGTGCTGGCTGCAGTCAGCCTCGTCGTCATGCCGGTGCTGTCGTACGCGCAGCGCCGGGCCGGCCGGGAACTCGGTTCGCGGTCCGCTGTCGCCGATTCCAAACAGACGTTGCTGTGCACCTACCTGTCGGCGGTGCTGCTGGTCGGTCTGGTGCTGAACAGCCTGCTGGGCTGGTCGTGGGCCGATCCGATCGCCGCGCTGGTCATTGCGGGCATTGCCGTGAGGGAAGGCGTCAGTGCGTGGCGGGGCGATGCGTGCTGTGCACCGGCGCTCGGAGCGCCGGATGGGGATGAGTGCTGCGACGGCTGACGGGCCGCCGGCAGTTCATTTCCCGAGGCGGCGGAGCTGGCAGGTTGCCCGGGTGGTCGCGACGACCGTCCCGTCGGCGTCGGTGACCACCGCTTCGACGAGGTATTCGGACTTGCCGCGCTCCGCGGCTTCGGCCGTGACCCGTGCGATGTCGTCGTCGCTGAGCGCCGCTTCGGCCCGGACATCGGATTTCGCCGGAGCCTTGTACTGGATGGACATGTCCTTGACCAGTGGATAGAACTGGGACGCGTCGAACGCGCCGACGGCGAGGAGGCCGCCTAGCACCTCCGCGACCGTGAACAGCACGCCGGCGTACATCACGCCAAAGTGGTTGCCATTACCTGAAATTGGGGCTGTGGTGGCGGCGAACCCGCGGCGGACCTCGACGGCTCGGACGCCCATGGCGTGCGCTGCCGGGACCGTCGCGGCGATCGCTGAATTGACGAATTCGAGCTGCTGCGCCTCGTTGTCGGTGCTCGTCACGTCAGCGGCTCCTGTCGTTCGCGGAACCGTGAGATTCCGTGTTCTGTGGCGAATTTCACCAAGAACCTATCAACCGCGACGGGCTGGGCTGAAGTGCGACGCAAGGCGCCGCGCAGCTGGGCCTACTGGTGCCCCCACCAGGGCTCGAACCTGGGACCTGCGGATTAAAAGTCCGACGGTCGAATTCGATATCAGACTCTGCAACGCACCCGTGCGATCCATTAGAAGCTCTAATCACCTAGGCCTAGTAGGGCAGAAGCGGTTGGGCAGGTCTATCCGGCGCTCGAACGACCATCGGTCCAGTTCGTGCTAGTCAGTGAAGTTTGTGGACGCCGTGTGGACGTGGTCAGTCGAAGCGGGACGAGTTGAATGGCCGACACTGTCGAAGGGATGACAGCTGGCTGTCCCGGATGTACTCTCCAATCCGTGCCGGTGACTCGGCACCAGGGCATTGTCAGAGCCCGCATTTCACGTGTAGCCCCCAGAGGGCGCGGGGGATGTAAATGACACGGCGTTACGTCAAGCCCCTCCGGGAGCGCGCGTACGGGCTGTCCCCTAGGGAGGGCAGGCGGAGACGCGGCTTACTGCAAGGCGAGGCTCGGGCGAGAACGCGGTCCACTTTCACCACCCGGTGAACAGTGCCGTGTTTCGACCCCGAAAGGGATAGCAGTGTCTATCGACAACGTCACACCACCACCCGCGGACGAAGATCAAGCCGCATATGACGAGTGGGCCAAAGTGCGGGAGAACCCCGAGGACGTGGCTCTTGGTGTCAACCGTCTTGATGTAGCCGAGCTTTCGTACTACCGGTTGAATCCTCCTGCGTGGGAGTTCCACGACGACTACTTCAGCGTGTCTGTGGGGGTATGCGGCTACCACGGGCACCTCCCCATCGGGCCGCGCGACCTTCACCCCAACATCTACGCCGAACACGTGCTTCTAGGCATTAACGGCACAACTGGAACCCGGCTTGTCAATGTCCTTCTTGAACGAGACGAAGCGCAACAGCTGGCTGACCTTCTGAAGAAGGCCGCAAAGAAGGTGGCGCGGGATGTCTAGCGGCACATCAAGCGAGCTCACGGTTTACCTGTGGGGAGACGGCCATGACCGCAGAATCGACGCGAGCTGTCTCTCGTCTCGCGGCCAATCCCGTGACGTTGGTGTTGAGGTTGACGTCCTGGACTTCAATGACGACCAGGAGCCCACTGTTGTCCTCAACGTCGGGACTGAAGCCCAGCACACCCTCTTCATGGCGGCGTATGACGCAGAACGTCTTGGTGCATTCCTGATACAGGCGGCAGCACTGAGTCGACAGGTGGAACCAGGCGGGCCGAATCCGATGCTTATTCGGAAGTTTCCCGCCGAACTGTAACCACGAACGCCAGGACGGTCGTCGGGCCTTGTGCTGCCCGAATCGCGGTTCGATTCCGCGACTGGCACTAGCTTTCTCGATCCTTGACAACTTCACAGCGCTCCCCGTCTCGGCTGCATCAGACTGGAACCAAAGCCGCACTCGACACGTCCAAGACACTGTGGACGACATAGAGCGCGAAGCGATCCGTACCGAGGTCTTGGACTCCGACGACCCGGCGGTGCAGCAAGCCATAGTGCTGGTACGGCTTGAACTAGCACTCCTTGCAGACGACATAACCTGGAACCCATGAGCGAACGAGACACCGAACAGGCCATCCTTGAGGCGATGCAAGAGTACGAAGAGGCCTTCCCGGTCAGCGGTGGACAACTCGCAGAGAAGCTTCAACTGAGTCCGCAAGTCATATACGAGACCGCAAAGGCGATGTCAGTGCTCCCGCCGAAAGGCAATCTGCTCATCAGTGTGGTTACCGAGATAGAGCCAGTGACGGAAAGGCAGACAGACTTCTACGTTCAGCTCCAGCATCTAGAGACTGACTGATCCTCCGCGAGGCACGTCCTACACCCGACGCGACACACTCACCTGAGGCTCGCTTTTCGGCGACTGGCCCTTGTACATGCCACCCTCGGACGGTGGAGCATTCTCCAGACCCCTCGGCGTCAGACCGTCGCCCCAACTGAACTCGGACGCACCAACATCGGCGTTCGGGTCAAGCGGGATCACTTTGGGATCACCGGAATGTCATAGGAACCACTGGCCTTGATTTGCGTTACGCATGCCTGGCCACGACGACGCACGCCCACACCGAAGGCACGCGTGAAGAACGCGTCGTAAATCGGGTAGGTGCCCGCCCCGGGAATGGTTCGGAAATCCTCGGTACTGGGGCTGAACGTGTTCGCGGAACCCGATGACGTTGTCCTGTGAGTTCGGGCCATAAGTTGCGACGACGGCGAAGTAGTCCTCGGGGATGAAGTCAGATTGGATGATCCACGTGTTGCCATACGAGCCTTGCACCTGAAGGCCGTTGTAGGACTCCGGCGCGACCTGGCCGACGATGTTGTCGGGCTGAAGGTAGGCGGGGGCGCCCGCGCCGGGGATGTAGTCGTGTTTGGCGATGACGCCCGCCGCGTTCTCGACACCGGCCTTGAACGTTGACACCACTTCTGCCTGCGCGGGGTTCATCAGGGTCAGCAGACGCGAATTGGCGTCGGTGCCATAGCCGTGCTCGGTTACCTTGCGAACGGCGGATTCGAGGTCACCGGAGTCGATTACGGCACTTTCGGATACGAGGTAGTGCTGGTGCGCCGTAGCGAACTCTCTCCCCAGATATGCCGGGGGCTGCATCGCGTCGGCGTTGTACAGGCCGTAAACCGAAGCGCCGAAGCTATTCTCACCCATCGTGGGATCGAACAGCCGCTGCAGGATCGTGCCGGTGGTCAGTCGGTTGTCAGCCTCTAGCGCGTAGTTGGCGACCGCGCGGACCTGCTCGGCGGTGCTGTCTCGCAGGAAGAAGCGAGTCCAGCGGCTGGCCTTGTCGTAGTCCCGGAAGTCGTACCCCATGAGGTGGTAATCGCTGGGCGGCTTCATGGCTTCCGGCTCACCGAACTCGGAGGCTTCCTCGAAGCTGTCGGCACTGCGACTCTGGGGGATGGCGTCGGCGGTGTTGGTGGTCGAAAACGTAAGCAGGTTCGTCAAGGCCGACCGCTCGGCGTTCCAGGCCTTGACCACGGCGGCGACTTCGGCCCAAATCACGTTGAGGTCTACGCCGTCAGCGGTCACGTTGACGAGGATGTCGCCCTCGGTCTGGTAACCGCCTTCGGCGCCATAGGGAGGCAGACGCAAGAGCGACTGCAAGTCAATCGGATTGGATCGGGGATGTGTGGTGATGGTCATTTGTAGTCTCCGTAGGCCGTTCGCTGTTGGGACCGTCGAACCTTGCGGGCCACGGGGACTGAGGGGCGCGACCCGCAAGGCAACGGCGGTGCTGACTGCGCCCGTCCCGACTAGGGACTTCGGCCAGGTGACCTCGGGGAACTTACAGGACTACGACCATGCCCGTGGAACGGATCCTACCCCGCGCGGGGCTGGCGCGAGTCGCCCTGGGCGGCAAGGTTTTTCGCGGCCCGAACCAGCGACATCCGGCCTGGCGCGGGGTATGATGGAGGGTTCTCCGAGAGAGGAAACCCCATGTCGCGCAGCGTAATACAACTGGACACGCGTACGTTCTACGGCTACAACGAGGCTGCCGCCTATCTGCGCAGCAAGGGCCTGGACGACGCCAGCAGGTCCACAATCGACCACCATCACCGGCGCACCAAGAAGCTCGGTGAGCCAAAGCGCGCGGGCCGGAAGGTGTATTGGCATCGGAGCCAACTAGACGCGCTGATCGAAGCGCTGTAATGCCCGGCAGATGCTGGGCAGGAGCGGAATTGAGAGGAATGACCACGTGACCGACGATAACGAGGGCAAGCCGTACGACCGCCATTTTTGGCAGACCCTCAACCAGGATTACTCGCGCGCTGGCGTAGCCCCGGTGATGCCCTGGGAGGAAGAGCTAATCACCGCCATGGCCGAGCAGATGAGCGACGCTCTGTGTCTGGAACTCCCACATGACAACAACCCTGTACTGCAACGGCTAGCGGGACACGTGGTCAAAGAGCACATCAAGGCGTGGGACGCGGCCGGGCATCGGTTGGTGACCGACTACATCTGCCCAGAAGCAGAGGCCACCCTGTTCGCGATGACCTACGAAGGCAGCCCGGCTTTCATCACAGCTCTCAGAAGCATTGAGCAGCTAGGGGAAGTCGAAGAGGACCTGCTGACCGGTAACGGATATTTCCGCTGCCACACCCGAGTCAACCGGCATTGTGGCCTCAGGGTCGAGGGCATGAACGCGGTCTATCCCGTTGAAACTTTATCCGTCAAACGCGGCGAATACATCTGCGTTTTCATCACCTGCCTGCCGTGCCTGGAACACATCACGAGCGGCGCGGGCTTCAACGATGACTACATCGGTCCTGACCACGACTGGATTGACCAGCGCGAGCCACCGTCCACTACTGAATAGGAAACAGGTCTCCCGAATGTTTTGCGGACACAACGGGAGACCTGTTCGGAGATGAAATGCCACGCATGTTACCCGACGTCGATCACGATGTCGCCCAGAGTCTTTCGGTTGAAGACTGGCTCCAACAGGCCTACGACAATGGGCTCAATGGCTGGACCGGCCCGATACCCATCGGCAGAGAAGACCGTGGACGATTCAAGCTTCCGTGGGCCAAGGGCCTGCACGGTATCCACGGCGCGGACGCCGCACCGGACCTCTGGGAAGACCTCGCGGCCGACGCGAACTTACGCCGGGAGGGTACACCGGGCATCCTGGCGCTGGCGGAGCGTCTCCCCGAAGGCGTGCTCGGCATCGACGTGGACGCTTACGACGGCAAGAACGGCGAGCAGACACTAGCGGACTGGGAAGCGCAGTTCGGCCCGCTGCCGCCCACGTATCGGGTGACCGCGCGGGGCGACGGCGTATCCGGCATCCGTCTATACCGTGTGCCGGTCGGCTTCTACCCGAAGGAGACACACAATAGCGGCGTGGAGTTCCTTGATCACCATCATCGCTACATGGCGGCACCGCCGAGTTGGCATCACATCGGCAAGCCGTACCGGCTGATCCTGCCGAACGGGAAGCGAAGCAAGTTCGGCATTCTGCCGTCAGTCGACACGATTCCGCTGCTGCCGCAGAGCTACCTGGACGGTCTACCGGCGAGAGCAACCATGGCGGGAGGGGCTGAAGCCACAGACCCGGAGGTTGCCGAGTTCGGCCAGGTTTACGACAGCGGCCCGCAGCCTGAAGCGGTGTTGTGGATCATCGGGAAGACCGTCGAGTCACCGGAGTCTGAGAGCACCCGCAACGCCACCCGAGACGCGCTGTGTTGGGCGGCGCGGGAGGCGAAGGGCCGCAGGTTCGGGTGGGACAATGCAGTGGAGCTCATCAGATCCGCCGCTGAGAACGCTTACCAGGATCGCGGCAAACAGATCGACGAACATGAGTTTTGCCGGCTGGTGGCCTACGCCGTAGGCCAGGTACGCGATACCGACGAAGACGACCTTTACGAGGCGTGGCAGAGCGACGATTGGACCGCAGCTGTCTCATCCGAGGGCGGTGGTGATCCCACTCAACCCTCCGAGTCGGACGTTCAGAAGGAAGTTCGGCGACAAAACACGGTAGAAGAGGCTCGCCGTC
This sequence comes from Mycobacterium sp., assembly GCA_031292695.1. Classification (GTDB taxonomy): domain Bacteria; phylum Actinomycetota; class Actinomycetes; order Mycobacteriales; family Mycobacteriaceae; genus Mycobacterium. The sequence goes on along the minus strand of JARLGS010000486.1, from coordinate 3,566 downwards.
GTCGTCAGGCAGCAGGCTGGAACGCACCGCCCGAACAGGGCAGTCTCGCGGACCAGCTCCAGAACGTCGACACCGCAATGGTGTACGTGGTGGAGGACGTGTTTCCTGACGGCGCGATTTGTCAGGTCAACGCGCAGTTCAAGATTGGCAAGACCACCCTGGTCACGAACCTCGTGCAATCGTTGGCTACCGGAGACCCGTTCCTCCGGCGATTCCGCGTCAAGTCCGTCGGCAATATCGCGCACTGGAACATGGAGGTCAGCCAGAACACGTTGCTTGGCTGGTACCGCAAGCAGGGTATGCCCGATGAGGCGTTAGGGAAATGCTTCCCGCTGTCGGTGCGCGGAAATCTCTCGCTGGACTTCAACAACGACTCGGTCGTGGCGTGGACCCTGAAGTGGCTCAAGGACAACGACATCCAGGCGTGGATCATCGACCCGCTGTCGAAGCTGTACCGGGACGACGAGAACAGCAGCACCGAGTTCAACAAGTGGTGGCTGCGTCTTGAACACATCGCGCGGGAAGCTGGCCTGAAGCTGGTGGTGGTGGTGCATCACACCGGACACGCCAACGAACGCAGTCGTGGCACCAGCGCCATGATGGGTAATCCCGATGTGCTGCTCAGCTATACGCACGCGGGAAACCTCGGCGAGAAGGCCCCGAGCAACCTGCGGTACCTGTCCGCAATCGGCCGAGATGTGGACTTGCCGAGCACTGAGATCAACTGGGAGGCAGACACCAACACGCTGTTCTGCACCAACAGCGGGACAACGCGGGTTCAGGCCAAGTCCGACGTGAAGGCCCGTCAGGTCGCGGTGGCGGTGTGGGAGTCCGATGCTCCGTTGAAGGTGGGCGACCTGTACGCGGCGCTGGGGTGGCACTCCGGCGGAACCGAGTCCAAGGAAAACGCCCGCGCCGTCAAACGGGCGGTGGACAAGGATTACATCGTTCAGACCCCGAACGGCCGAACCGTCTGGAACTCACGCGGAACCGTCGATCCTCGCAGCCTTGGCGGAGGGGGGACGTGACCGGTGCTCGCGAGCGGTTCGCCTGTATCCCTTCGATTTTCGGTCGAAGGGATAGGCCATGCCTGCGATCCCTGCGGTATCCCTGCGAACTCCGCCGAAGGGATAGTCGTGCCAGGTCAGGCATGGTTTCCGGCCCATCCCTTCGGATTGCCTTCTATGCCTGCCATGCCTGCGACCCTTTAGGGAGCAGGCAGGTATCGCAGGTATACGAAACACGCAGGAGAGCACCAGCCAACGACCCCATGGAGCAGTTAGTGGATAGGAGATCTGCAGCATGACCGCTTATGACGAGGGCGAGATTATCGACGCGGAGATCGTAGAGAGCGGCTACCTTCCCGCGAAGGTAGATGCATCGAACGCTGAACGCATCAGGCCGCCAGGGTGGGTGGAGAAGCCTCCGCCGTCCCCTAGACGCGATGCCGAGTTGTCCGCGCATCCCGAGAACCAATGCGTTGGACACAAGAAGAACGGCGAGCGCTGCAGGAAGTACGCGATACGCGGCAGTACGGTCTGCCGTACCCATGGCGGTGCTACCAAGCACGTCCGCGACCGGGCGCGGGTGCGCGTCCAGAACGCGTCAGACCGACTTGTAAGCAAGCTGATTGAGTTCGCCTTCGATGACACCAAACCGCCTGACACGCAGCTACGGGCCATCCGAGACGCGTTGGATCGTGCTGGCATGCAGCCGACGACCACAGTGGAGATCGGCATCGCCAAGCCCTACGAGACGGTGTTTGACAGCATCGGCGGCATACCGCCTCGCGAGTCATCGAGTGTTGCATCGGAGTACGACTCAGCTGGCCTTGACTCAGCCCCTCCCGCCATGGTTGACCTGGGTTACGCACCCGCAGAATCGGACTCGGCAAAATGGTCAGAAGACTCCGAGTCTTTCGGTGATGGGTCGCCACGACAGCCTCAACCGCGCGAACGCGACCGCGAGCGCGTGCCTCAGCCACGCGAGCGGCACATCACAGGCGAGGCCGCTCTACGCCTGGCGAACCAAGCGAACCTGGCCAGCGGAGCGATGAAGGCCATCGAATCGCCGCACAAGGGTTACCGCCGACCATGACCGGAAATGACCTATCTGCGCAGCTAGAAGGGTCGGCTATAAGTAGTGGGTGAGGTGAGTGACGCTCGTCACCCGCCACAACCGACACCAGGGAGAGAACATGAGGACAGCAAACGCAGGGTGCCAAGCACCGAGAGCAATAGGCTACCTACGGGTCTCGACAAACAGGCAGGCCGAGAATGGTTATGGTCTTGAGGCACAACGGGATCAGGTCGAGCAGTTCTGCGCGTCCAACGGTCTGGAGCTGGTCGGCCTGCACATCGACGTGATGAGCGGACGCAAGACCGAAAGGTTGTACGGACGCATTGCTGCTGTGGGCGCGATCCAGGCTGGGATCGCAAATGTGTTGGTCGTCAACACTCTTGACCGCTCAAGCCGCAGCATGGCAGACGGCGCAAAGCTGGTCGCCGACGCGAAGGCCGAGGGATGGCGCATCGTTGGGCTTGACGGAACCGATAGTGACACAGTGTCGCAACTGATCGCGCACGCCAGACTTCTAGTGGCCGAGGAGGAAAGGGAGCTCATCTCCAAGCGCACCAAGCAAGGGCTCATCAAGGCGCGGCAGGCGGGCAAGCAGCTCGGCAAGCCGTCCACCATCGACCGCGACACCATATGTCGCATCGTGCAGCTGCGCAGCCGCGGCTTGGGAACCAAGGCCATCGCGAAGGCTTTGGACTTCGACGGCATCGCAGCACCGCGAAGTGACACATGGAGTTACAGCACCGTGCGCGGTGTTCTCGAGCGCGAGGGCGTGGCGTGATGACCGAACCACACGGCCGCAGGGCCAACGCCGAGGACGACCACCAGGAAGGCGAATGGCTAGAGCCGACGTGCGAAGGCATGGCAGACATACCTGGCCCGATTGACGACGACCAGGAAGGTGGGGCGAACTGACATGGCCGCGACGGTTCGTAAGCGCACCACGGGCAAGGTGGACGCCAAGGGCAATCCCGTAGTCAGCTATCAGGTTCGGTGGCGCGAGCCCGTGCGGGATGAGTTTGGTGCACCTACCGGCCAAACCCGACAGACATCCGAGACGTTCCCGACCGAGCGCAAGGCCAAGGCGCGCCTGCGCAAGGTGGAGGACCAGCTGGAGAGCGGTCGTGGTGTGGATCCGTCTAGCGCCAAGGCAAAGGCAAATCGGCCTCTAGGGGAGTACGCCAAGCAGCACTTGGAGAGTCTGGTCGGCACCATCGACGACAGTACGATTTCGGGCTACGAGAAGATCTATCGCACCCACATTGCGCCGGTATTCGGTAGCAAGCCAGTCGCTTCCATCACCACGGCGGATGTCACGGCCTTCCGCGCGGTTCTGTTGGCTCCTCACGAACGGCGGTCATTTGTGACCAGGGGAGCGCCCGACCCGAAGCGTAAGCCCGCTGCCAATCTGGTCACCCGTTCGCCGAAGACGGTCAATCACATCGTCGGAACGCTCAAGCGTATCCTCGACACTGCGCAGGACGACCAGG
>JARLGS010000485.1 GCA_031292695.1 Mycobacterium sp. | reverse complement strand
GCCAGCGCCGTCATCAGGATCGGCCGCAGCCGCGTCCTGGCCGCCGTGATCGCGGCCGCCACCGGGGAAATGCCACTATCGCGCGCCCGCACATCGTTGGCGAAGCTCACCACCAGGATCGAGTTCGACACCGAGATGCCGACCGTCATGATGGTGCCCATCAGGCTTTCGACGTTGATGGTGGTGCCGCTGAGCGCCAGCATCCAGACGATGCCGACGAGCGCCCCGGGCAGCGCCATCATGATGATGAACGGGTCGACCCAGGACTGGAACAGCACCACCAGGAGCGCATAGACCAGCACCACGGCGATGATCAGCCCCTGCGCCAGGTTGGTGAACGAGGTCTGCATCACCTGCGGCTGGCCGCGGATGTCGATATGGGTGGTGACCGGCAGGCCCTTGCCGATGTCGGCCAGCACGGCCTGGATGTCACGTGTCACTCCGCCGAGGTCGCGCCCGGAGACGTTGGCGGTGACGTCCACCACCCGCTGCACGGCGTAGTGGCTGATCGATTCGTAGCTGCTGCGCGGCCTGACCGAGGCCACGTCGGACAGCCGCGTCACCGGGGCGTTCGGGAAGGCGGCGAGCTGGGCGGCCGTCGATAGCGTCGGCAGCACCACCGGCTGGCCGACCGAGAGGTCCATCATGTCGTAGACGTTGCGGACCTTCTCCATCGGCATCCGCACCGCCACGAAATAGTTCACGCTGTTGGCGGGGTTGAGGAAGTACGAAGGCGCCACCAGCGACGAGGACGAGAGCGACACCAGCAGGTTGTTGGAGACGTCCTTCTGGGTGAGCCCGAGCTGGACGGCGCGCAGGCGGTCGACCTCCACGGCCAGCGCCGGGTAGTCGAGGATCTGCGCGACATGCGCGTCCGCCACCCCCGGGATCTTCTGCACCGCCTGCAACAGGCGCTGCGCCAGCGCGTACGAGCGCGTGAAGTCGGCGTCGCGGATCTGCAGGTCGATCGGCGCCGACAGTCCGAAGTTGAGCACCTGGCTGACCACGTCGGCGGTCTGGAAGTAGAACAGCGAGCCCGGATAGCTTCCCGGCAGCTGCTCGCGCATGGCGCGGATGTATTCGGCGCTGGGACGGTGCCCGTGGCGAAGCTGGATCAGGATCTCCGCATCCCCGCTGCTGACGTTGTCCGAGGGAATGAGGGCCAGGTTGAACGAGAACGGCACGCCGACGACGTCGTTGATCGTCTGCAGCTCGTCGGGCGGGATGATCTGGCGGATGCGCTTTTCCACGTCGAGCACCCGCTGCTCGGTGACTTCCAGCCGGGTGCCGGCGGGGGCGCGGTAGTGCAGCTTGATGATGCCGACATCCGCGGTCGGGAAGAAATCGGTGCCGATGGTGGTG
>JARLGS010000484.1 GCA_031292695.1 Mycobacterium sp. | reverse complement strand
TTCAAGGCCGCGCAGGACACCTTCTTCGCCGCCCGCAATGCGGTCAACGCGGAGAAGGACGCCGAGTTCAACGCGAATGCCGACGCCAAGGAGCAGTTGCTGGTCGAGGCAGAACGGATCGAGGTCGATGACGTCGATGCGGCGCGCGCGGCGTTCCGGGCCATCGGCGACAAGTGGGACGCCGTCGGCAAGGCTTCCCGGGATCGGACCCCCGAGTTGGAGCGCCGGCTGCGGGCCGTCGAGAAGAAGATTCGTGACGCCGCGCAGAGCGGCTGGACCGATCCTGAGGCACAGGCCCGTGCAGACCAGTTCCGCGAGCGCGCCGAGCAGTTCGAACGTCAGGCGGAGAAGGCCGAAGCCGCGGGCAAGGCCAAGGATGCCGAGAAGGCGCGGGCCAGTGCCGCGCAGTGGCGGGAATGGGCCGACGCCGCGGCAGCGGCAATCAAGAAATAGCCGCGGCCCGCGGCAATCAAGAAGTAGCCGCCGGCTCAGTCCTCGTCGGGGCCGTCGAGCAGCCCGCGTTTTTGCTGCTCGGCGACCGACTCGCGACGCTGTGCCTCGGCGGCCAGCTGTACCGCCGTGCGGGACCACACCACTCGCGCCCAGTGGAAGGTCAGCAGGATCACAGCGAGCCAGGCGAGGTACAGCCCGAAGCCCGGTCCCGGGTAGGGGTGCACCACGGTGTTGCGCGACCAGATGGCGAGCATGCCGATGAAGCAGGACACGGCGGACCCGGCCAGTGCGATCCAGGCCAGCCCCCAGCGCCGGGTCAGCAGCGCCAGCATCGAGAAACCGATGCTGAACACCAGGATCAGCCAGACGAACACCCGGGACGGGATCAGGATCTTCGCGTCGATCGCGGTCTGGTCACCGAGCAGCACGTCGAAGCCCTTGACGTGGCCGGTGTGCGGCAGCACGAACGACAGCAGGATCACGAACACGCAGATCGCCACGACCATGGCGCGAGCACCGGGGTCGATCTCCCGGGCGATGCGCCGTTCTGCGGCGTCGATGTCACCCTTGAACTCGTCGAAGTCGCCATTTGAGCCGTTGCTGCCTGGTGTCGGCGCGGTCATCGTGAACATCCCTGCTCTACGGGCGTGACGGTGGGCGCGCCGATCTGCGGCATGCCCAGCCCGACGCCGGTGGTCGGTTTGCGGCCGGCGGCGTGCGCGTCGCCCGCCCGGGTGCGGCGATGGGTGGCGATCGGCGTATCGGCGATCAGGTGATGCGGGGCGGCTCCGGTGACGGTCGTGGTGACGATGTCGCCGGGCCGGATGTCGGCGTCGCCCGGAGTGAAATGCACCAGCCGGCCGTCGCGGGCCCGCCCGGACATTCGCGCGGTCTCGGCGTCTTTGCGGCCCTCCCCGGTGGCCACCAGCAGCTCGACCTCGCGGCCGACCTGGGCCAGGTTCTCCTCCCAGGAGATTCGTTCCTGCAGCTCGATCAGCCGCTGATAGCGCTGCGACACAACCTCTTTAGGCAGTTGGTCGGGCAGCTCGGCGGCCGGGGTCCCGGGCCGTTTGGAGTACTGGAAGGTGAAGGCGCTGGAGAAGCGGGCGCGTTCGACGACATCCAGAGTGGCCTGGAAGTCCTCTTCGGTCTCCCCCGGGAATCCGACGATGATGTCGGTGGTGATGGCGGCATGCGGGATCGCGGCGCGGACCCGCTCGATGATGCCGAGGTACTTCTCGGCCCGGTAGGACCGGCGCATCGCCTTGAGGATGCGGTCCGAACCCGACTGCAGCGGCATGTGCAGCGTCGGGCACACGTTCGGGGTGGCCGCCATGGCCTCGATGACGTCGTCGGTGAACTCGGCAGGGTGCGGCGAGGTGAAGCGAACCCGTTCCAGCCCGTCGATGTCACCGCACGCGCGCAGCAGTTTGGCAAACGCGCCGCGATCCCGCTCGACGTCGTCCCAGGCCGCTGGATCTTCGCGCAAGCGCTCGTCCGCAGCGAACGAGACGCCATAGGCGTTGACGTTCTGGCCCAGTAGGGTGACCTCCAGGACGCCCTGGTCCACCAGGGACCGGACTTCGGCGAGGATGTCCCCCGGACGCCGGTCGACCTCCTTGCCGCGCAGCGACGGCACGATACAGAACGTGCAGGTGTTGTTGCAGCCGACGGAGATGGAAACCCAAGCCGCATAAGAGGATTCGCGCGTCGCCGGCAGCGCCGACGGGAATTCCTGCAGCGCTTCGACGATCTCGACCTGGGCTTCGCGGTTGTGCCGGGCGCGTTCCAGCAGCACCGGCAGCGAGCCGATGTTGTGCGTGCCGAACACCACGTCGACCCACGGCGCCTTGCTCAGCACCGTGTCGCGGTCCTTCTGCGCGAGGCAGCCGCCGACCGCAATCTGCATGTCCGGATCGGTCAGCTTGCGCGGTGCCAGGTGGCTGATGTTGCCGTACAGCTTGTTGTCGGCGTTCTCGCGGACCGCGCAGGTGTTGAAGACCACCACGTCGGCGTCGGTGCCGTCCTCGGCGCGCCGGTAGCCGGCGTCTTCCAGCAGGCCGGCCAGCCGTTCGGAGTCATGCACGTTCATCTGGCACCCGTAGGTGCGGACTTGATAGGTGCGCCCAGCCCCGGCACCGGAACCAGCCCCCGCGGCTCCCGTCCCAGTGTCCGGAGTCGCTGTCGAAATCACGTGCCAATGGTACGGGCGCCGCGGTACATACCAAATTTCGCGGCGGGATCCCAGGGGATTCTGCGGTTTCCCTCAGAGGTCCACGAGCTGATGCCTGCCTGGGTAGTGTCTGTGCGCATGGTCACCGGCGAGCCGTCACCTGCCACCCCGATGATCTCGGTCAGTGGGGTCAACAAGCATTTCGGCGCACTGCATGTACTCAAAGACATCAATCTCGAAGTCCCACGCGGTCAGGTCGTCGTGCTGCTGGGACCGTCCGGGTCGGGCAAGTCGACGCTGTGCCGCACCATCAACCGGCTGGAGACCATCGACACGGGCTCGATCCACATCGACGGTGAGCCACTGCCCGCCGAGGGCCGCCAGCTGGCCGCGCTGCGCTCCGAAGTCGGCATGGTGTTCCAGTCATTCAACCTCTTCGCACACAAGACGATTCTGGAGAACGTCACCCTCGCGCCGATGAAGGTCCGCGGAAAGGGCAAAGAAGAAGCGCGGACGAGGGCGATCGAACTGCTGGAGCGGGTCGGGGTGCCCAGTCAGGCGGACAAATACCCGTCGCAGTTGTCCGGCGGCCAGCAGCAGCGCGTGGCGATCGCCCGCTCGCTGGCGATGGGGCCCAAGGTCATGCTGTTCGACGAACCGACCAGCGCACTCGACCCCGAGATGGTCAACGAGGTGCTGTCGGTGATGACCTCGCTGGCCACCGAGGGCATGACCATGGTGGTGGTGACGCACGAGATGGGCTTCGCCCGCCGGGCATCGAACCGGGTGGTGTTCATGGCCGACGGCGCGATCGTCGAAGACGGCGCACCCGACGAGTTCTTCACCGCACCGAAATCGAACCGGGCCCGGGACTTCCTGGGCAAGATCCTGGATCACTGACCGTGGAACGGGCAGTTCAGCGCCTGACGGTGCCGCGCGCACTCCGCCGGCTGGCCGCCGTCACCGTGCTGATCGTGGCACTGGTGTCACTGGCCGCATGTGGTGGCAACGACAAGAAGATCACCATCGGCACCAAGTTCGACCAGCCGGGTCTGGCCATGAAGAAGCCCGACGGGACGCTGGCCGGCTTCGACGTCGATGTCGCGACTTATGTTGCCGGGCAACTCGGTTACCGGCCCGACGACATCGAGTGGAAAGAAGCTCCGTCGCCGCAACGGGAGAATCTGATCCAGAACGGTCAGGTGGACTTCATCGTGGCGACCTACTCGATCACCGACTCCCGCAAGCAGAAGGTGGCGTTCGCGGGGCCGTATCTGGTCACTGGTCAGAGCCTGCTGGTGCGTGCCGACAACACCGAAATCACCAGTGTCGACTCGCTGCAGAATCACAAGAAGCTGTGTTCGGTGGCGGGATCGACACCGGCGCAACGCATCAAAGACAAATACCCCGGCGTGCAGCTGCAGCAGTACGACACCTACTCGGCCTGCCTCGACGCGGTGAAGACCGGAGCCATCGATGCGCTCAGCACCGACGAGGTCATCCTGGCGGGCTATGCCGCACAGTCCCCTGGCGCGTTCAAACTGGTCGGCAAGCCGTTCTCGGTGGAGCCGTACGGGATCGGCCTGCGCAAGGGAAACAATGACCTCCGGCAGAAGATCAACGACGCGATCGTGAAGATGCAGCATGACGGCGCCTGGCAGGCGGCGTTCGCGCGCAACCTGGGCCCCGCCGGCCTGTCTGCGCCGCCGCCGCCACCACTGGACACCAACGTCGGCGGCAGCGGTGGCGCACAGCACATCGATCTGTTCGGCACGTACGGCAGCAAGATTCTGTCGGCGTTCTGGACGACCATCGCCCTGACCCTGCTCGCGGCCGCCGGAGCCCTGGTCCTGGGTACGGTGCTGGCCGCGATGCGATTGTCACCGGTGCCGGTGCTGCGCCGGCTGGGCACCGCGTACGTCAACGTCGTCCGCAATACGCCGCTGACCCTGATCATCCTGTTCTGTTCACTGGGGATCGGGAACACCCTGCGGATCACCCTGGTCAATCCGGGGTCGCCGACAGCCGTGGTGGACAGCAACTTTCGGCTCGCCGCGCTCGGGTTGACGCTCTACACCGCGTCATTCGTGTGTGAGACGTTGCGCTCGGGCATCAACACCGTCCCACTGGGCCAGGCCGAGGCCGCCCGCTCGCTAGGCCTCAGCTTCGGGCAGAACCTGCGGATCATCCTGCTGCCGCAAGCTTTTCGCGCGGTGATCAACCCGCTGGGTTCGGTGCTGATCGCCCTGGTGAAGAACACCACGATCGCATCGGCAATCGGGGTGGCCGAGGCCGCGCTGTTGATGAAGGAGATGATCGAGAACACCGCTGCGCTGCTGGCGGTGGGCTCGATCTTCGCGGCCGGTTTCGTGGTGCTGACGCTGCCGTTGGGGCTGTTGTTCGGCTGGTTGGGTAGGCGATACGCGGTGGTGCGGTGATGAGCGCCTGCGCGAAGAACAATCCACGCCCGATGAGCGCCTGCGCGAAGAACCGAGGGCCCCGATGAGCGAATCCTCCGTCCTCTACGACGCCCCGGGGCCGCGGGCGCGGCGACGCAACCGGGCCTTGGCCGTCGCCATCGTCGCGGTGATCATCGCGATGGGCGGCTGGGTGCTGTGGCAGTTCTCGACCAAAGGCCAACTGACCGAGGCGAAGTGGCATCCGTTCCTGACGGCGAATCTGTGGACGACGTACGTGCTGCCGGGCGCAGTGGGCACGCTGACGGCCGCCGTGGTGTCGATCGTGCTGGCACTGGCGCTCGGCATGGCGTTGGGCATGGGCCGGCTGTCCGACACGCGTGCGTTGCGATGGACCTGCTCTGTGGTGGTCGAATTTTTCCGCGCCGTCCCGGTGCTGATCATGATGTTGTTCGCGTATTTCCTGTACGCGCTCTACGACGTACTTCCGTCGCGGCAGCTGGCGCTGGCCGGGGTGATCACCGGGCTGACCCTGTACAACGGCGCGGTGATCGCGGAGATCGTGCGTGCCGGTGTGTACGCGCTGCCACGCGGGCAACGCGAGGCCGCCGTCGCACTGGGCCTGCGGCCCGGTCAGGCCTTGCGGTTGATCCTGCTCCCCCAGGCCGTGACGTCGATGCTTCCGGTGTTGGTGTCGCAGATGGTGGTGGTGCTCAAGGACACCGCGATCGGTTACCAGATCACGTTTGTCGAGATGGTCCGTCAGGGCACGAATATCGGTGCGGCATATGGCAATTACATCCCCGCGCTGATAGTGATCGCGGCCTTGATGATCAGTCTCAATTTCGCGCTGTCCATGCTGGCCACCCGGTTGGAGGCGCGGCTGCGCCAATCCCGGCGCCGTCCCGCTCCACTGCCGGCGAAAGCCGCGGTTCAAGAAGACGCGCCGGGCACGCCGGCGGTCTGAGACCCCACCGGCCAGGCGCGCAGAGCCTGATCGGCCACCGCGTGCAGTTCGTCGCGGTCGGCGCCACTGTTGGCCTGTACCGAGAGGCCTTGGCAGATCGCGCCGATCCAGCGCGCCAACAGCTGCGGATCCGCTCCGGGAAGTTCGCCCGCATGCTGGGCGACCCTGAACCGTTCGGCCAGCGCGTCGATCCCGTCTTCGCGAAGCTGGGCCAGCTCAGCGTGCAACTCGGTCGCTTCCTCACCCGCGGCCAGCGCGCTCTGCACCAACAGACATCCACGCGGACCTGCCGACCCGGAAGTGGCGTCGACGGCGCCGTGCACGGTGGCATAGGCGGTGTCCCACGCGGTAGGCAGGGCCAGCGCGCGTTCCGCGTATCCACCGGGGCCGGCCTGGTATCGCTGCACGGCGGCCCGGAAGAGGTCCGCTTTGGAACCGTATTCGGCGTACAGGCTGCGGCGGTTGATACCCGTCGCGTTGGTGAGATCGCTGATGGACACCCCGTCGTAGCCGTGTGCCCAAAAGAGCCGCATCGCGGTGTCGAGAACCTGCTCCGGATCGAACATGCGAGGCCTGCCGATCGCCATCGACCCTCCTATGCGATCCGGGACACAGCCCGGAATGAAGTCTCGCGGTAGCCGCTTGTCCTGAGCGTACTTAGTAACCGATCGGTTCGAAAGAATCATTCCAGGACTTGGAGTGCTCATGAGCACCACTTCGAACGCCGCACTGGCTGGGCGGCGCGCACTGGTCACCGGCGGTTCCCGCGGCATCGGCGCCGCGACCGTGCGCAGGCTGGTAGCCGATGGCGCAGCCGTCGCGTTCACCTACCAATCCTCGCCCAACGCCGCACAGGCACTGGTCGACGAGCTCGGGGCGGCCGGCGCCACGGTGGTTGCCATCAAGGCCGACAGCACCGACGCGCTGGCCGTCGCGGCGGCCGTGGATGAAACCGTCGAACGACTCGGCGGGCTGGACAACTTGGTCAACAATGCCGGGGTCGCCCACGGCGCACCGATCGAGTCGTTCCCAATCGAGGAGTTCGACAGATTGGTGGCGGTCAACGTGCGCGCGGTGTTCGCCGCGATTCAGCGCGCGGTGCCACACCTGGGGGCCGGCGGCCGGATCATCACCATCGGCAGCGTCAACGCCGACCGGGTGCCGACCAACGGGTTCTCGGTGTACGCCATGACCAAGGCGGCCGTTGCCGGACTGACCCGTGGGCTGGTGCGCGAGCTCGGCCCACGGGGCATCACGGTCAACACCATCCAGCCGGGACCGATCGCCACCGATATGAACCCCGAAGTCGGCGCGTTCGCCGACGAGCTTCGCCCGCTGATCGCGGTCGGCCGCTATGGACAGCCGCAGGACGTGGCCAGCGCCGTCGCCTATCTGGCCCATCCAGATGCGGGGTTTGTCACGGGCGTGACCTGGAATATCGATGGCGGATTCGTGATCTGACGCCGCGCCCGGCAGCCGCACCCAGCCGCGGGGGTCCCCGGTCAGGGGAACACCCCCGGGCCGCACCACGTGTGCCCGCCACATATATAATAAAATACCGGAGGCGGGGTGTTCCTGGCGGGCCCGCCGCCTTAGTCAAATACGAT
>JARLGS010000483.1 GCA_031292695.1 Mycobacterium sp. | reverse complement strand
GGGACTGTCTGTTTCACCATCGTCGTTCCCGCTGTCGGGTTCGGTCGGGTACAGCGTGGGGTGGTGGTAGCCGTTGGTGCGGGGTTGGCCGATGTCGAGCAGTGGTGGTGGGGTCCAGTGGGGGCGGCCGTTGGTCATGGTGGTGCTCCAGCCGCCGGTGTCGGCGAGGCGGTTATCTGATCCGCAGGCCAGGGCGAGGTCGGTGATGTCGGTGTGTCCGCCGTCGCGCCAGTCGCAGACCGCGTGGTGGGCCTGGCAGCGGGAGGCCGGTTGGGTGCAGCCCGGGCGGGTGCAGCCGCGGTCGCGGGCGAACAGGGCCAGGCGTTGGCCGGTGGTGGCGGTGCGGCGGGTGCGGCCCAGGTACAGAGGCACATTGGTGTGGTGATCGAAGACCGCGAGGTAGCAGTAGGAGCGGGCGGCCATCCGGATCACATCGCCGATGGGGAGTTTGGTGCCGGTGTGGGTCACGGCGAGGCCGGCGCCGTGCTGCAGTTCTTGCAGGGTGGTGGTGACCACCACGGAGACGGGCAGGCCGTTGTGCTCACCCAGCTCGCCGGAGCTGAGAACGATCCGGCCCATGGCGGTGAGGGCGTCGTGGTTGCGTTGGGCGGGTGTGCGGGTGTCGCCGTCGATCTGGGCCTGACTGGGTGTTCCGGACAGGCACGGGGTGGGGTCGGCGGGGTTGCACATTCCGGGCGCGGCCAGCTTCTCCAGCACGGCGTCCAGGACGGCGCGGGCTTCCGGGTCAAGTGACCCATGTAGTTCGGACATGCCGTCGGGGCGTTGTTTACTGACCGTGACGCCGCGTTGGCGGGCGCGTTCGGTGTCGTCGGGTTCGGGGCCGTCCTGATCGAGTAGGTAGCGCAGCTCGTTGGCGGCGGTCCGCAGTTCCTCGGGGGTTTGGTGCCGGGCGCTGGTGATCAGGGTCCGTTCGCATTGGGCCTTGGTCGTGAGGTCGACCCAGGTGGGTAGGTGGGCGAAGAAGTGGCCCATCACCTCCACATGCTCGGTGTTGATGGCCCCGTCGGCTTGGGCGCGGGCAGCGTTTTCCCATAGCGGCGGCAACACCTGCCCGGTCAGTCCAGTGCGCGGGCCCAGATTCTCTGCGTCGCGGACCCGGCGGCGGGCCTCCTGGCCGCTGATCCGTAGCCGGATGCGCAGCACCTCGACCCAGTTTTTCGCCCCGATCTCTTGGGCGGTGGTTTGGGTTTGGGCGGCGGCCAGGATGCGGTGATCGACGGCCGCGGCCGTGCAGGCGGCGCGTTCGCGGCGGGACTGCAACGCCAGTAGTTCCGCCACCGATAGCCCGGTGTAATCGAACCCCGCGATCCGGGCGAGCAGCGCATCGAGGTCGGCGTAGGCCTGCTCGATGGTGGCCGGATCGCTGGTCATACTCGAACACTAGTTCGACCCACCGACACGAACCCCGCCGGAATGTGTGACCCTAGTTATCTACCGTGACCAGCGAAAACAAAGTGACCAAAGTTTTTTGAACTGGCATACGTGATGTTGACGCGCGCGGCTATTGCGCCAGATTGCGCAGCGCGTTGAACGCGCCGCGCACCGCGTTCTCTGTGACCGTTATCGGGGACAGGATGGTCTCGGCGACACCGACGATGGCTTCGACGCGGCTCACGATCGATTCCATCCGGTCGACGACCCCGAAAATCCGGGGCGCGAGTTCGTCGATCTTGGTGATGGTCTCGTTGAACCTGGACATCGTGGTGTCTAGGTCGCCGGTCAACGTGCTGAGGGTCGCCAGCGTGCCCTCGATATCGACCAGCAGTGCATCGACCTGTGACACCGTGACGTCGGCGTTCAATGCCGCCTGGGTCAGTGTCCGGATGCGACCGCCGACCGGTCGCGAGCGCCCGTCTCCCTTGTCGACCATGGCTACAGCTTCGCCGCGGAGGCCTGGTCGAGCAGCCACACAGTGGCCTCGGTGCCGATCGCCCCGGCTGCGGGAATGTCGTCGGCAACAGCGCCGCCGATAGCAGCCGCCACCGCATCGGCCTTCTCGGCTCCCGCGACGACCAGCCACACCTGGCGGGAACGCCGCACTGCGGGCAGTGTCAGCGTGATGCGCCGCGGTGGCGGCTTGGGGGAGTCGGTGACGGCCACCACGTAGCGCTCTGCCTCCCGTACTGCAGCGGTGTGTGGGAACAGCGAATTGATGTGGCCCTCGCCGCCCATGCCCAGCAGGTGCACGTCGAATTCCGGTGTCGGCGAGCCGTTTCCGGCTACCGCAGCCAACTCGCGCGCATACGCGGCGGCGGCGTCATCAATGGCGTCGCCGAACTCGCCGTCACTGGCGGCCATCGCGTGCACGTTGCCCGCGGGGATATCGATCGAATCCAGCAACGCTTCCCGGGCCTGTTTCGCGTTGCGGTCAGCGTCGTCGGCCGGCACGAACCGATCGTCGCCCCAGAACAGGTGGACCTTGGACCATTCGATCGGATGCCCGCCGACGTGCTTGAGCAGTTTGATGCCGGTGCCGCCGCCGGTCAGCACGATGTATGCCACGCCACGGGTGTCGATGGCGGCCTTGATGGCCTGCACCAGCCGGTCTCCGGTGGCCGTCACCAAAGCCTCGGCGTCGGCGTACTTTTCGATGATCCGTTCAGACATAGATGACCTTGTCCAGGCCCTGCAGAGCGCGATGGTAGATGTCGTCGGCGTCCAGCCTGCGCATCTCTTCAGCGAGGCAGTCGCGGGCTTCCCGGCGGGCCAACGGAATCCGGGCATCAGGCCGGCCGGTGCGAGTGAGCTCGGCGGTGACGCCCTTCTGCGGCCGACTCAGAGTGATGGTCTCGCTGGGCCGTACCAGCTCGACCTTCAGCTCACCGACGGCGCGGGTCACCGGGCCGTCGATGCAGCTGGCCAGCCAGCCGGCCAAGATGTCCAGTGCCGGTTCGTCTTTCAAGCCGGAGACCAGAGCTGAGGTGATCGGTTCGAACGGCGCCTGGTCGAGCGCTGAAGCCAGCAGCGCGCGCCAATAGGTGACCCGACTCCAAGCCAGGTCGGTATCCCCGGAGGTGTAGCCGGCGAGTCGACCTTTGATGCAGGCCAGGGGGTCGGTGCCGTTGGTGGCATCGGTGATTCGTCGAATTGCCAGCTTGCCCAGCGGGTCGGCGGCCGGGACGGCGGGCGCGACGTCCGGCCACCAGGTCACCACTGGGGTGTCGGGAAGCAGGAACGGCGTCACGACGCTGCTGGCATGGCCCGCGAGTGGCCCCGAAAGTCTGAGCACCACAACCTCGTTGGCGCCGGCGTCGCGGCCGACCCGAAGCTGGGCATCCAGCCTCGCCTCGGTGGCCAGCCGGTCGCCGGGAATGACGACGATAACCCGGCAGGGGTGCTCGCGACTGGCCGTGTTGGCCGCTTCGATCGACTCTTCCAGCATGGCCTCGGTGTCGGGTGCGACCACCAGGGTGAGCACCCGGCCCAGGGTGATGGCGCCACCCTCCTCACGCAGCGCGACGATCTTCTTGTTGATGGCACCGGTATTGGTGTCGGGCAGATCGACAATCACTACGGTCGCCTCCATTCGCGGCCCGACCGCCGCAACATCTCGAACGCCGACTCCGGTCCCCAGGTGCCCGACTCGTAAGCTTCGGGCTTACCCCCGGCCTTGTCCTCCGCGGCCCAGAACTCCAATGCGGGATCCAGGATTTTCCAAGACAATTCGACCTCGGCATTGACCGGGAACAGCGAGGGCTCGCCCAGCAGGACATCCAAGATCAGGCGTTCATACGCTTCGGGGGAGTCCTCCGCGAACGCCGAGCCATAGGAGAAGTCCATGCTGACGTCGCGGACCTCCATGATGTGACCAGGCACCTTCGACCCGAACCGCAGCGTGATGCCCTCATCGGGCTGCACCCGGATCACCAGTGCGTTCTGGCCGAGCTCATCGGTCATGGTGGCATCGAACGGCAGGTGCGGGGCCCGCTTGAACACCAGGGCGATCTCGGTGACCCTGCGGCCCAACCGTTTTCCGGTGCGCAGGTAGAACGGCACCCCGGCCCAGCGGCGGGTGTCCACCTCCACGGTGATCGCCGCGAAGGTCTCGGTGGTGGAGGTTTTGGAAAAGCCTTCCTCATCCAACAGTCCGACGACCTTCTCGCCGCCCTGCCAACCCGCCGCGTACTGACCTCGGGAGGTGGTCTCGTCCAGCGGCTCGGCCAGCCGGGTTGCCGAAAGCACCTTGATCTTCTCGGCCTGCAGCTCAGCAGGGGAGAAGCTCACCGGCTCCTCCAGCGCCGTCAGCGCCAGCAGCTGCAACAGATGGTTCTGGATGACATCCCGCGCAGCTCCCACACCGTCGTAGTAGCCGCCGCGCCCACCGAGTCCGATGTCCTCGGCCATGGTGATCTGCACGCTGTCGACATAGTGCGAGTTCCACACGGGCTCGAACAGTTCGTTGGCGAACCGCAGCGCCAGGATGTTCTGGACGGTCTCCTTGCCCAGGTAGTGGTCGATGCGGAACACCGACGACTCCGGGAACACGCTGTTGACCACGCCGTTGAGCGCCTCCGCGCTGGCCAGGTCATGGCCGAACGGCTTTTCGATGACCACGCGGCTCCAGCAGCCGTCGGGTTTGTTGGCCAGGCCCGACTTGGACAGCTGCTCACACACCTGCGGGAACGCATTCGGCGGAATCGACAGGTAGAAGGCGTGATTGCCGCCGGTGCCGCGTTCCTCGTCCAACTTGCGCAGTGTCTCGGCCAGCCGCTCAAATGCGGCGTCGTCGTCGAAGGTGCCTTGCACGAACCGGAAGCCCTCGGCGAGCCGGTCCCACACTTCCTGCCGGAACGGCGTGCGGGCGTGCTGCCGGACCGCGTCGTGTACGACCTCGCCGAAGTCCTCGTCGGCCCAGTCCCGCCGGGCAAAACCGATCAGCGAGAACGTCGGCGGCAGCAGGCCCCGGTTGGCCAGGTCGTAGATCGCCGGCATCAGCTTCTTGCGGGCCAGGTCGCCGGTGACACCGAAGATCACCACAGCACACGGACCGGCGATGCGGGGCATGCGTTTGTCGCGCTTGTCCCGCAGGGGGTTCACCCAGTCCACCGGCCTGCTGCTGCAGTCGCTCATTTGAGTGCGTCGAGTTGGCCCTGCACTGCCTCGAGCAACTCGCTCCAGGACTTCTCGAATTTCTCCACGCCCTCGTCTTCGAGGAGCTTGAAGACGTCGACCAGGTCGATGCCGACGGCCGTCAGCTCATCGAACACACCCTGAGCGGCGGCGGCAGTTCCGGTGATGGTGTCACCGGTGACCTGACCGTGGTCGGCAACAGCCTCCATGGTCTTCTCCGGCATGGTGTTCACCGTGTTGGCGGCCACCAGTTCGGTGACGTACAGGGTGTCTGAGTAATCCGGATTCTTCACTCCGGTCGACGCCCACAGCGGACGCTGCACACGAGCACCGGCAGCCTTGAGGGTCGCGAACTGCGGACCACCGAAGACCTGTTCGTACGCCGCGTAGGCCAGCCGGGCGTTGGCGACGCCCGCCTTGCCCCGCAGGCCCAGTGCGGAGCCGCCGAGCTGCTCCAGCCGCGCATCGATCTCGGTGTCCACGCGGGACACGAAAAACGAAGCGACAGAATGGATTTTCGACAAGTCATGACCGGCCTCACGGGCCTTCTCCAGCCCCGTCAGGTACGCGTCCATGACCGCGCGGTGCCGTTCCACCGAGAAGATCAGCGTCACGTTGACCGAGATGCCCTCGGCGATCACCGCGGTGATCGCCGGCAGACCGGCCAATGTCGCCGGAATCTTGATCAACAGGTTCGGCCGGTCGACGATCTTCCACAGTTCGATGGCCTGCAGGATCGTCTTGTCCGTGTCGTGCGCCAGCCGCGGATCGACCTCGATGGACACCCGGCCGTCGACGCCGCCGGAGGCTTCGTAGGCCTTGGCCAGCACGTCGCAGGCGTTGCGCACATCGTCGGTGGTGACGGTGCGAATGGTGGCGTCCACGTCGGCGCCGCGCGACGCCAGCTCACGCACCTGCTCGTCGTAGGCGGTGCCCGAGGTCAGGGCGGCCTGGAAGATCGACGGGTTCGTGGTGACGCCCACGACACTGCGGGTATTGATCAGCTCGGTGAGGTTCCCCGACTGCAGCCGCTCCCGCGACAGGTCGTCGAGCCACACGGACACACCTGCGGCACTCAGCGCCGCGAGGTTCGGGTTCTGAGTCATCTGAATGCTCCTATATCGACGGGTTAGTTATCGAGTGATCGTTCGGCCGCGGCTACCACGGCTTCCGGCGTGAAGCCGAACTCGCGGAACAGCGTCTTGTCATCGGCCGACGCGCCGTAGTGCTCGATCGAGACGATCTCGCCAGTGTCGCCGACCAACTTGTGCCAAGGCTGTGCGATACCGGCCTCGACTGCAACTCGAGCCGAGACGTCCGGCGGCAGCACCGAATCCCGGTACTCCTTCGGCTGTGCCTCGAACCACTCCAGGCACGGCATCGACACCACGTAAGCCACGATGTCCTTGTCTGCCAACAGTTTCTGCGCAGCGACAGCCAGCTGTACCTCGGAGCCGGTGGCGATGATGATGACGTCGGCATCGTCGGCCGGGTTGCCGCCGCCGAGCACGTAACCGCCGCGGGCGGCGCCGTCGGCGTCGGTGCCCTCCAGTACGGGTACCCCTTGGCGGGTCAGGATGAAGCCGGTCGGGTTGTTGCCGTGGGTGCGCTGCACGATGGTGCGCCAGGT
>JARLGS010000482.1 GCA_031292695.1 Mycobacterium sp. | reverse complement strand
GTCCGCCTCGATCGCCATGCGGGCCGCACCCGATTTGAAGTCCTTGATCTCGAAGCTGCGGCTGATCGTGGCCTCGGGGTAGACGCCGACGAGTTCACCGGCCTTGAGCTGCTTGACCGCCTCTGCATACGAGTCGGCACCGCTGCCGCGATCCACGGGGATATGCCGCATCTTGCGCATCAACCACCCGCCGTACTTGTTGTCGAAGACTTCCTTCTTCGCCATGAACCGCACCTTGCGGCCACGCTTCTGCAGGACCGCGGGCAGTCCGGCGAAGGTGAAGTCGAAGTAGCTGGTGTGGTTGATGGCGACCACTGCACCACCACTGACCGGCAGGTTCTCCACACCGGTGACGGTGAACTTCAAACCCTGTAGCCGCCACACCGTCCGAGCAAGCTTGATGGCGGTGCCATATACCGGTTCCACGTCCGTCAGCCTAGTGCGGACCGCTGGTACCGCGCGTAGAAAGGTCGACGGGGTGACCCCTGCGCGCCGAACGCCCTGATTGGCACCGAGGGTGCGGCCGACCGGCTGGGCCGATCCGGCCATCGCAACCGGGATGCCGAACGCACCGACCATTGACGCCGGCTCTGGATGCCCCGGATCCCGGTTAGACTCGCTGGCGAACTCTCCACCGCGAAAAGGGGCATTTGTGCAGGTCACGAGCGTTGGACACGCCGGATTCCGGATCGATACCGCCGCGGGCAGCATTCTGTGCGACCCATGGGTGAACCCCGCCTACTTCGCGTCCTGGTTTCCGTTCCCGGACAACAGCCGGCTGGACTGGGACGCCCTCGGCGACTGCGACTACCTGTACGTCAGCCACCTGCACAAGGACCACTTCGACCCGGAACACCTGCGCGCCCATGTGACCAAGGACGCGACAGTGCTGCTGCCGGACTATCCGGTGCCGGACCTGCGCCGCGAACTGGAGCAACTGGGCTTCCATAAGTTCTTCGAGACCACTGACTCCGTCAAGCACCGGGTCACCGGGCCGAAGGGCGACCTGGACGTGATGATCATCGCGCTGCGGGCCCCCGCCGACGGCCCCATCGGCGACTCCGGCCTGGTGGTGTCCGACGGCGAGACCGTCGCGTTCAACATGAACGACGCCCGGCCGATCGATCTGGACATGCTGGCCACCGAGTTCGGCCACGTCGACGTGCACATGCTGCAGTACTCCGGGGCCATCTGGTACCCGATGGTCTACGACATGCCGGCGCGGGCCAAGGAGGCGTTCGGCATCCAGAAGCGGCAGCGGCAGATGGACCGGTGCCGCCAGTACATCGCGCAGGTCGGGGCCAGCTGGGTGGTGCCGTCGGCGGGCCCGCCATGCTTCCTGGACCCCGAATTGCGTTGGCTCAACGACGATCACGGCGACCCGGCGAACATCTTCCCGGACCAGGTGGTGTTTCTGGACCAGCTACGCCGGCACGGCCACGACCGCGGGCTACTGATGATCCCCGGCACGGTCGCAGATTTCACTGGCTCCGAACTGAATTCGCTGACCCATCCGGTCAGCGACGCCGACACCGAGGCCATCTTCACCACCGGCAAGGCGGACTACATCGAGGCCTATGCCCAGCGGATGGCACCAATACTGGCCGCCGAAAAAGCCTCGTGGGCACCCGCTTCCGGCGAGTCGCTGCTGGAACCGTTGCGTGCCAAATTCGAGCCGATCATGGCGCAGAGCGACCAGATCTGTGACGGCATCGGGTATCCGGTCGAGCTGCGGATCGGCACCGAGACCGTAGTGCTCGACTTCCCGAAACGACTTGTTCGCGAATCGATTCCAGATGAGAAGTTCCGCTATGGGTTCGGCATCGCGCCGGAGCTGGTGCGCACGGTGCTGCGGGACGACGAACCGGACTGGGTGAACACCATCTTCCTGTCGACCCGCTTTGAAGCGTGGCGAGTCGGCGGCTACAACGAGTACCTGTACACCTTCTTCAAATGTCTGACCGACGAACGCATCGCCTATGCCGACGGCTGGTTCGCCGAAGCCCACGACACCTCTGCATCAATTGAGTTGGCCGGCTTCGAAATTCAGCGCCGCTGTCCGCACCTGAAGGCCGACCTGTCGAAGTTCGGCGTGGTCGAGGGCAACACCCTGACCTGCAACCTGCACGGGTGGCAGTGGAACCTGGAGAACGGCCGCTGCCTGACCTCCAGAGGCCACGAGTTACGAAGCGCCAAGCGGTGAGCGACGCTCACTACGACGACGGTCAGATCCTGCTGGATCGACAGGCAATCACCTTGCGCCGCTATCATTTTCCGTCGGGCACGTCGAAGATCATCCCGCTGCGATTGGTCCGCGGATACAAGTCCGAACCGCTCGGTTTCTTCTTCGACCGGTTCCTGATCTGGGGCGGTCCCGACCCACGTCGTTGGCTGCCGCTGGACATCTGGCGGCCCATCAAGTCGACCCTGGTGACCCTCGACGTGGTCGGCACCACCCCCGCGCCGGCCTGTACCCCGTTGCGCCCCAAGGAGTTCATCGCAACGCTCGACGAGCTGCTAAAGGAACAAGCTGGCCGTCCAGATTGACCAAATGGCGGCTTCAGCCCGCTCGTTCACGACCATTTCGTCCATCTCGGCTAGTCGCGTTACCACCTGGTGCCATCGAGCCCGGGAATCACGCACCGCCCGTCCGCGGCGACGCGGCCGATAAGCATCCCGTCGTAACCAGTGCAAGATGCGTTGAGCGGCTCGCAGGTGTTGATGGACGTGATCACCTTGTCCGCGCCGCACGGGGTACCTGGAGCGGGGGGATCGGCTGCGGCCACGGCACTGCTGAAGCTCAACACGAGAACGGCCGCAGACGTGACGACGAGCGAGCGGGTCGAGTCGAACATCATCCACACCTCCGGCCGAAGCCCCCGACGTGCATTAATGCTACGCCCCGATCGGGCGGTAATCCGAGCTAACCCGCGGCCCGCACCGTCTGCCGCAGCTCCGAGACGTCGCCGGACACGGTGTCGTACACCCGCACGATCGCGTGGTCACCGGGCTTGAGGTAGGTGGACTCCCCGAGTTCGGTGTATCGCGTCGCCCCGATGCCCACCAGCAGGTGCTTCGGGTGCCCGCTGGCCACCATCAGCGCGCCGACGTCCTCCAAAGGTGTATCTGCAGAACCCTTTTGGTTGGCCAGCCGGTCGACGATCCAGTCCAGCAACTGAGTCCCGTAGTACGAGTAGCCCAACACCGGACTGTCTACGCCATAGGCCTGCGCCACGCCGCTGCCGTCGTCCAGGAAACTGGCCAGCCGCAGCGTCGACGTCGGCCCGTCGTCGCTCAGATCGCCGATCTCGAAGAATTCGGCGGCCACGCCTTTGGAGGCCGGACCCCAGTTCTTCTTGTGGCTGATCTTCGGTGCGTTCGGCCGCCGGATCGAGCAGTCGTTGAACGCGCCAAGCGCGAACGGCGTCAAGCCGGTCACGGTGTCGCCCGCCCACTGAACCTCGCAGGCCAGCGCCACCTCCGGCTCGATCTGCAGGTTCAGCGGCGTGTCGCTGGCCGGCAGCTGCACGGTGTCGAACGACAGCGGGAAGCCGCCGAGGAAGGTCTCGCTGCCCGGGGCGTACCACGGAAAAATGCCTTTGGGTGCCGCGCCTTCGGACCGGACGTTGACGAAATCGACTGCCTCCCCGGCTTGTTCGAGGTGCCCGGCGAAGTTGCCCGCCACACCGAAGCCGAACCAGCCGCGCATATCGTCCAGGTCGAGAGCCATCATGGCTGTCACCCTAGTCATGCGTTACTTCTTGGGCTCCAGCACCGCGGTGCCGACGTAGGGCACCAGCGCGTCGGGCACCCGGACGGTGCCGTCTGACTGCTGGTGGTTCTCCAGAATCGCCACGAGCCAGCGAGTAGTGGCCAGGGTGCCGTTGAGGGTGGCCGCGGTCTGCGGCTTGCCGTTCTCATCGCGGTACCGGGTGGACAGGCGCCGGGCCTGGAACGTGGTGCAGTTCGACGTCGAGGTCAGTTCGCGGTATGCCTGCTGGGTCGGCACCCAGGCCTCGCAGTCATACTTGCGGGCCGCTGACGAGCCGAGATCGCCTGCGGCCACATCGATCACCCGGTACGGAACGTCGATCATGGCCAGCATCTGGCGCTGCCAGCCCAGCAAGCGCTGGTGTTCGGCCTCGGCCTCTTCAGGCTTGCAGTAGACGAAGGCCTCGACCTTGTCGAACTGGTGCACCCGGATGATGCCGCGGGTGTCTTTGCCGTAGCTGCCGGCTTCGCGGCGGAAGCACGACGACCACCCGGCATACCGCAACGGGCCCTCGCCAAGGTCGAGGATTTCGTCGGCGTGGTAGCCGGCCAGCGGGACCTCCGACGTCCCGACCAGGTACATGTCGTCGGCTTCGAGGTGGTAGATCTCGTCCGAGTGGGAACCGAGGAAACCGGTGCCCGCCATCACTTCTGGCCGCACCAACACCGGCGGGATCATCAGGGTGAACCCGTTTTCGGTGGCCAGTCGCACGGCGAGTTGCAGCAGGCCGAGCTGCAGCAGCGCACCGCGGCCGGTCAGGAAGTAGAACCGCGAACCGGACACCTTGGCGCCGCGCTCCATGTCCAGTAGCCCCAGCGCCTCACCCAGTTCCAGGTGGTCGCGCGGGGTTGCGATCTGAGGGGGCTGGCCGACGACCTCGAGCACCTCGAAGTCGCTCTCGCCGCCGGCGGGCACGCCGTCGACGATGACATTGCCGATCGCCAGGTGTGCGGCGGTGAACGCTGCCTCCATCTCGGCCTGCCTGGCCTCGATGTCCTTGATCGCCGCGGAGAGTTCCTTCGCTTTGTCCAGCAGCGCGGGCCGCTCCTCCGGCGAGGCCGAACCGACGAGCTTGCTCGCCGCCTTCTGAGCGGCCCGCGCGGTGTCGGCCTGCGCGATGGCGGCGCGCCGGGCCGCGTCGGCGGCCAGCAGCGCGTCGACGAGGCCGGGGTCTTCGCCGCGGGCCCGTTGGGACGCTCGCACCCGGTCCGGATCTTCGCGCAACAACTTGAGGTCGATCACGGGCGTCACACTACTTTTGTCGCTGCAGTCACGACATGTCGAGGCCACTCTCGCGCAGACAGACCGGGGGCACGGCGCCTAGCCACGCCCGAACACAACCACATAACGTTACAACTGCAACTCTTGTCACAGCTCCAGCTGCGGCTGTCACAATAGAACCGATGTTGGACGCACCCACGGCGGTCGAACCGGACCTCAGCACCGAGCCGGACGAGCCGCAGAAAACGCCCCGCTGGTGGCAGTTGCATGCCACCGCGACTCAACGTGCACTCCTGCTCACCGCGATCGGCGGGCTGCTCGTCGCCGGTGTGCTCACCGTGCTGCCCGAGGGGGCGTACACCCCGTCCGGACTCGGATTCAACAGCGGCCGAGCGGGCGCCGGACGCGTCAGCGACACGTTCGACCACGCCAAGCCCGGAGACTGCCTGAACTGGCCGGACCGTACCCCGGACGCCGTGAAGATCGTCGACTGCAAGGACGAGCACCGCTTCGAGATCGCCGAATCCCTGGACATGCGGACAGTTCCGGGCAGCGAGTACGGCCCCGACGCGGCTCCGCCGTCAGACTCGCGGATCAAGCAGATCAGCCAGGAGCAGTGCCAGAACGCGGCCCGGGAGTACCTCGGGCCCCGTTTCGATCCGAACGGCAAGTTCAGCGTCAGCCTGGTCTGGTCCGGCGACAAGGCCTGGAAGACCAAGGGCGAACGCCGGATGCTGTGCGGCCTGCAGTTGCTCGGCCCCAACAATCAGCAGCTGGCCTACAAGGGCAAGGTCGCGGACGTCGACCAATCCAAGGTGTGGCCGGCCGGGACCTGCCTGGGTATCGACCCCGCGACCAACCAGCCGAACGACATTCCGGTCGACTGCTCGGCGCCGCACGCCATGGAGGTCGCCGGCGCGGTCAACCTGGCCGACAAGTACCACGACGCGCTGCCGGCCGAGCCCGATCAACTGGCGTACATCAAGGACTCCTGCACCAAGGCCACTGACGCCTACCTGGCGCCCATGCAGCTGCGGGCCACCACGCTCACCCTGGTCTACAGCTCGATCTCCCTGCCCAGCTGGTCGGCCGGCAGCCACCAAGTGTCGTGCAGCATCGGCTCGTCACTCGGCAACGGCGGCTGGTCCACCCTGGTCAACAGCGCCAAGGGCCCGCTGATGATCAACGGCCAATCGCCGGTCGCCCCGCCCGCGATTCCGGATGAACGGCTGAACCTGCCCGCGATCCCGGTCATCGAGCCGCCGGCCGACAGCTCGTCTTCGTCGTCGCAGGGTTCGTCGTCGCAGTCCGGGCAGTCCAGCCAGAGCCAGCACGGCCAGCAGACCGCACAGACGCCCCAGGGCAACGAGCACATGCCCGGGCAGCCCAACAGCCAGCCGCAACAAAACCCCGGCACACCGGACACTCCTCAGCCTCAGCAGGGCAACACGTTCCTCAACAGTCCCCCGCCGCCACCCGGGGCCGGCGCACCGCT
>JARLGS010000481.1 GCA_031292695.1 Mycobacterium sp. | reverse complement strand
TGCCGCGGCGCCGCCGGTCGAGCACGTCCCGACCGTCCCGGCGACCCCGACGGCCCGCGGTCCCGAACTCAACGTCACCCGGCTGCCCATGAGCGTCAGCCCCGTTCCGCCACGCCGGCACTGAGGGATCCGATGACCAACCCCGCCGTCCTGTTCTCCTCAGCCCCGGTCGCGGTGCTGGCCACCGTCTCCGGCGAGGGTCAGCCACACGTCGTTCCGGTGGTGTTCGCCGTCTCCGGCGACCTGCTGTACACCGCGGTGGATGCCAAGCGGAAGTCGACGCAGCACCTACGCCGGCTGGACAACATCGCGGCCAACCCGCGGGTGAGCCTGCTGGTCGACCACTACGACGACGACTGGGGCCAGCTGTGGTGGGCCCGCGCGGACGGCACTGCCACGGTGCATCCCGGCGGTGACGAGATGGCGATCGGTTATTCGCTGTTGCGCGCCAAGTACTCCCAGTACGACCGCGTGGCGCTGGACGGCCCGGTGGTGCGGGTGGCGATCACCAAATGGAGTTCCTGGCACGCCTGAGCCGCGATAGGAGTGCGGCAAGTGCGTTGAGCCTTGTGCCCACCGCCGCGAGAGGGGCATGGTGGACATGAGTCGTCGAAGGGACACGCCATGGCGGACAAGACGAACAACTCATCCGGCGCCGCGCCCAGCGCGGACAGTCCGGCCGCGATCCGAAATGTGGTTCTCGTCGGTCCATCTGGCGCCGGAAAGACCACGCTGGCCGAGGCGCTGCTGCTGCAGGCAGGCGTGCTCTCGCGAACCGGCTCGGTGCTGGACGGCACTACGGTCTGCGATCACGAGCCGGCGGAGGTGGAGCAGCAACGATCGGTCGGGTTGGCGCTCGCCTCACTGCGGCACGGGCCGGTAAAGGTCAATCTGCTCGACACCCCGGGGTACGCCGATTTCGTCGGCGAGTTGCGGGCCGGGTTGCGCGCAGCGGACTGCGCGCTGTTCGTCATCGCCGCCAATGAGCAGGTGGATGCCGCCACCAAGGCGTTGTGGCGGGAGTGCGAAGAGGTTCGGATGCCTCGCGCCGTCGTGCTGACCAAGCTGGACCACGCCCGCGCCAATTGTGTCGCTGCCGTGCAATCCGCGCAGGAATCATTCGGGGACAAGGTGATTCCGCTGTATCTGTCGATCGGCTCCGAGTTGGTCTCGTTGCTCGCGGACGACTTGCCAGCGGACCACACGGCCGAACGAGCGGCCCTGATGGAGGGCATCATCGAGGAGTCCGAGGACGAGTCGCTGATGGAGCGGTACCTCGGCGGCGAACACATCGACAACGCAGTGCTGATCGCCGATCTGGAGCGGGCCATCGCCCGCGGCTCGTTCTTCCCGGTGATCCCGGTGTGCAGCGGCACCGGCGCCGGAGCCGCCGAACTGCTTGATGTCATCGCCCGCGGATTCCCCGCTCCCCCAGAACATCTGCCACCCAATGTGTTCACCCCGGCCGGCGTGGCCCGGCCCGCGCCTGACTGCGACCCAGCGGCACCGCTGCTGGCCGAGGTGGTGAAGACGACGTCGGACCCGTACGTCGGCAAGGTGAGTCTGGTCCGGGTGTTCTCCGGCACCATCAGGCCCGACACGACGGTTCACGTGTCGGGCCATTTCAATTCATTCGCCGATTCCAGCACCGGATGCGCTGAGCACGCCGATCACGACGAAGACGAACGGATCGGCGCACTGTCGTTTCCACTGGGCCGCAAGCAACGACCGGCGGCCGAGGTGATCGCCGGGGACATCTGTGCGATCGGACGGCTGACCCGGGCCGAGACCGGAGATACCTTGTCGGACAAAGCGTCACCGCTGGTATGCCAACCATGGACCATGCCGGCGCCGCTGCTGCCAATAGCCATCGCGCCGCATGCGAAGACCGACGAGGACAAGTTGTCGGTGGGCCTCGGCCGGTTGGCTGCCGAGGACCCGACGCTGCGCGTCGAACAGAACCCCCACACTCACCAGATCGTGTTGTGGTGCATGGGTGAAGCGCATACCTCGGTGGTCCTCGATGCGCTGTCCCGGCGTTTCAGTGTCGCGGTGGACACCGTCGAGTTGCGGGTACCGCTGCGGGAGACGTTCGGCGGCAACGCAAAAGGGCACGGGCGGCACGTCAAGCAGTCCGGCGGGCACGGGCAGTTCGCCGTGTGCGACATCTCCGTCGAACCGTTGCCGGAGGGGGCCGGTTTCGAGTTCGTCGACAAGGTGGTCGG
>JARLGS010000480.1 GCA_031292695.1 Mycobacterium sp. | reverse complement strand
GTGACCTCCGCCCTGGCGCAGGGGCCGCCGGAACCGCTACCGGGGTAACACCTTACCCCCGCCCCGGCCCGGTCACGGGCGACCGGTCCCTTTGGGACGCCGGAGCGCGATTTATAACTCGCGCGGCTGCTGGGCACACTGCTGCCGGAATCCGCGTGGGACCTGCTACGGCACTACGCCGACGAGCCGGAACGACCGGTGCTCTTCGTCTCACCGAGCGCCCGCCTGAGCCGGGTGCCGTGGGGGCTGCTGGCCTCGCCCGATCTCGCCGGTGCAGCGGGCCAGCGCCTGTTCGACCTAGCCGACGTCCTGCTCGCGGCGCCGGCGAACATCGTGAATGCGCCACGGCGGCAACCGGATTCCTGCGATGGGCCCCCGGTGTTGATCCTGGATCCGAAAGTGCCGGGACAACGGCCCGATTCGGCGCTGGGCTCTGTCCTCGGCCGGCCTTCGGCGGACATCGCGCTGGCGCGGCACTTCGCCGGCCATGCCGCGCTGCCGTCGGTCCGCACCACGGTAGAGCTGTTCCGCCGCGCCGACGCCGACCGGCACTGGCTGGCAGACCTGCTGGCCCGGCAGCCGGGGCGGCTGTTGTACGTCGGCCATGCCAGCGCCGCACCGGACCGGAGCGGACAGGCCGAGCGGGCGGCCCTGCATCTCGCCGAACCCGAACCGTTGACCGCTGCCGACATCATGGTGATGGAGTTGCCCGTCCCGCCCCGGGTCGCGCTGCTGGCCTGCGCGTCGGGCGCCGACTACCGGTTCGACGAAGCCACCGGACTGGTCGCGGCGATGATTCTCGGTGGGGCACAGGTCGTCACGGCGACGCTGTGGTCGCTGCCGACCAGCGCCGGGTACCGGAGCGTCGCTACCGCAACGGATGGGCCGGACCTCGATCCCATGTCGGACGCAGTGATTGCGGTGGACGCCGCGCACGCGGGCGCAGCCCCGGCCCGCGCGGTCAACGAGTGGCAGCGTGCCTGCCTGGATCGCTGGCGCGCCGGCGGCCCAGCGCTGAGTCCGGTGTACTGGGCGGCTCTGGTGACTTTTGCAGTCGATGGCGCGCGCTGATCATGGCCGGGTCGGCGACCGCCTATTCTTGGCCGATGACAACCGGGCCACAGTCGGTGCGGCCGGTGACCGACACCGCGCTGCACCCGCGTCGCGCTGTCATCGACGCGGCCTGGCGGGAGATCGGCCCCGGTCTGGAACTGCTCAGCAGTACCGACGGTGGCCCGCTGACCCGCGCGGTCAAACGCATCATCGATCCGTTGGTGCTGCGGT
Source organism: Mycobacterium sp. (assembly GCA_031292695.1). Classification (GTDB taxonomy): domain Bacteria; phylum Actinomycetota; class Actinomycetes; order Mycobacteriales; family Mycobacteriaceae; genus Mycobacterium. Next base: position 4,742 of record JARLGS010000480.1, on the reverse strand, counting down.
TGCGCGCCAACCCGGAGTATTCGGCGCCGGTGGTCACGGCCGAAGTCGGGGCTGCTATGCGCCGGACCATCATCGATCGTTCAGTGCAACTGCGTGCCGCGGCGCTATGGTTCGCTCTGCTCAAGGCGCAGCGCCGTCGGGACCGGATCACCACCGGCAACGCCCAAGAGCTCTACTTCCCAGTGTGTTTCGAACTTGCTGCTACCAGAGGCGCACCGGGACAAGATGATTCCGGAACCGTAGTCGCAGCGCTGCGCGATGTCCACGGCGACCGCGATCGCACCGCGGTGGAGCGGCTGCACGAATACCTGGCCGAACCCGCGGTGCTGGACACGCTGTCGCGCCAGCTGGACGCCAGTTGGCGCGACGTCCGGGCCGGCGATGAACCGGCCGAGCCGTTCCTGACCGGGCTGGTCACGGTGCTGGGTCCGTCCGCCGGGCACAACGCCCAGGCGGCGCGGCAGCGGACCTGGTCCGCCCTGATCGCCGATGCCACGCCGTACAACCTCGGGGCCCGGATGCGAGACGAATTCACCGACGCCCCTTGGTCGGTCGCCCAGATCGGGCTGAGTGCTGCGGCGCCGCAATCGCAGCCGACCGTGGCCGGCGCTCGCCCCGTCGAACGTCCGCTCGACCGCAGCGTGGTGGACCGCGTGCGGGCAACCCTGCGCCGTGCGCTCGATCGCGATGAGCTGCCCGATGTGCCGACACTGTGCGCAGAAGAGGTGGACCGGTCAGCCTCCCCGTGGGGGCTGTTGGCCGAGGGCAACCAGGCCGCTTTGGTAGCCGGTATCGAGATCGGGGTGGATCTCGCGCCGTTGGAACCTGCCTGCCGGCCGCGCTACCACCTGGCCGGACAGATTCAGGCCCGGCTCCGTAAGGAGGCCTACGTGCTGCATGCCCGGCGATACCTGACCGGCGGTGGCCCGGCGCATCCCCGGCAGCAACAGGTGGTCGATGATCTGGCGGCCTTCGTGCGCCCGTATGTGTCGCGGTTGTGGGCCCGACTGCACGGTCGTGACGTCTGGCAGGAGTCGTGCGCCGACGCCGACGACGTCCGCGCGCTGCTCGACGGTGTCGCCCGATCGGTGAGTCTGGACCACCGCCAGCGCATCAAAGCAATGCTGGAACTGGAGGCGGCGGGGTGAAACTGACGGCAGACTCCGGGCTGTGGGTACTGGGCACCGAGGTGGACGAACCGCCCGCGGTGGCGGTGCTCGAGGTCGGCGGCGCGGTACTGGCCTGGACCGTCGATGAGCCCCTGCAAGCGGTCCGGATCACCTTCACCGATCTGGCGGCTGCCGACTGGTTGTGGCGGCTGGTGGGGGAGGCGGGGCACGTAGCGGTGGTCGCCGCAGTAGCGGATTCTGCAGCCCATGCCGGGCGCCCGGCGGACCTTGTCGACGTGGTGCCACTGTCCGAACCCCTTGCGGCACTCCGGCGTCTGGCTGTGGGGCACTGGCTGCGGCGCTGGTGGCCGGTGAGCGCGCGCGACGGCATCGGCGCCCTCGATGCGGCGTTGCTCGACGTCGAGGTGGCATTGTGCACCGCAGCGCTGGACGACTACTTCGCCCACGACACCCTGGATTCGGACATCGCCGGCCTGTTGGCGCCGCATCGTCAGACACTGGCGACGGGCGGTGGTGGCGACCCACGGGCGATCGAACTGATTCGCAGTTGCGTACCGCTTGCCGAGGATGTCGGTCTGGGAGACTGGTCAGAAATTGTTGTCCCCCAATATGTTGCGACTCGCCGTGATGATTATGCGTTGGCCGCGGGTCGGTCTGGCACCGATGGGGGTGGGGCGATCGCGAGCGGTGTCGCAACGGTGGCCTGGACCGCAGTGCCACCGCAGATATTCGACGCCGCGGAACGAACTGTGGACTGGGCCGTATTGATGCGGGACGGTGCGGCTGTCGCCGACATCAGCGTGGCAACCATCGGCCCGGCGGACGGGGTGCCGGTGCGGCTGTCCTCGGGCGAGATCGCCGGCCACGGCGCGCTGGGCGCCGACGGACGCGCCGTGCTGACGCTGGCCGGCCCGGAGCCGGTCACGGAAACCCAAGCGTGGGCACATGATTGGATCGGCACGACGGTGATCGTGGGTGCTGACGGCGGCGAGTCCGAGACGGTCCGCGAACGCATTCGCCGCTTCGCCCGCGCCCGGCTCGCGGCTCCGGGCCCGGATGCCTTCCTGGCCGAGATCCTGGCTGTCGAAGCCGACTACTGACCGTTGCCGGCGGGCGGCCGCCGGTGGCTACTTCGGCTTTGCCAGCGGGAACGGCAGGGTCTCGCGGATACTGCGTCCGGTGATCAACATGACCACTCGGTCGACGCCCATGCCGAGACCTCCGGTCGGCGGCATGGCGTACTCCATGGCCTGCAGGAAGTCTTCATCCAGCTCCATGGCCTCGTGATCGCCACCGGCAGCCAGCAGCGACTGCTCCTCGAGCCGGCGGCGTTGTTCCATCGGATCGGTCAGTTCGCTGTACGCCGTGCCGAGCTCGACGCCCCAGGCCACCAGGTCCCACCGTTCGGCCACGCCCGGGATGCTGCGGTGGGGGCGGGTGAGCGGCGACACCGAGGTGGGGAAGTCCTTGTAGAAGGTCGGCGCCTCGGTGCGGTCCTCGACCAGGTGCTCGTACAGCTCCAGCACGATCGCCCCCGCATCCCAATGCGTCAGATACGGGATCTTCGCGGCCTCACACAGCTTGCGCAGGGTTGCCACCTCGGTCTCCGGCGTCACCCGCTCGCCGAGCGCCTCAGACACCGCGTCGTGCACCGTCTTGACCGGCCACTCGCCAGAGATGTCGACCGGCATCAGTACGCCGTCCGCGCCCGGACGCATCACCACCTGGGCGCCGTTGGCTGCCGCCGCGGCGTTCTGGATGATCTCCCGGCAGCCGTCGATCCAAACGTTGTAGTCCGCGTGCGCCTGGTAGGCCTCGAGCAGGGTGAACTCCGGATTGTGACTGAAATCCACGCCTTCGTTTCGGAAGGCCCGGCCGAGTTCGAAGACCCGCTCCACGCCGCCGACGCACAGCCGCTTGAGGTACAGCTCTGGCGCGATGCGTAGGTACAGATCCAGGTCATAGGCGTTGATGTGGGTCTCGAACGGTCGAGCGTTCGCGCCACCGTGGATCTGTTGCAGGATCGGGGTTTCGACCTCGAGGAAGCCCTTGCCCATCAACGTTTCCCGGATGGAGTGCAGCACCCGGCTGCGGGCGGTGATCAGCTCTCGGGACTCCTGGTTGATGGCCAGGTCGAGATACCGCGTGCGAACGCGGGCCTCGGGGTCGGTCAAACCCTTCCATTTGTCGGGCAGTGGACGCAGGCACTTGCCGGTCATCCGCCAGCTGTGTGTCATGACCGATACCGTGCCGTTGCGGCTGGCACCCATGACACCGGACACCTCGATCAGATCGCCCAGGTCGATCGCCGCGGTGAAGTCGATGACGGTGCCCTCGGTGAGGAGCGAATTGTCCAGCAGCAGTTGAACTTCGCCGGACCAGTCGCGCAGCTGTGCGAACAGCACGCCGCCGTAGTCGCGAAGCCGCATGACCCGGCCGGCGACACAGACGACGCTGCCCGCGGTGCACTGCAGGGCTTCGGCGACGGTGTGGCTGGGCGGTTGGCCGACAGGGTAGGTGTCAATGCCGTTGTCCTGCAACGCCCGCAGTTTCGCCATCCGGACCCGCACCTGCTCGGGCAGGCGGCGCGCATCTGCCGTTTCGACTGCGCCTGCGGCCAGGTCACTGACGTCGGGAGCGCTGCCGTCGTGGTGCAGTCGGCCGGATTCGACCAGGTTCTTCGGGGCGGCGGTGTGATGACCGGTATGGGGCTGCTCATCGCGTTTCGAGAACGGCAGCACCAGGAAGCCCTCGGCAATCACCGAGGCGACGCCGACTCGGGGGATCAGCCGGGCATCCTCGTAGCAGGCGTACCGCGGCACCCACTCGGGCTGGTACTTCATGTTGGAGCGGTACAGGGTCTCCAGCTGCCACCAGCGGGAGAAGAAGATCAGCAGTGCGCGCCACAGCCGCAGGACCGGGCCGGCGCCAAGTTGTGACCCCTGTTCGAACGCCGAGCGGAACATCGCGAAGTTCAGCGAAACCCGGGTGACGCCAATCTCTTCCGCGCGCTGGCACAATTCGCTGACCATCAGCTCGATGGTGCCGTTCGGTGAAGCCGGGGAGCGGCGCATCAGGTCCAGCGACACCCCGTTGTTGCCCCACGGCACCAGGGAGAGCATCGCCACCACCTGGTCGTCCTGCCGCACCGCCTCGACCAGCAGGCAGTCTCCGTCGGCGGCGTCGCCGAGGCGGCCCAGCGCCATGGAGAAACCGCGTTCGGTCTCGGTGTCGCGCCAGGCGTCGGTGTGGGTGATCACCTCCGCCATCTCGGCGGGGGTGAGGTCCCGGTGTCGGCGCATCCGGACGGTCAGGCCGGCCCTGCGGGCGCGGGTGACGGCCTGGCGGACCGCGCGCATGTCCGGTCCGGACAGCCGGAAGTTCTCCGGATACAGGATCGCTTCGTCTCCGAGTTGCAGCGCGTTCAGGCCGCCGTCTCGGTAGGCCGCGGCGCCGGCCGAGCTGGCGCCCATCACCCCGGGCGCCCAGCCGTAGGTCTGAGACAGGACGAGCCACGCGTCGATGGCCGCCGGCCAGGCCCGTGGGTCGCCGACCGGGTCGCCGCTGGCCAGGCAGACCCCGACCTCGACGCGGTAGGTGACGGCGGCCCGC
>JARLGS010000479.1 GCA_031292695.1 Mycobacterium sp. | reverse complement strand
TCCGCCCTATGGGCCATACTGTCGTATGCCTTTGACCGTCGCCGACGTGTTGTCCCACGTGTCGCTGCGTTCGGCGAACCCGAGAGTGCTCAGTGGCCTGGACCGACTGGATCACGCCGTGCGATGGGTGCACTCCACTGATCTGTATGACATCGCTGGCCTGCTGCGCGGCGACGAGGTGCTGCTGACCAACGGTGTCGGTCTCGTCGGCATCGACGAGACCGGGCGCCGGTTGTACGTTCGCCGATTGGCCGAGCGGGGCGTCGCCGGACTGTTCTTCGAAGTCGGTCGGACGTTCGCCCAGGTGCCCCCGGAAATGGTTGACGAGGCACAGCCGCTCGGGTTCCCGGTGGTCGAGCTGGCTCCGACGCTCCGGTTCACCGAGGTCGCGGAGGCAGTCAACAGCGAGCTCATCGACCAGTCGGTGTCGCGCTTGCGGTACGCCGACGAGACGTCACGTGCCTTGTCCGAGGCGCTGGCCCGCGGCGCGACGCTGCACGAGCTGATCGCCCAGGTCGCGGCGATGCTCGGCACGTCGGCGCGGCTCAGCGACTACGCCGGACGGGTAATGGTCGAATCCGGTTCCGCTGAGGGCACGGGTGGCCTCCGTTCGGAGGTGCCAGTCATGGTCGACGGCACGGCGTGGGGCCGGCTGTCGGTCGATCCCTCGGGTGCACCCGAATTGCTTTGCGCCGCGGTGCTGGAACGGGCGCCCACCGTTCTGGGCCTGTGCCTGATGCGGGAGCAGACGGGTATCGCAGGCATGCTGCGGGCGCAGCAGCTGGTGCTCGATCAGCTGGCGGCCAATCTGGCGAGCGATCATGGGGTGCTCGAAACCCGGCTGCGGGCCGCGGGCATCGCGACGTCGGGACAGCGCTACGTATGCGTGGCGATCGACCCACAGCGGGTCGAATCGGTCGCGATGGTCGCCGACACCTTGATGAGCCGCGTGGGGCACGGCATCTTCGGACTGGTCGACGGTCTGCTGTGCGGCGTGCTCGCGGTCCCGGCGACCGAGCCGCAAGCTGATCTGGCCGCAGCCGTGCAGGACGCCGCCCGGATCGAGCGACAGTCGCGAAATCGGTTGTGTGCCACAGTCAGTCGTGCTGTCAAGGAGATCGACATGCTGCCCAGGGCGATGACAGAGGCGCGCGAGACGCTCCGGCTCGGGCAGGACATCGGGGCAGCCGGGCCGGTGCTCGGGGTGCAGGCGCTGGCGCTGGAACGATTGCTGTCTCGCTACGGTGATGCGCCGTCGATGCGGGCGTTCATCGACGACCAGGTCGGTGCGGTGGAGCGGGACGACGCCGCCAAGGGGGGACAACTGATCCGCACCCTGGAGGTGCTGATCGCCTGCGCAGGCAACAAGGCTGAGGCCGCCAAGCACCTGCATATTCGTCGTCAGTCTCTGTACTACCGGCTGGGCCAGATCGCCCGCCTGCTCGACGTGGACATCGAGGAACCGGGTCAATTGGCGACGCTGGCTGTCGCGATCGCGGCCCGGCGGCTGCGCAACGCATCTGGATGAGGCGGTGCGGATGGCGGCTCGGTGCACGGTCGGAGGACAGTTTCTTCGCCTTGTGCGAATGCACAAGGCGAGGTCTGGGGCTTGTGCGCATTCGCTGTCGCGCGGCGAGTGTGACGCACGCATCATTGATCGCACAGCAGTGACCTGACTTGGAGTGCGACTGGTGAACACAGAAACCATCGAGGATGAACCTGACGTCTTGATCATCGGGGCCGGTGCCTCCGGTGGAGTGGCGGCACTGGAGCTGGCCCGCCAAGGGCTCAAGGTGGTCTGCCTCGAGCAGGGGGACTGGAACCGCCCGGACGATTTCACGGCCGGCAAGCCGGAGTGGGAGCTCACTCGGCTCAAGCAGTGGAACGCCAGCCCCAATGTGCGGCAGAACCAAGCCGACTATCCGATCGACAGCACCGAGAGTCCGGTCGAGCCGTTGATGTTCAATGGTGTCGGCGGCAGCACCATCATGTTCTCCGGACATTGGGTGCGCGCCATGCCATCGGACTTTCGCGTCAGGACCCTCGATGGGGTCGCCGAAGACTGGCCATTCGGCTACGACGACCTGCGCCCGTTCTACGACGAGGTGACCCACCACATCGGTGCCTCCGGCCTGGAAGGCGACCCGGCCTATCCCGACCCGCACACCTTCCCGCTGCCGCCGCTGCCGATCGGTAAGTACGGGCTGGTCGCCGCCAAAGGAATGGACAAGCTGGGCTGGCACTGGTGGCCGGCTCCGAACGCCATCGCATCCCGCAAGTACAAGAACCAGGAAGGCTGCATGCGTTACGGCGCTTGCGAATCCGGCTGTCCTGTCGGCGCTAAGGCCAGCACCGACATCACCCACTGGCGCGACGCGATCAAGCTCGGGGTGCAGCTGGTCACCGGCGCCCGCGTCAGCCGATTGACTATGAACGACCTCGGTCTGGTGACCGGCGCCGAGTACATCGACCGCAAAGGCACGCTGCAGCACCAGGCGGCCCGGGTAACAGTGTTGGCGGCCAATGGAATCGGCACGCCTCGCCTCTTGCTGAACTCCGCCCACTCGCTCTTTCCGGATGGCCTGGCCAACTCCTCGGGCCTGGTCGGCAAGCGGCTCATGACTCACCCCTACGCCTCGGTCTACGGCGCGTACGACGAAGACCTGGAGACCTGGCTGGGGCCGGCCGGCCAAGCGTTGCAGTCGCTGCAGTTCTATGAGACCGACACCGACCGCGGATTCGTCCGCGGCGCGAAGTGGAACCTGATGCCGACGGGCGGCCCGCTGGCGCAGACCCTTTGGGAGCCCGGCGACAACTGGCGCGACGGCTTCGGCGCGAACTTCCACCCGCGGCTGCAGCGAACCTTCGGTCGCTACACCGAGTGGGGTATCACCACCGAAGACCTGCCCGACGAATCCAACACCGTGACGCTGGATCCCAATGTCACCGACTCCGACGGGATCCCCGCGGCCAAGATCCACTACACCATCGGCGAGAACTGCCGGCGGATGCTCGACTTCAACGTGGCGCGGGCCGTCGAGGCGCACGAGGCCGCCGGAGCCGTTGAGGTGCACCCGATTCCGGTGGTTCGGCACAGCGCCTGGCACCTGCTGGGCACCACCAAGATGGGCACCGACCCGGCCACCTCCGTGGTCGACGAATGGTGCCGGACGCATGACATCCCGAACCTGTTCATCATCGACGGCAGTGTCATGGTCACCTCGACCGGGATGAATCCCACCGCCACCATCATGGCCGTCGCACTGCGGTCCATGCGGCATCTGGCCGAAACCCGCTCCAGCATCCCGACGGCCTTCTGAGGACCCCATGCTCAATCCCGAACAGCGCCAAGTGTTGACCGTACTGGCCGAAACTCTCATCCCCGCCAGCGACACCATGCCGTCGGCCACCGCCGCGGACGTTGCGGGCGCCCTGCTCGACCAGGTGCTGGGCTACCGGCCCGACCTCGTCGCCGCCCTCGCCGCTGCGCTGGACGCCAGCGCAGGCGCGGACCCCGAAGCCGCACTGGACAATCTGTCCGCGGAACATCCCGACCAGTTCGAAGCCTTGACCGTCCTCACGGCGGGCGCGTACTTCCTCAGCCCAGCAGTCAAAGCCGCGCTGCCCTACGATGCCGCGCCGCGCGCGGCACGCGATGACACGGACACCTACATCGACATGCTCGAGCACGTCGTCGACCGCGGCTTCACCATCCGCTGATCAAGAAAGACCAGATCATGAGTCAAACCCGCACACGGTCAACCGAATCCACGTCGTCCATCGAAGAGAACACCATCCAGCCGGTGCCGGAGCATCAACGCCACGGCAAGAACCGGGACATGTTCACCATCTGGTTCGGTACCAACATCATGATCCTGGCCATCGTCACCGGCGCGCTCGCGACCACGGTGTTTGGCCAACCCGCATGGTCGGCCGCACTGGCGATAGTGTTGGGCAACCTGTTCGGTGCCATCTTCATGGCCCTGCACTCGGCCCAGGGGCCGACCCTTGGCGTGCCCCAGATGGTCCAGACCAAAGGCCAATTCGGGTCACTGGGTGCGGTGCTCATCGTGGCCGTGGTGGTGTGTATGTACACCGGGTTCTTCATCTCGATCCTGGTGTTCGGTGGTGAATCACTGGCCTCGGTGCTGCCGTTCCTCGGCAACAAGGGCGGCATCCTCATCCTGGCGGCGGTCAGCATCTCGGCAACCATCTGGGGCTACAACCTGATCCATGCCTATGCGCGCATCATGACCTGGGCCTCGGGTATCACGCTGGCGCTGGCGTTTGTCTGGGCGTTCATCGTGCACCCGGTGCCGAGTAACTTCTTGCACAGCGGTGGGGCCAGCGCGGCCGGGTTCCTGGGTACCTTCGCTGCCTCGGCGGTCTGGCAGATCGCTTATGCCCCTTACGTTTCGGACTATTCGCGGTACCTGCCCAAGGCGACCGGCGCCAAGCCGGCGTTCTGGATGAGCTACTGGGGCACCACCATCGGATCGATCCTGCCGATGTTGCTCGGCGCGGGTATCGGCCTGCTGGCGCTGGACAACGACCCGGCGATCGCATTGACCAAGGCCACCGCCGGAATCAGTGTGCTGGTGGTTGCGGTGTTCAGCATCGGTGTCGCGGCGACCAACGCGATGAACCTGTACTGCGGCACGCTGTGCACCATCACGATCTTGCAGACCTTCTTCCCGAAGTTCAGCGCTCGGGCCCGCGAACGCGCGATCATCGCCGGCTGCCTGTGCACTTTGGCGATTGCCGTCGCGCTGGCGGCCGGCGACGACTTCGTCGCCAAGTACAACAACCTGCTGGTCCTGTTGCTGGGTTCGCTAGTCCCTTGGACCGCAGTGAATCTCGTCGACTTCTACCTGGTGCGGCACGGCGACTACGTCGTCGAGGACTTCTTCGCGGCCGATGGGGGCCGCTACGGCCGGGTCAACTGGGCCGCGGTCATCTGCTACCTGATCGGCATCGGAGTGCAACTGCCGTTCATGATCATCGGCACGTCCTACACCGGACCGATGGCCAAACTACTTGGCAATACCGATATTTCGTTCATCATCGGCCTCGTCGTGGTCTCTCCGCTGTACTACTTCACCATGACGGCGCTGGCGCGGCGTGGGCAGCCGGCCGCGGTTCTGGTGACGCCATAACCGGACGCCGGAGTTGGCGCTTCCCGCGCAGCCGCCGAGTCGATAACGTTGTGCTGTGAGTATCACGGTGCGTGAACTGTTGGATATGCCGCATCTGCAGCTGCGTTTGTATTCCGGCAAGGCGGGTCTCGACCGGCAGGTGACCTGGACCCACACTTCGGATCTGCCCGAACCGTGGCAGTGGGTCAGCGCCGGGGAACTGCTGATGACCAACGGGATGTCGTTTCCGGCGGAGGCTGCCGAGCAGGAGCAGCTGCTCGAAGAGTTGCACCGGATCGGCGCCAGCGGGCTGGCGATCGGTGAGCAGATGTACTGCCCGCGCCTCACCCAGCGGTTCAACCGGGCCAGTGAACGTCTCGGACTGCCAGTGCTCTGGATTCGTTATCCGATGCCGTTCGTGGCGATCTCCCGCGCCGTCGCCGAGGCCACGCTGCTCGAGCAGTCGCAGCGGCTGATGCGCACCGCGCGGATTTACGATGCGCTCCGCCGCACCACCGCGGGGGACGTGGCGCGATCCCGCTCCGCGGATGCCATTGCCAAAGAACTCCGGTGCCCGGTGTTCGTCTGCGATCGCGTCACTGCTGAGGCGTATCACCCCGACGGTCCGCATCCACCGGACGAGGTGAAGGCCACCATCCTGACCGCATCCCAGGGGACCCTGGTCGCGGGTGCACGGTCAGTCTTGACTCCCAGCGGGGTGGAGGTATTGGTCGGGGAAGTGCCGACCCACGACAACGCAGTGCTGGCCGTCATCCGGGAGGGCAACGTGGCGCTCGACGGCGTGCTGATGCAACATGCCGCGACGGTGGTGGCTCTCGAGCTGTCCCAGACCCACCTTGCCCTCGAGCACACGCGCCGTTCGGGTGCGGAGCTCACCGCACAGTTACTCGACGGCAGCATCGACCGGCGGGGCGGCCGCCGGCAGCTGCTCTCCTTCGGATTGGATCCGGCGAGCTCGGCCTTCGTCTCGGCGGCCTGCGCCGACGACCGTCGGCTTCGGGACCTTCATGTTGCGTTGTGGCGCAGACGGATTCCACACGTGACGGCGTTTCGGTCGGGAGTGGCGCACGCGGTGGTCCCGAGTACCGACGACGCGGTCGATGCCATCGTGGGTGCGCTCGGGTCGAGTGCCAGAGTCGGTGTCAGTCGGGCGATGCAGACGGTCAACCGCTGCGCCGACGCGGCTCGAGAGGCGACGTGGGCGCTGGGTACCGCGCAGCGCACCGGCGATGCCGTGGTGCGCTACGGCACCGCGACGCCGTGGGTGGGCCTGGGCGGAATCGAGGACGCCCAGGCGATGGTGGAGCGGTGGTTGGGTCCGCTGATCGAGCATGACGCGCAGCACCGGACCGGGTTGGTCGAAACGTTGGAGGCGTTCCTGGCCAATCAACGGTCCTGGCAACGCACTGCCGAAGCCATGAACGTGCACCGGCAGACCGTGCTGTACCGCATCCACAAAGTCGAAGAACTCACCGGGGCCCGGCTCGCCGACACCTCCGACATCGCCCAGCTGTGGCTGGCCCTGCAGTCGCGGTCACTGCTGGACCATGGTCGGTAGCCTCTCGGCCCGACGGGACAAACTCAGGGCTCACGGATGGTCAGCAGCACCTTGCCGACCGTCTTGGCGGAGTCGAGCAGCCGATGCGCCTCGGCTGCATCGGTGATCGGGACTTCAGCGGCTACGACGGGTGCGACGGCCCCCTCAGCGATCAACGGCCACAGCCGCGTTCGCAGTTCGGTGATGATCTCAGCCTTGGAGCCAGGACCCTGCTCGGGCCGGCGCCGCAGGTTGGTCGCGTGCACCGACCCCCGTTTGAACAGCAGCGCACCGAGATTCAGTTCCGCGGTGGCCCCACCCTGCAGACCGATGATGGTCAGATGGCCGTTCTCGGCAAGGGCTTCCACGTTTTTGGCCAGGTAGCTGCCGCCCATGATGTCGAGAATGACGTTGGCGCCGGAGTACTCAGCGTTGACCACCGCGGGGAAATCCTGGTTCCGGTAGTTGATCAACGTCTGTGCGCCGAGTTCGCGGCAGGCATCCAGCTTGTCCTGGGTGCCCGCGGTCACCGCCACGTTGGCGCCCAATGCGCGGCCCACTTGTATTGCATGCGTGCCGATTCCACTGCCACCGCCATGAATCAGCAGGGTCTGTCCTCGTTGCAAGCCTCCCGTCATCACCACGTTCGACCACACGGTCGCGGCGGTCTCGGGTAGCGCCGCCGCGGCGGTGACGCTGACGCCTTGCGGCACCGGCAGCACCTGGGTGGCTGCCACGTTGACCCGCTCGGCGTAGCCACCGCCGGCCAGCAGCGCACAGACCGCATCGCCCGGCATCCAATCCTGCACTCCGGCACCGACTTCGGCGATGTATCCGGATACCTCAAGGCCTGGGGTGTCACTGCTACCGGGCGGCGGCGGGTAGAAGCCCATCCGCTGCATCACATCGGCCCGGTTCACGCCGGCAGCCACCACGTCGATGGCCACCTGCCCGGGGCCAGGTGCGGGCAGATCGGTCACCTGAGCCCACTCCATGACTTCGGGGTCGCCAAAACCGTTGAACGTTATCGCATACATTCAGTTTCCTTTCGAGGCGTATCGAGCCCGGCCTGGCGGACGGTTGCCACCGGGCACGGGGAATTGGGCGCGCATCGGACTCGTCGTTGCCATCATCCGTTATCCCGACCTTCGCGACGGGGCATCGACGACTTTCCGTCGAGGTCAGGAACGATCACGCCACTCGCCACAGGTGACGGATGGTCAACTAGCTGTGCGAAGTGGTCATCCGAGGCAGGCTCCGACCTGAGGATCGTCAGCCCGAAGGGCGGTCTCTCGCCGTTGGAACCGCCTTGACCGACCCGGTGCCATTCCCCGGTGGAGGACTCCCGATCGACGCTAAGGTTTGTCCTGCGGTGTGTTTGCTGTCGCCACGCCGACAGTTAGCTGCTCCCGGAAAGGACAGGCATGAAGATTTTGGTGACCGGGGGGACGGGTTTTGTCGGTGCGCACATCGTCGCGGCACTGGTTCGGGACGGGCACGACGTGCGGTTGCTGGTTCGGCGCGCTGAGCAGGTCCCGAAGTCGCTTGCCCCGCTCCATATTTCGGTAGCCGATCTAATCGTCGGGGACGTACTGGACGCGGATGTCGTGGCTGCCGCGCTCGACGGGTGTGACGCTGTTGTGCACGCGGCCGCGGTATTCAGTCTCGACGCTCGCCGGGCAGCCGAGATCACCCGGACGAACCTGCGCGCCACGGAGTTGGTCGTGGGTGGGGCGGTGGCGCGCGGCCTTGATCCGATCGTCCATATCTCCTCCACGGTTGCCTTGACGTGTCGCGGTGGCGGCGGTCCCGACCTACCGCTGGGAGACGTGGACTTGCCCTACGCCAAGTCGAAACGATTGTCGGAGCAACAGATTCGTGCCTTCCAGGATGCCGGTGAGCCGGTGGTATCGGTCTACCCGGGCGGGGTGTTCGGCCCGCATGATCCATACCTGGGCACCCAGGCTGAGCTGTTCACCTGGATGGCCAAGAGACGAATTCCCGTGTGGCCGAACGGCGGTGCACATTATGTCGACGTCCGAGACGCCGCCGATGTGGTCGCTGCCTGCATGGTGCCGGGCCGCGGCCCGCGGCGCTACGTGGTGCCCGGTCACCACCTCAACGGCGAACTCATGAACGGCACCCTGCACGAGCTCACCGGCCGGTGGATGCCACACGTCAATGCGCCCGGCATCGTGGCAAAACCGTTCACGCAGCTCGCCGAGTTGCTGAACAAGGTCCTGCCCGACCACGTCCATTTCCCCGCGGACGTCGAGACGCTCGAGCTGGCCAAGCGGGACACCCGGTTCGATACCTCACGCACCACCGATGAACTCGGCATCGTGGCCCGGCCGTTCGATGAGACCGCGCGTGACACTCTGCTGTGGCTGGTGGACGCGGGCCAGATCGATCCCAAGTACGCAGGTAACCTGCTCTGAACCGTCGAGAGTAGGAGACACCGATGCCGCTCAACCCGAAGGACTCGTTCGAGGCCGTGCGGGACGTCGCCCTTCATTCCATCGAGAAAGCGTCAGACATCGTCGACAATGCCGGCGACATCATCAGAGGCGAGGTGGCCGAAGGCATTTCGGGGATCGTCGAAAATTCCATCAGCATCGGTACCCACGCTGTGGGGAAGCTGAAGGAGATCATCACCGGCAGCAGTGCCGAGGATGACAGCGACCTGAGCTAACCGCTGGGGCCTGCGTTGGATGCTCGGTCGGTGAGCAGGTCGTAGATAGGCCGCGAGCCGAGGGCGATGGCGACCAATAGTGCGGTGGCACAGGCGCCGAGCATGGGTGGCAGTTGGTTGGTGCTGCCCGTCAGTTCCGTGGCGAGGATGAGGCCGGTAACCGGCGCCTGGACGCTGGCGGTGAAGAACGCGGCCATACCGATGAGGGCGAGCGCTGCCGGGCTGGGCGCGGAATGCGGACAGAGGTGCGCAGCTGTCAGGCCGACGATGAGGCCGACGTCGGCGCCGAGGACGAGCATCGGTGCGAACAGACCGCCGGGGGTGCCCGCGGCATAGGACGCGACGCCCAGTACGAACCTCAGTGCCAGCACCGCGGTGATGGCCCCGACGGTGCCCTCGCCGAGGAGCGCTCGCTGCGTGAGGTTGTCGCCACCTCCCGCGAGACCCGGGGAGTACCAGACGAGGAGCCCGACACCAGCACCGATGAGGGCGGCGCGGGCTTCGACGGGCCAGCTGCTGGTGTCGCCCACCCGGAGTCCGAACATGAGGGCCTTGTTGTAGAGCACACCGAGTATTCCGGTGCTGACGCCGACGGCCAGTACCCAGCCGGAGCCGCCAAGATGTGGATCCTCCAGGTGGGGCAGGTGGAATTCGGTGCCCGATCGGACGAAAGGGTAGGCCGCGAGAAAGCCGGAAGCGGAGGCGACCAGGGTGGCGAGCGTGGTTCTCGGGTCGAAGCGTTTGACGAGCTCTTCGAGGACGAACACGCCGCCGGCGATGGGGGCATTGAATGCGGTCGCCAGGCCGGCGGCAGCCCCGGCGGCGGCGAGGACGCGCAGATCAGCTCGGGAGCGGCGCGTCACAGAGGCCACGATGACGGCGATGGAGCCACCCATCTGCACCGACGGTCCTTCGCGGCCGAGCGCCAGCCCGGCGCCCATGGACAGCAGCCCGCCGATGTACTTGATCGGCAGGATTCTGAACCGGCCCGGCTCGGTGCGGCCGGCGACGACCGCTTCGACCCGGGGAATGCCACTGCCCTCGGCGTGCGGCTCGAGGCGTCGAACCAACGAGGCCGCCGCCGCCGTGCATGCGGCACAGACTGCCACGACCACGATCGGACCCCACCAGCTGCCCTGGGACCAGCTGGACAGCGACGCCCGCCACCCGGATGCGTGGTTCAGTAGGACGCGGAAGCTGGCGGCGGCCAGTCCGGTCGCGGCACCGACCGCGGCGGCGACCAGGACGAAACCGACTGCATTGCGCGCCTTGTCCACCCCGTATCTCCTTCGCGATCCGTTTCGCATTGTGAGCAATTTGGCTCGTGGGCGGATGTACTTTGGCCCCGTGGCAGCAGAACCTGATGACGCAGAACTGTCAGGGCTGCTGGACGGCCTGGACGGACCCGCACGCCAGGAGCGCGCCGAACTCGTTTCCTGGTTGTTCGCCCGTGGGTTTGACGCCGACCAGATTCGCGGCCAGTTCAGTCCGATGTTTCTACCGGCCCTTCGTGCCGTCGGTGATGATGGCACATCCGTGTCTGCACGGCAGATCGCGGAGCGCACCGGGGTGAGTCTGGCACTGCTGGAACGACTGCACCGGGCGATCGGGTTGGTTCGGGTCGACGCGGACACTCTCCAGTCGCGCAGGGACGCAGAGTCGGTGCTGGGGGCCGCCCGACTTGTGGCGATGGGGATGACCGAGGAACAAGTCATCCTGATCGTGCGGTCGCTGATGGAGGGACTCGATGCGACGGCAGCGAATATGCGCTACGCGGCCCTGCAGGTCTCGCTGCATCCCGGTGCCACCGAGTTGGAGCTGGCGCAGGCCGTGGAGCGTCTTGCCAGCGATGCCGAGCCGCTACTCGGTCCGTTGGTAGACGGGCTATTGCGAGTCGCCTTGCGCCATTCGTTCGAGACCGAGGCGATCACCGCGGTGGAGCGCGCCACAGGCACGCTGCCTGGTGCGCGCCACGTCGCGGTCGCGTTTGCCGACCTGGTTGGCTTCACCCGTCTGGGCGAGATTCTTCCTCCCGAAGAACTGAGTCTCGTGGCGGGCCGGCTGGCAGATCTGGCCCGCGAGCTCGTGGCGGTGCCGGTCCAGTTCGTGAAGACAATCGGCGACGCGGTGATGTTGGTCTGTGCTGACCCGCTGAAGCTTCTGACGACGGTGTTGAACCTGGTAGAGGCCGCTGCGGCGGAGGATTTCCCGCGCCTGCGGGTCGGGGTGGCGTTCGGTCCTGCGGTCAGTCGGTCCGGTGACTGGTACGGCAGTCCGGTCAATCTGGCGAGCCGCGTCACCAGCGCGGCACCGGCCGGCACCGTGTGGGTCGCCGATGCGGTTCGTTCGGCGATCGGTGATGCCGCGGATATCGACTGGTCAACCGTCGGAGCACGCCACTTCAAAGGAATACGTGCCGAGGTCGTCGTGCACAGCGCGCGCCGTCGTTGAATTCGGCCGCGATCCGGCCCACCACTACGCGAGCTTCTGATGTGCGACGTGCTCTACGAATAGCGGGATGAAGTCGCGAACCGCGTGACCGTGGAAGTCGGCGTGGATACGGCGCACGATCGCGGTCACGGTCTGCGGATCGATGTTGGGGTAGGTGATCCGGAGCTGCGCTGCGAGTGCGTCAATCGCAGCGTGTTCGGCGGCCTTCGCGGTGACGGGATCGATGTCCGGTTGAGCAGCCGCGCGGTCAGTGTCCCGATGTTCGATGGCGAAGGCGTCGAAGGCCGCCGCAATCTGTTCCGGGGTGGCGTCGGGGTGCTCACGAGCGACGACGTCGATCGCGACCCAGCTTGATGGGCCCAGGACTGAGGTGTGCAGTGGTCGGCGGCCCCACGCAATCGCCGCGGTGAGCAGATCCCGGAAGGTCTGCTCGGCCAGGTCGGCGGATTTTGCGGCCATGACAGGGACTGTACGGAACGTCGGTTACGTGCCGGCGACGTGCGCGTGCCGGTTGTGGTACGCGAGTCTCACTCGGTGGCCGGAATGACCCACCGGCTGCGATTTCCCACGGCCGGCATGATCAGCGCAGCACCGCGCCGGGGTTGAGGATGCCGAGCGGATCCAGCGCATCCTTGATCCTGCGGGTCAGCGCCATGACGTCGTCGCCGAGCTGACTGGGTAGCCAATCCCGCTTGAGCCGGCCGACCCCGTGCTCGCCGGTGATGGTGCCGCCCAGTCCGATGGCCAGCTCCATGATCCGGGCGAACGCGCGGTGTGCGCGGTCGGTGGCGTCCGCGTCGGCGGGGTCGTACACGATGATCGGATGGGTGTTGCCGTCGCCGGCGTGCGCCACCAGGTAAATCCGCACATCGCAGTCGTCGGCGATGTCCTCGACCCCGGTGACCATCGCGGGCAATTGCGGTATCGGCACACCCACGTCCTCCAACAGCAGGCTGCCGAGTCGCTCGACAGCGGCGAACACCCCGCGGCGGGCGGCGGTGAAAGCCGCTCCCTCAGCTGGATCATCGGTAGCGAAAATCTCTGTCGCACCGCATTTCTCGCAGTCGGCCACGATGGCCGCCACCTCTTCGGCGGTGGCCCCCGGCGCGTCGGACTGAACCAGCAGCATCGCGCGCGCCGAGCGGTCGAGGCCCATCCGCAGGTGATCCTCGACGGCATTGATGCTGGCGTGGTCCATGAATTCGAGCATTGCCGGGCGCATCGTGCCGGTGATCGCGACTACCGCGTTCGCCGCATCCTCGACACCGCCGAACAGGGCCACCACGGTCGAGGCCGGCGGCTGGGCGGGGATGAGCCGCAGGGTTACCTCGGTGATGACTCCCAGGATGCCTTCGGAGCCGATGAACAGTTTCGTCAACGACAGTCCCGCAACATCTTTCAGCCGGGGACCGCCGAGTTGCACGACGGTGCCGTCGGCCAGCACCACCTGCATGCCGAGCACATAGTCGCCCGTGACTCCGTACTTCACGCAACACAACCCGCCCGCATTGGTCGCGACATTGCCGCCAATCGACGAGATGTCGATGGAAGACGGATCCGGCGGGTACCACAGGCCGTATTCGGCGGCCGCCGTCTTCACCTCGGTGTTGGTCAGGCCCGGCTGTACCACCGCGGTCCGGGTCGCCGGGTCCACCCGGATCGCCCGCATCCGTTCGGTGCTGAGCACCACCGAGCCATCGATGGCGTCGGCGCCGCCGGACAGACCCGACCCCGCCCCGCGCGGCACCACAGCGACGCGGTGCGCGGACGCCCACCGCAGCACGTCCTGGACCTCGGCCGTAGTCGCGGGACGCACCACGGCCACCGGCGTCCCCGCGTTCGGGTCCGCTGCCGAATCCCTGCGGTATCGCTCGATGCTGTCCGCGTCGGTGATCAGAGCACTTCCCGGCAGCAGTTCGGCCAGACTGTCGAGCGCGGCGGCGGGCATGGTCGGACTGTATCGACACCACGGAGGCGACGGGCGGACCGGTCCACCGCCGGCGGTCCCGCGCGGATTTCGCGACGTTGCCAGCAGAGACACCGCGACGGGCCTACGATTTGCCCGTGTTGCTCACCGAGGGCCAGATTTTCGCCGGCTACACCATCCGGCGGAAGTTGGGCGCGGGCGGAATGGGCAGCGTGTATCTGGCCGCCCATCCGCGGCTGCCGCGGCTGGATGCGGTGAAGGTGCTGTCGGCGGAACTAACGTCGGACCCGGAGTACGGGCCACGGTTCCTGCGGGAGGCCGACCTGGTATCCACCTTGTCGCACCCCAATATCCTCGGCGTCCACGACCGCGGCGAGTGCGACGGCCAGCTCTGGATTTCGATGGACTATGTGGCCGGCACCGATGCTGCCAGGCTGCTGCGCGACCACTACCCGGGCGGCATGCCGCCAGCGGTCGCCCTGCCGATCATCGCCGCCGTCGCCTCAGCGCTGGACTATGCGCACGGGCGTGGGCTGCTGCACCGAGATGTGAAGCCGGCCAACATCTTGCTGGACTCGGAGACGTCGCGCATCTACCTCGCCGACTTCGGGATCGCCCGTCCCATGAACGACACGTCTGGGTTGACCGCGACGAATATGGCTGTGGGCACGGTGGCGTACGCGGCGCCGGAACAGCTGCGGGGCGAACCCGTGGACGGCCGAACCGACCAATATGCCTTGGCATGCACCGCATTCCAGCTGCTCACCGGCACTACACCCTATGCCGACAGCAACCCGGCCGTGGTGATCACCAAACATGTCACGGCGCCGGCACCGTCGCTGGGAGAGCATCGTCCGGAACTGCGGGTACTGGATCCGGTGTTGGCGCGGGCGATGTCCAAGATGCCTGCCGGCCGCTACGCCAGCTGCCAGGAGTTCGCGCAGGCACTTCAACAGCAGGCGCTCCAGCAACCACCGCCCGGCGATATCCGCAATCAACCGACCATGGCCGCGCTTGCGCCGCCGCAGTTGCCACCGCCGCTCACGGCGCCGCAACAGAACACGCCTTCGCCGCTGAATTCGCCGGCCGCCAGGAAGTCGCGCTCCGGCGTGCTGATCGCCGCCCTGGCGGCGGTGGTGCTGCTGCTCGCAGGCGGAGTGTTCGCCGGGGTGCGAGTGCTCGGCCGGCACAACAGCGCCACGGCGGCACCGCTCGCCCCCCACCCGGCGGCCGCGGCAATCGCGACCGGGACAGGGTTCTCCGGCATGTATCGGGCCGACTACGGCCCGGGCACCGATTTGGAAGGCACGCCGCTGCCCCATGTTCCGGGCACGACTGGCGAGTGGAACGTGCGGGTGTCGTGTGCGTCCAACGGCTGTATCGCGAACGCGGCCTACGCAGGGAAGAGCGGTGCCGTGGTGGTTCCCAATCTGACTTTCGATCAGATCGGCGGCGACTGGGTGGCAGTGGCAACGGGTTCCGTACAGTGCAACAACGCGCCGACCGAATCCTGGGTGGTGTTCACGCTGACGCCGAAACCGAACGGCACGTTGACCGGCGAGACGGTCCGGGCCACAGTCAACGGATGTAGCAGCGGGAAGCGGGCCGTCACATTCACCCGCACCGGGGACGGCGATCCGAGCGCCGTGCCCGACCCGGCGACGCTGCCGGCACGGACCGCCTCGCCGGCGTCGACTCTGCACGGGCGCTATCACGAAAACATCGTGTACGCCAACGGCAACTTCCCTCCGGGATCACCCGACCTGCAGGTCATCACGCAGTGTCTGCGCACCGGTGACCGTTGCATCAGCGCGTTCCATGCCGCCGATGGGGGCGTGACGCTGGTCTTCGTCAACGGCAAGTGGATCCGCAATGAGGAAGGAATTGTGCCCTGCGCCAAAAGCGGGACGACGCATATCAAGATCACCGCCGACTTCCCGTTGCCAGACCCGTTGGAAGATCCGATTTCTGTGCTCGAAGGACATGGCCAGAACACCTCGACCACCCCGGAATGCTCGGGCGGCGATTTCACCGAGAAGTTCGTTCGCACGGGCGACTAGCGGCAAACTTCGGGAGAGTGCGGATCGGTCTGCGGATCGGCCCCGATACACCTAAGCTGACCCCAGAATTTTCGCCCAGATCATCCGGGCGCTGCGTGGTGACGACTTCTCGGGGAGCTGACCATGGCCGAGCCGCCGGTGATCGAGATTCGCGAATGGGGCCGCCCGCCGCGGCGACTCACTGTGAGCAGGCCGGTGCTGTTCGGCCGCGAGTGCGAAGGCATCAATCTCGCAGATAGCGAGGTGTCACGCCGACATCTGCGGCTGGTACCCAGCCCGATCGCACTATCGGTCGTCGACCTCGGCAGCAGCAACGGCAGCGCTGTCAACGGGGTGGCGCTGACCGGGCGGGGGACTCTGTCCGCCGGCGACGTGGTGCGCCTGGGGCACACCGAGATCATCGTGCTGCATGCGCCCAAACCGCAGACCGCGGACCAACCGCCTGTCAGCGCCGCCGGGCACGACCCCACTCGGACCATGCGGGTGGTGCGAGACATCGAGGTCCCGGTCCCGGCGGCTGCGGCGACGGAGGCGCGGTCACCGGGGTTGCGTCTGGCGGAACGGGCCCTCGGCATCGATCCGACCGGTACCCGAGACCTGTTTCCTCCGTATACCGATCTGCCACATCTGATTTCGCGTCGGGTGTGGCAGGTGGTCCGGGTGGGCAGTGTGCTTGTCTACCTCGCGGTGGTGGTGGCGCTGTTCGTGCGCCCCGCCGCCGGTCTGTTCGTCTTCTTCCGCGTCATCGTGCCGTTGTGGCCTGCACTGTTCTTCATCGCGCCCGGCGTGTGGCGCAATATCTGCCCACTGTCGGCGTCTAATCAGCTGCCGCGGACGGCCGGTTTCAGCCGGGCTGCTACTGCGCCGGGATGGTGGACCCGCAACGGTTTCCTGATCGCCGCGGCGTTGTTCTTCGGCATTGCCGGGGCGCGGTTGGTCGGACTGGACCGCAACGGCCCGGCAATGGGCGTGGTGCTGGCCGTGATCATTGCGTCGGCGTTCACCGGCGGTGTGGTGTTCAAGGGCAAGAGCGGCTGGTGCTCCAGCATCTGTCCGCTGTTACCGCTGCAACGTACCTACGGACAGACCCCGTACATCACCTCACCGAACAGCCACTGCGAGTCCTGCCTGGGTTGCGCGAAGAACTGTTATGACTTCAAACCGCGGGCCGCGTGGCAAGCCGACATGGCTGACCCCGAACCCCGATGGAGCGCGCCGCGCGTGCTGTTCGCCGCGGCCTTACCCGGATTCATCATCGGCTTCTTCACAGTGCACGCCCAAGTGGGCGCCACGACGGCCGAAAAGTACGGTTTGCTGGCGCTTTTCGTGTTGGTCAGCATCGGGCTCTGCTATGTGCTGCAGGCCGTCACGCCATTGAGTCAGGCGATGCTGACCGCCGGTTTCGCGGCGGTTGCGATCAACGCCTACTACTGGTTCTCCGGCCCGATCCTGATCGACTCGCTACGGCAGATCACCGGTGTCGACGCGCCCTGGCTGCGCTGGCCGATCAGCGCGACGATCGCGGTGCTGACGCTGTGGTGGCTGGCGCGTACGCGGGTCAGTGAACTGCAGTTCGCTTATGTCACCGGCACGCGCAAAGAACCCGTGCTGCTGAACCCGCCGAAGATGCCGACCAACTCCGTAGCCGAAAACAGTGCTGTGCGAGTACGTTTCGAGTCCGGCTCGGAGCCCGTCGGCGCCGACATCGGGATGAGCCTGCTCGACGTCGCCGAAAGCAGCGGGCAGGCCATCGAGGCGGGCTGCCGGATGGGTGTGTGCGGGGCCGACCCGGTGTCGATCGTCGAGGGGATGAGCTGCCTGTCGCCCGCGGAGGCCGACGAACTCAAGACACTCAACCGGCTGGGCCTGGGCAAGTCGAGTCGAATGGCATGCTGCGCCCGCATCCAGGGTGGGGAAGTCACCGTCTCACTGACCCCGGAACGCGCGGGCACCACCGCGAGCCGGCCGACGACCTACGATCGGTCGATCGTCAGCATCGTGGTGATTGGCAACGGCATCGCAGGCGTCACGGCGGCGGACTTCCTCCGGCGCGGGCACCCCGACTGCGAAATCCATTTGGTCGGAGCGGAACCGCACGGGCTGTACAACCGCATGGGTATTTCGCGCCTGGTGTACGGCCGATCCGCGATGCAGGGCCTGTATCTGCTGCCCGAGCAGTGGTACGACGAGCACGGCGTCACCGCCTGGCTGAACACCTGGGCCACCGGCATCCATTTGCGTTCGCAGCTCGTGCGGTTGGGCACCGGTGAAACGTTGCCCTATGACCGGCTGATCCTGGCCATGGGTTCCAGCGCCTCGGCGCCCGACATCGCCGGGCTGGACCGGCCGGGGAGCGTCGTGCTTCGGACGGCTGCCGATGCGATGCGGATTCGAGCGTACGTGCAGGAACGCCGGGCCCGGCGCGCAGTAGTGGCCGGCGGCGGGCTGTTGGGCCTGGAGGCGGCTTACTGTCTGCGGCAGCTCGGTCTGCACGTGACAGTCCTGGAACGGGGCAGCAGATTGTTGAGCAAGCAGATCGACGCGCGTTGCTCACAGATCGTGTCCGCGCATTTCGACCGCGCCGGAATCACTGTTGCGCACAAGGCCGAAACCGCCCAGCTGTTGGGCGATCCCGCCGTGACCGGGGTGGCGCTCAAGGACGGCCGCACGCTGCCCTGTGAGGTGTTTCTGGCTGCCACCGGTATCCGGCCAAACACCGATTTGGCCCGGGACGCCGGGCTTCCGGTGGGCAAAGGGGTGCTGGTCGACGACCGGATGCAGACTCGGGTACCCGGCGTCTACGCGGCCGGAGACGTAGCCGAGCACGGTGGCAGAGTGCTGGGGCTGTGGCCCGTCGCCACCGAACAAGCGGAAGCGGCAGCGGTCAACGCACTGGGCGGATCCCGGACCGTGCCCAGCGAAACCCCGCCCACCATCCTCAAAGGTGTTGAACTGGAGCTATTTTCGATCGGGCCGGTGGACCCGGCTCCGGGCGACGACGTGGTGGTCATCGACCGGCCGACCGTGCCGTCCTATCGCAGGCTCGTGGTGTCGCGCGGCCAGGCGGTCGGCGCCACCGTGCTGGGCCACCATCCGGCCGACCTCGCGGCGGCGCAGAAGGCGGTGCGTGAGCGGCGGCCAGTCGGACCGACAGCGCTGGGCGTGTTGCGGACGGGGAACTGGGACATTCTGTCCGACCCTGAGCGGCTCGCCTACTGACTTGGCTGCGGACGCGGCGCGACCACTTGATAGGTCAGGATTTTCTGGCCGACCCGCAGATAACAGCCGGGTTTGAGTTCGACGGGTTGCTCGCCGACCGGGGTCCACACCTGGTCACCAGGCGCGGCGATGTACGTGCCGCCGACGGTTCGGGCGTCGCGCACCATCACGAGGCCACCGTTGACGGTCACGTATGCGTGCACCCGGGAGACCTGCGGGTCGTCCGGCACGCTGATGGGCGAGCCCGCCGCACTGTGCGCCGCGGGGTCGATCATCGGATTGCGCCCGATGATGTACGGGCGGTCCAATGGGTACACGGCGCCGTCGTCAGCTGTGAGCGCACCGGAGACGGGGCGGGCCCGCATGGTCGCGGGTGCGGGTGGCGGCGCCTGCCGCACGGGCGCCCGCACCACCCTGGGTTGCAGCACAAAGCCGCTGCCGGGCACCACGCCGGCGATCAGATCGGTGTCCGCACATGGCACGAATGTTGTTGTGCCAGTGCATATTGTGATTCGGTCAAACCGTGGGCCCACGGCTTCGTGCGTCAAGGGCCGGGTGCCGCCGCTGACCCGGCGCGGCGCGACCTCGGACTCGATGTCGGCGATCACGTCGCCACGCAGGATGAGCTGCAGCCCTTCGGCTGTCGGGATGACTGCGCCGAACGCCGGCACGGCGCCGGACTCCGGGCCGTGCACCAGCGCGGCGAGGCACTCGGCCGTCGCCGGCCCTTGCAGGTGCGCAGTGGTGTGGAGTATGTGCAACAGGCCGCGGGCTCTGCCGGCATCGGTGACGTACATCAGCACGTCACCGCTCCGGGCGACCAGCCCCTCGCCGCGGCCGATGGCCACGCAGTGCCGCTTCAGTTCCACCTTGCCGCCTCGGTAGTTTGCCGCTGATGGCGATGATAGGACACCGTCGGGCCGGACGCCGGAGTCCGTGGAAACGGCCACCGCTGTGGTCGACTGGCTGATAATCCGGTGTGGGCACCATGCGGTGACTGGGTACAGTCGGTTTTACCGATTGGGGTGAGCGGCCATGCGTGATGACGGAACGAGCCTTCCTCCAGGTCCGAGGCTGCCCTCGGTGGCCCAGTTGGCGGCGCTATTGCGGGACTGGCCCGGCTATGCGGCCAAGTGCGAGCGGCGATACGGCAAGATTTTCACCTTGCGGGTTGCCGCAGTGGGGACCATTGTCTATCTGGCCGACCCCGACCACATCAAGCAGGTGTTCGCGGGCAGTCCACGCGATTTCCATGCGGGCGAAGCGAATTCGATGCTGCTCGGGCTGGTGGGCGAGCATTCGGTGCTGCTCCTCGACGACGATGTGCATGCGGATCGGCGACGATTGATGCTGGGGCCGTTCACCCGCGGCGCTGTCGACCGTCAGGCGGGCACCATGGCGACAATCGCCGCGGAGTCCATCCGGCGGTGGCCGGTGGGAGCTGACATCGCCGTGGCACCGTACCTGTCGGCGCTCACACTGGAAGTCATTCTGCAGACGGTGATCGGTACTACCGATCCCGTGCGCCTCACCGCATTGCGTGGGGTGATGCCGAAGCTACTTGACCTCAATTGGGTTGCGGCACTGTCGATTGCGCGTCCGGATCTGCATCGGTTCTGGCCGTGGACGGCGGTCCGGAACCGGTTGGCTGAAGCCGACCGGCTGATCTATGCCGAGATCGCAGACCGGCGCGCAGATCCCGACATCGCCAGGCGCACCGACGTCTTGGCGATGCTGATTCGCGCGGCCGACACGGACGGCCGGCACCTGACCGATCGCGAGCTCCGAGATCAGCTGATGACGTTGTTGGCCGCCGGCCATGACACCACCGCCACCGGCCTGGCCTGGACGCTGGAGCGACTCGTCCGGCATCCGGACGTGTTGGCGAAGTCGGTCGCTGCCGCCCATGCGAGTGCCGCCGGTGATCCGGCCGGCGACGAGTACCTCGATGCCCTGATCAAGGAGGTCTTGCGCATCCGACCAGTCGTTTTCGATGTTGGCCGCGTTCTCACCGCGCCGGCGGAGATCGGTGGCTACCGGCTGCCCAAGGGGGTGATGGTGGCACCGGGTGTCGGTCTGGTCCATGCGAGCGCCGACCAGTATCGCGACCCCCAGCGCTTTGACCCCGACCGGATGGTCGGTGCCGTGCTCGGCCCGACCACCTGGTTGCCGTTCGGCGGCGGAAACCGACGTTGCCTCGGTGCCACGTTCGCCATGGTCGAGATGCGGGTGGTCCTGCGCGAAGTGCTCCGCCGGGTCGAATTGGGCGTCACCACCGCACCCGGGGAGCGCCAACGGCTCAAGCACGTCACATTGGTTCCCGACCGCGGCGCCAGGATCACCGTCCGCGCGCGGCACGACGTTCCCGTTGCCGGGGAGGCGTCGTCGCCGACCTGTCCCGTGCATCACGCCTGAACGCATTGGCGACCCCGGCGGGGTGATTGACAGCCAATTCCAGGTTTATCGGGGTGGGCATCCGGATATGCAGTCAACGAGGGTGCGACGGCGTGCCGTCAGGCGATTGAACTGCAGCCAACCGAGGGGAGCGGTCCTTGTCGGACTCGATGCACAATCTCATGCGCAAGACTCGAATCACCGCGATCGGCTGATTCGAATACTGCTCTGTGGCCGGGTATCTGGACGAGCGTGTCCGACACTTCGCCAAATAGCAGAGCGGTACAGCCATTTTGGCGAGGCTAGTCGGCTACCGTCATCGACGGTAGCCGACTAGCGTGCGGCGATCCCACGAAACCTCCTGGAAATACCCGGAAAATTCCATATTGTTCGTTTCCGGGCCCGCTGAATTCATACCCCGACGCCGACCTCGCTGAAACCGATTCAGCAAACATGTTGTAGCGGTGGATTTTTGACCGAGCTGACGTTGGATGTGTTCATCGGGTACGGTGGATCCGGAGACGTCCATCAAGGGAGCTGACTTCCACCATGTGCGGCATTGCCGGCGAAATCGCCTGGGGCCGTGGTGCAGACTTGGCGGCGGTGGCCGCCATGACCGATTCTCTGGCACCACGCGGCCCCGACAGCAACGGTTTGTGGGCGCGGGACGGGGTGGCGCTCGGTCACCGGCGTCTGGCCATCATCGACCTGTCCAGTCACGGACATCAACCGATGCACGATCCGGGGCTCGGGCTCACGGTCGTATTCAACGGGTGCATCTACAACTACCCCCAGCTGCGCCAGGAGCTTTCGGCCAAGGGGTATCGATTCTTCTCGCACAGTGACACCGAAGTGGTGCTCAAGGGTTACCGCGAATGGGGCGATCGGGTCGTCGATCGGCTTTACGGGATGTTCGCATTCGCCATTGCGGAAACCGATTCCGGCCGGACGCTGCTGGCCCGCGATCGGCTCGGGATCAAGCCGCTGTACTGGTGCGACGCTCCTGGCGGCGCGCTGCGTTTCGCATCGTCTCTGCCGGCGCTGGTGGCCGCCGGCGGCGTCGATACCGAACTCGATCCTGTTGCGCTGCAGCACTATCTGAGTTTCCATTCGGTCGTGCCGGCGCCCCACACCATCTTGCGGGGGGTGCGCAAACTGGCGCCCGGCACCGTGATGCGTATGGAACCTGATGGCAAGCGGGCCGAAAAGACTTACTGGGCACCGATTTTCGAGCGGACGGCCGAGCGGCTCGACTGGTCGGAGCAGGACTGGCGGGACGCCGTCCTGGAGTCACTCCGTACGGCGGTCGACCGCCGTCTGGTGGCCGACGTGCCGGTGGGGTGCCTTTTATCGGGCGGCCTGGATTCGAGCCTCATCGTCGGGCTGTTGGCCGAGGCCGGCCAACACGGACTGGCCACGTTCTCCATCGGTTTCGAATCCGCAGGTGGTGAGGAAGGCGACGAGTTCAAGTATTCCGACGTCATTGCGCGGCACTTCGATACCGACCATCACCAGATCCGCATCGACTCGTCGCGCATGCTGCCGGCGTTGTCGGGCGCGATAGGGGCGATGAGCGAGCCGATGATGAGCCACGACTGCGTGGCCTTCTATCTGCTGTCGCAGGAGGTCAGCAAGCACGTCAAGGTGGTGCAGTCCGGGCAGGGCGCCGACGAGATCTTTGCGGGCTACCACTGGTATCCGCCGATGGCGGGCGCAGTCGACGGCGATCCGTCCGATGCGTTGCGCCGGTACCGGACTGCGTTCTTCGACCGCAGCCACGACTCCGTCAATCGGTTGCTGCGGCTGCGGTGGCAGCTCGACCACGACGCGGCGGGGGAGTTCGTCCTCCACCAATTCGCCCATCCGGGCGCGGCCACCGCAACTGACCGGGCGCTTCGCCTGGACACCACTGTGATGCTCGTCGATGACCCGGTCAAACGGGTCGACAACATGACCATGGCCTGGGGCCTGGAGGGTCGGGTGCCGTTCCTCGACCACGAACTGGTCGAGCTCGCGGCGACCTGCCCGCCGGAGCTGAAGACCGCGCAGGGCGGCAAGGGCGTATTGAAAGAGGCTGCCCGCAAGGTTATTCCGCCGGAGGTCATCGACCGGCCGAAGGGCTACTTCCCGGTGCCCGCGCTCAAGCATCTCGCCGGGCCGTACCTCGACCTGGTCCGCGATGCGCTGCACAGCCGTGCCGCACGGGACCGTGGTCTGTTCGCGCCCGACGTGGTCGACTCGATGTTCGCCGAACCCAACGGCAACCTGACCCCGCTGCGCGGAAACCCGCTGTGGC
The DNA here is from genome assembly GCA_031292695.1 of Mycobacterium sp. Lineage (GTDB taxonomy): Bacteria > Actinomycetota > Actinomycetes > Mycobacteriales > Mycobacteriaceae > Mycobacterium. The sequence goes on along the minus strand of JARLGS010000479.1, from coordinate 25,659 downwards.
AGATCGGATTGCTGGAACTATGGCTTGCCCAGCACGTCGACGGGACGACTCAGTCATGACAACGGAAACGGGCAGTGCGCAACCGGCCGAGGGCGTCGTGCAGGACCTTGGCTGGGGGCGGCTGGTCTTCGGCCAGACATTCAACGACCCCGATGAGTTCGGCGTCGCCCTTCGAGAGGAGGGCAGCGGTCGCCGGGACATCGGGATGTATCTCGATGCACCGCATGTCTTCGTGGCGCTGCACCCACATGAGTTCTTCATCGACCCGAGTTTCACCTACCGCCTCGATCTGACGAAGCCGCCGTCGTACTGGCCACCCGATGTCCCGGGATTGACAGTGCGCCCGGTGAATTCGCGCGAGGACTGTGTTTCGATCAATCACATCTATGTGCGGTGCCACATGGTTCCCGCCGACGGGGACCTGATGTGGACCAACAGCCAGTCCGCACCGCAGGTGGTGTACCTGGTTGCGGTCGACGACGAGACCGGCCAGGTTGTCGGTACGGTCACCGGAATCGATCACACCCAGCTGTTCGGCGACCGGGACAACGGTTCGAGCCTGTGGTGTCTGGCAGTCGAGCCGAGCGGCGCCCGCCCGGGTACCGGCGGTCTGCTGGTGCGGTCATTGATCGAGGAGTTCGTCCGCCGCGGCCGGGCTCAGCTGGACCTTTCGGTGCTGCACGACAACGACGGTGCCATCGCGCTCTACGAACGCATCGGCTTCACGCGCGTGCCCGCGGTTCTCGGCATCAAACGCAAGAACGCCATCAATGAGGCGTTGTTCGCCCCCGTCAAGCCGGAAGAGGAACTGGCACAGCTGAATCCATACGCACGCATCATCGCCGACGAAGCGATTCTGCGCGGTATCGCGGTCGATGTACTCGACGCCAAAGGCGGCTATCTGCGCCTTACCCATGGCGGTACCAGCGTGGTCACCCGCGAGTCGTTGTCAGAACTCACCAACGCCGTCGCGATGAGCAGGTGTGATGACAAGCGGGTCGCCCGCTCGGTGGTCGCCGACGCCGGAATCCGAATACCGGAAGGTTGCACAGCGACTTTCACCGACGAGGACTGCCGTTTCCTGGAGAAGGTGGGCACGGCCGTGGTCAAGCCGGCGCGTGGCGAACAGGGCGCGGGCATCACCGTCGGTGTCACCGCTGTCGACGATCTGAACCGAGCCATCGGGCTGGCCATGCAGCACTGCCCAGACGTGCTGATCGAAGAGCGTTGCGAGGGTGACGATTTGCGCGTCGTCGTCATCGACGGCAAGGTGATCGCCGCGGCAGTTCGCCGACCGCCGGAGGTGATCGGCACGGGCACGCACACCATTCGGCAGCTGATCGAGGCGCAGAGCCGGCGCCGATCGGTGGCCACGCACGGAGAGTCGGTGATCCCGTTGGACAGCATCACCGACGACGCCGTGCACAAGAAGGGCTGGGAGCTGGAGGACGTGCTGCCGGCCAACGAGCGCCTCATCGTTCGGCACACGGCGAATCTGCACACCGGCGGCACCATTCAGGATGTGACAGACGAGCTCAACCCCACGCTGGCGAAGGTGGCCGTGGATGCGGCGGATGCGATCGACATTCCGGTGACCGGAATCGATCTGATCGTGCCGACGGTGCAGGGGGAGGAGTACGTGTTCATCGAAGCCAACGAACGTCCGGGCCTGGCCAATCACGAGCCGCGGCCGACGGCGCAGGCGTTCATCGATCTGTTGTTCCCGCGCACCGCAGCCACCCCGTGGGCCTGGCACCCCGACCCGATCGAGCAGCATTGATCGGCTTTGGATTCAGTCGAATTCTGTTGGTGTACAGGGATGACGGTGATTTGGAGGCATCATGACCGAGCCCGTTGATGCCGAGATGGAGCGGATGGCGCCGGACGACCGCGGCTGGATGGTCGACACGCTGCTCGCCCTGCTGCAGACGCCAAGCCCGTCGGGGCGTACCGATGCGGTGATGCAGTTGATCGGCCAGATCCTCACCAAGCTCGGCGTGCCGTTCACCTTGACCCGCCGCGGTGCGCTCATTGCCGAGTTGCCGGGACGGTCGCAGACCACCGACCGTGCGATCGTCGTGCACTCCGACACCATCGGCTGCATGGTGCGTGAGCTCAAGGACAACGGCCGGCTCGCGCTCGTGCCGGTCGGCACGTTTTCCGCACGATTCGCCACCGGTGCGCGCGTCCGGATTCTTCCTGATGACACCGATCGGTTCTTCACCGGCACGGTGATGCCGCTGAAGGCCAGCGGACATGCCTTCGGTGACGAGATCGACACTCAGCCCACCGGCTGGGACGACGTCGAAGTCCGGGTGGACCGTGAGGTCTCCTCGCGGGCGGACTTGGAGCACCTCGGCCTGAACGTCGGTGACTTCGTGGCTTTGGTGGCCAGCCCTGAGCTGACCGAGGACGGCTTCATCGTGTCCCGGCACCTCGACGGCAAGGCCGGTGTGGCGATCGCCCTGGCTCTGGCCAAGGTCGTTGCCGAGCGCAATATCGTTCTGCCGCACCGGACCACACTGATGGTGACCATCACCGAGGAAGTCGGCCACGGAGCCAGTCACGGACTGCCACCCGATGTCGCGGAGCTGGTATCGGTGGACAATGCCGTGTGTGCGCCGGGCCAGCAGTCCCTCGAGCGTGGCGTCACCATCCCGATGGCTGACCTGCACGGGCCGTTCGACTACTACCTGACGCGCAAGCTGTGCCGGCTGGCGACGGAGAAGGGAATTCCCCACGCCCGCGATATCTTCCGGTACTACCGGTCCGACGTCGCGGCCGCCATCGAGGCGGGCGCGGCAACCCGTGCCGCGCTCGTGGGTTTCGGGCTCGACGGCAGTCACGGCTGGGAACGGACGCATCTGGACTCACTGGAATCGACGTTCCTGCTGATCTACAGCTGGCTGCGCACCCCGCTGACCTTCGAGATGTGGGACGCGCAACCGTTCGGCGGCCTCGAGGATTTCCCAGCCGAACAGGCGGCGGCCAGCGAGCAGTGGGTACCGCTGTCACGCGGCGAGTTCGCCGACCCCGGAGCGGCGTCGCAGGGCCAGCACTGGCCACCCGCGGACGGCGTTGCCGAACCGTCCTAGCGGTGGCCTGCACAACTTGCCGTACCGGCGTTTTATCGATGCCGGTCTCGGGTAGAGGTTATGGATACAGCTGTCAGCCACAACACCTATACGGGGAGGACACATGACCAAGATGTCGACGTCCGTCAACGATGACGTCATCGACTACGTGAAGGCCCAGCATTTGATGACCCGTGCGCTGTTCACCAAAACCTTGCATGCAGCGGACGTCACCGAACGTCAGCAGTACTTCGCGGAGCTTCGCGCGGCCCTGACCGCACAGGAAGTGGCCGAGGAACTGCACGTCCACCCGCGGGTACGGAACCCGGAGTCGGCCGAATTCGAAACGGCACTGACCGACCTCCAGCAGGCCACTCGGGATCACACCCAACGCGTGGAGATCGAGGAATTCCCATTGCTGTCAGAGGCATGACGCAGCGCCGGACCCGACCAGTGTGAGCGGGACTCACCGCGGCGCGGCCTGCTCGATGCGCTGTCCGGACCCGGAGTACCCCAGTTTGTCCACCACGAATTGCGCGGCCTGATCGGCCATTCCGTTGTCGGCGTACTCGACGTGGGCCGCGTTGTCGGTTCCTGCGGGGGCACAGATGGGATCCTGCGGTATACACAGGTCGATGGTCTTGGACGCGTACCGCGAGCCGACCGTGATCGGCGGAGCGTCGTTGTACACCATCTGCAGGAAGCCACTCGACGGCTTGCCGAACAGTGCCACTGCGGCAACGTGATTGGACACCGAAGCCGGCATGGGCCCGCTGATGCCGGGAGGCAGCGTGACACCGGCCGGGATGGCGTCTTCGGTGATGTAGGCCGCCACCGCGGCGCCCTGCGAGTACCCACCCAGCACGATCTTTGTGTCGGGGCAGTTGCTCGCCGTGCTCTGCACCTTGTTCGTCGCGTCCACCACCCCGTCGGCGGCGGTCGCAAAGTCGAGCGAGGCCGGATAGTTCACCGCATAGACGTCGACGGCCCTGGGCGCGGCCCGTGCGGTCAGCGAATCGACAAACGCCTGCCCAGCCCTGCCCACGCCCGGCGGTTCCATGGTCCCGCGGGCAAACACCACCTGAACGTCCGGACAAGCCGCCGCGGCCGCCGGTGCGGTGAGGGTTGGGGATGCCAGCATCACCGATGTCAGTGGCAGGACTGCTGCGACACAGTGGCTGATGGTCTTCATGTCAAAACCGCCGATCCTCGACTTGCAGGTCGGTTCGCTTGGTTGCGCTCGACAGCACCTGCGTACCCGCACTAACCGGGCGTGAAACCACTGACAGCGGGTCAGCCGAGATCCGCTGTTCCGGGTGCCAGGTACCCGAATTGCCATCGTTCCCGCTGCGCGGGGACCTGATCCGGATCGATTCCGGCTTGGGCGCAATGAGCACAGCAGTACGAGTGGCCGTCGACCCGCAACGCGTGGCCCAGGATTCGGCACCCGCAGTGCCGACATGCCGGAGCCACCATGGTTGCCATGCATTCGATGCAATCGAAGCTGGCGCTACGGCCGTTCCAACTGACGGTGAATGACTGATCGCAATCCGTCCCGCAGGTGATGCACACGGTCATCGGAAGAGACCTCCTGGCTGCACCCCACCGGCTCGGTAGGCGGTCCATTGCCGCTCGGTCCGTACATACCCTGGTGACTGGTCGCGAAACCTGTTGGGCAGGCGATGTTTCTGCTGGTGCCGCGGGGTTGGCACGGTGGATCGCCCGATCTACCGGTGGTGCGTGCCCTCGATCGGCGGTATCGTGGATTTCGGCGCCATTGTGGCGCAGTTGCTTAGACCGAAGCGACGGCAGCTGTGAGTTACCTGTCCGGTAATCAGTCGCGGTCCAGATCAGGGCGCGGCTGGGTGAACGCCGTAGGCAGCGATCAGCGACGGCAGATTGCCGGTTCACCTCTGGGTGGATACAACATGCGCGTCAGATACCTGGCTGATCCGCACGGGGAGCCGATCGTGACTGTGCATGTGATGGGCCTGTGGAGGCACGTTCATGTCAACTTTGTTGCTGGAGAAACGCTTACCCACCAGCGCAAGCTATTCCGACGAGTATGCAGATGTACCGGAGATGGTGGCGACGCTGCGCACTTTTCCGGCCGAATCGGACCAATACACTCGGCAGCGGGAACAGATCGTGCTGCGGTGTTGCCCGCTGGCGGACCGCCTGGCCCGTCACTTCGACGGCCGGGGTGAGAATTTGGACGACCTGACGCAGGTCGCGAGAGTGGGTCTGATTCAAGCGGTCAACCGGTTCGACCCCGATAACGGGGCGAGCTTTGTGGCCTTTGCGGTGCCGACGATCATGGGCGAATTGCGCCGTCATTTTCGTGACTATGGCTGGAAGGTCCACGTACCGAGAAGTATTCGCGATATTCGGCAGCAAATCAAAGGTGTGACAACCGAATTGACGCAGCGGTTAGGCAGGTCGCCCAACACGGTGGAACTTGCCGACGCGTTGAGTGTCGCGCCCGAGCAGATCGCCGAGGGGCTCTTGGCGGCCAATGCCTATCAGCCGCAGTCCCTGGACACTCCGGTCGTCGACAATGACGAGAACCCGCAGTCCCTGGCTGACGTGCTGGGCGACTTCGACGACGGCTTCGATCGCGTTACCGATCGCGAATCGGTCAAGCCGGCGTTGGAAGCGCTGCCCGAACGGGAACAACGGATCCTGTATCTGCGGTTCTTCGCCTCGAAGACGCAGCGCCAGATCGCCGACACGATCGGTGTTTCGCAGATGCATGTCTCGCGGATCCTCGACCGGACGCTCCGTGATATTCGCGAGCAAGTCGGGTAGGGATTCAGGACCGTCGGCGCTCTGGCGCAGCGGGTTACGATGATGAACGGCCCGAATTTCACGGGTCGATAGCGCCGCGCCCAACAGCTGAGTGAGATGACTGATACGCCTGTCGACAGTCCGGAGTCGTGGGAGGTTGCCGCTGTATTCAGCGGTGGGGAATCCCAGCGCGTCGGCAAGTTTCAGTACCTCGTCGCGAGTCAGCGGTGGGTGTGGTCGGATCAGGTGGCCCGTATGCACGGCTACGAACCGGGCGAGGTTGAGCCGACGACCGAACTCTTGTTGAGTCATAAACATCCCGACGATCGCGCCAAAGTGGCAGAGGTCCTGGACCGGGTGAAATCGGGCGGCCAGTTCAGTAGTCGGCACCGGATCATCGACGCCGCCGGTTGCATCCGGTGGATGGTCGTCGTCGGCGATCGGATGACCGACGAATCCGGTGAGGTGATCGGCACGGAAGGGTTCTATGTCGATGTCACCGATAGCATGCAATCGGACCTCACCAAGGCGCTGTCAGGGCTGGTGGAATCGCGCGCGCTGATCGAACAGGCCAAGGGGGTCCTCATGGTGGCCTATGGCGTCGATGCCGACCGGGCATTCGACATCCTGAGGTGGCGCTCGCAGGCCACGCAGGTGAAGCTGAAAACGGTGGCCGCTCAGTTTCTGGATGAGCTGATGCGGCACGGACTTTCACCGGAGAGCACCAGCGCGGTCGATCGTCTGCTGGTCGCCGGCACACGGATCAGCGACGCTTGACGCGCGAGCACCGATGAGCGTCACCCGTGACCGCTGGCGCAGCCGATTCCGGGAAGACAACCACTGCCGCCGGGTATCCCACCCGGTCCGGCATTGACGCCTCCGGAACCACACGCCATGCCGTTGGGCGTAGGCATGCAACCCGAGCCGCCCGGTCCACCGCCAGGCCCGCCATTCATTCCGCCGGAACCGCATTGGCCGTTGACGCAGCCATTGCCACCCGGTCCGCCGCCTGTATCGTCGACGGGCTGTACCCGGTAGCTGGTGAGCACGGGATGGTTGCCGATGGTGCTCGGCACGACGTCGGCTGACACAAAAGATCCGACGGTCGCGGCCGAGGCGATTGCTCCGGCCGCCACCAAAGGGAGCACGTTGATTCTGTTCATGTCTTGAGAATTGCCGGCTCTGGGCGCGGTCAAACATCGATCGGCACACGACGAACTGGTCACGGCGCCCACCGGGCCCGGCTTACTACATTGTGGCGTAGATCACCAACAGTAATACTTGCATCAAAAATGCTGATTTAAATAGCCTGGTTGACATGCGGCTTCGGTTTCGGCGAGTGGTTGCCGGTCACCGATTCGGCCGTCGATGCACTCGCGACGAAGTGAAAGGTTCTGCCATGTTGTCTGCAGTTCATGCCGGCGTTGTCAAAGACACCCTGCCGTTGGTCGGGGGCGCCATCGGGGAGATTGCGTCGGTCTTCTATCGACGGTTGTTCGCGGCGCACCCGGAATTGGAGCGCGACCTGTTCAACCGCGGCAATCAGGCGAACGGATCGCAGCAGGCGGCGCTGGCGGGCGCGGTCGCGATGTATGCCACCCTGCTGGTCGACGCAGCTCCCTCGGCGCCGGAAGTCATCGAGCGGATCGCGCACAAGCACGCGTCGCTCGGGGTGGCCCCCGAGCAGTATCCGGTTGTGCACGAGCATCTGTTCGCCGCGATAGTCGAGGTGCTCGGCGCCGACGTCGTCACCGCGGACGTGGCCGAGGCCTGGTCCGCCGTCTACTGGTCGATGGCCGACGCCCTGATCGGCCGCGAGCGAGCGCTGTATGAGGCGGCGGGAACGACGCCGGAGACCACGTGGATGCCGGTGCGGGTGGTGGATCGGGTGCAGCAGTCACCGTTCACGGTCGCCTTCGGACTCGCTGCCGTCGACGGTGCAGAACTCCCTGATTTCCTTCCGGGACAGTATATTTCGGTGGCAGTGCGGTTGCCGGACGGCGCCCGCCAGATTCGTCAGTACAGCCTGTCGCACGCCGGCGGCGACCGGTGGCGGATTTCGGTGCGTCGGGACGGCGAAGTGTCGACCCATCTGCACGAGTATGTCTTCGAGGGCGATGTCCTGGAGGTGTCGCACCCGTTCGGTGACATCACCCTGGACAGTCCGCCGGAGACGCCGGTCCTGCTGATTTCGGCGGGCATCGGGATCACGCCGGTGCTCGGCATGCTCTACCACGTGGCGGCCGAACAGCCGCAACGTCCGGTGACCGTGATACACGCCGACCGCACCCGCGCCAGCCACGCGCACCGCGCGGAGTTGGCTGAACTGGTCGGGCAGATTCCCGGGGCCACCCTGCACACCTGGTACGACGGTCTGCCCGACGGTTATCCGTTGACCGCTCCCGATCGCCACGGCCGAATCGACCTGCGCGCCATCGATTTTCCGTCCGACGCCAACGCCTACGTCTGTGGTCCGGCACCGTTCATGGCGGAGGCCGTCCGGCAGCTCGGTGAGGCCGGAGTGCCGCGCGAACGCGTCTGGTTCGAAGCGTTCAGCCCGCTGGCCGTCTGACGGCCCGTCCCGCCCAGGAAGGAACCATCGAATGAGCACCGCGACCGCGATCCAGATCGCCACTACTTTTGTCTGGCTCGGCATGGTGCTGGCGATCTCGTTCCTGGAAGCGCCGCTGAAGTTCCGGGCTCCCAACGTGACCCTGCAGATCGGGCTCGGCATCGGCCGCATGGTGTTCCGTGCGCTCAACAGTGTCGAAACGGTGTTCGCGGTAACCATCGTGGTGGCGGCTGCAGCCGGTCGGCCGTCGGCTGCCGTCACTGCGGCGTTTGCCGTCGCAGTGACGGCGCTGGTGGTGCAATTGGTTGCGGTGCGGCCCCGGTTGAACCGTCGGTCGGATGAGGTGCTGGCCGGTCGGGAGGGACCGCGCTCCCGCGGTCACTACGTCTACGTGGCGTTGGAACTGACCAAAGTCATCGCCTTGGTCGTCGCTGGGGTGTTGCTGTTGTAGAACTGACCCGACCGTGTGGTCCGGTGAGAATGCCGAGCAGACGCAAATGTCCCCGAAATCCGGCGTGTCGCGGGACATTTGCGTCTGCTCGCGAGAGTTGGTGACCGGCCTACATCTTGATGGCGGGCAGCAAGCGAATCAGGTTCCAGGTTCGGTTGCGCCGTGCGCACAGGCTCGAAATGCCCAGGGCGCCAATCCAGATGCCCAGCAGCACGATGATCGCCTGCCACAGCCGACCGTCGATGCCACCCAGGATCAACTGTCGGAGTCCGTTGACGCCGAACGTCATCGGGTCGAAGGTGTGCAGTACCTGGAACGGTCTCGACGTCGTCTCCACGGGGTACATGCCGCCGGCGCTGACCATCTGCAACATCAGCAGCGCCATGATCAGCACCCGTCCTACCGCGGGGCCGACCAGCGCATTGATCGCCTGGGTTGCGGCGACGAACGCCACGGACACCAGCATCATGAAAGCCAGCATCGCCACCGGATGCGCGACGTGCATGCCGAGGGCGAACCGCACCACGCAGTACAGGATGATCGACTGGAACAACGCGATGACCGCTGCCGGCATGTAGCTGGCCAGCACCACCCGGATCGCCATGACCTCCGCAGCGATCGGGCGGTTCTGCAAGGGCCGTAACACCATCCACAACACCAGCGCGCCGAAGAACAGTGCCAGCGTCAGGAAGAACGGCGCCATGCCGGTGGCGAAGTTCGGTGCGCCGTTCTCGTGCGATGAGTCCAGGTTCACGGGGCCGCCGATGGTGTCGGCGATGGCCTGCTGCTGTTGGGCCGTCCACGTCGGCACCTGCTTGGCGCCGTCGCCGAGCTTGGTGGCCAGCTCGTTGGCCCCGTTCTTCAGCTTGGCCGAGCCGTCCTTGAGTTGGCTGGTGCCGGACTTGAGTTGCCGCGCGCCGTCGTCGAGTTGCACCAGGCCACTTGCCAATTGGGCGTTGCCGGTGGCCAGTTGCTGGGCCCCGTTGCGCAGCTGGTTGAGCTTGTCGGTGAGCTGCTGGCCGGTGCTGCCCACCTGATCCAGCGCCGACCGCAGCGGGCTGCCGGGAGCGCGCAGTGTCTCGGTCATCGAGATCGCGGCGTTGCGCCCGTCGGTGAGCTGCTGCCGAATCAGGGGCGTGAACTGGTGGCCGTTCAGCTGGTCCCGGATGCCATTCAGTGAGTTCACCGCGCCGACCGAAACGGGGTCCTGGTTCACCGAAAGTTGTTGGATCACCGAGCCGATCGCGGCGGCGGCCGTGTCCTGTGCGGTGGCGAGGGTGCCGGCCTGATCGGCTGCCTGCTCGAGCGCCGCGGCACTCTGCTGCAACTGCTCGGTGCTGCCGCCGACCTGGGACAGCGCCTTGCTCACCTTCAACAGCGGGTCGGTGGCCTGGTCGATGCCGGCGGAGAGCTGCTTGGCGCCGGTGGCCAGTTTGGCTGAGCCGGATCGGGCGTCGTTCAGCCCGGCGGACAACTTGCCGGCACCGGAGTCTGCCTGCTCGATGCCGGTGTTCAGCTGCGTCGCCCCGTCGGCCAGTTGGTGCGCGCCGTCAGCGGCCTGTTTGATCCCGGCGCCCGACGAAACCACTACGGACAGAATCTGATTGACGGCCTGACCCGAGATTCGGGTGGACACCGCGTTGAGCACCTGGCTGGTCGCGGTCCGCCCGATGGTCGACGAGATGTAGTTGTTGGCGTCGTTGTACACCGCGATCAGCTGCGCCTTCTTCGGATCACCGGTGATCGGCGACGCGATGGCCTCGCTGAAATCCGCGGGCAGTTCGAGCATGAAGTAGTACTTGCCGTGCTGGACGCCACTGCGCGCCTCTTGTTCGCTCACCACGTGCCAGTCCAGGCTGTGGTCGGCGGTCAGGCTCTTGGCGATCTCGTCGCCCGCGTTCACGTGCTGGCCGGAGACGACGGCGCCGCGATCGGAGTTCACCAGCGCCACAGGCATCTTGTTGACCTGGCCGAACGGATCCCAGAACGCCCACAGGTACAGCGCCCCATAGACCAGCGGCAGCAGCATCAGCACCACGATGGACGCGCGGGTCATCCGGCTGCGGCCGAACCGTCGGATCTCCGAACCGAATGCGAGTCCAGCGAGCATGCTCAGGCCTTTCCGGTGAATGCACGGCGGTCATGCAGAAGGTGGTGGGGTGCGTCGTCGCCCAGAGGATTGGTCACCCCGACGACGACGGTGCGCTGTTCTGCCAGCGCGCCGAGGCGCTGGACGGCGGCCGCCCGGCGCTCGTTGTCGCGGACCTGCTCCAGGTCGCCGACGACCAGCACCGGTCGGTCGGACATGAGCGCGAGAGAAATACGCAGCAGGAACAGTTCGAGATCGGACAGCTCGATGATGAAGGTCCGCGGCGACGGCGCGGGAAGGTCACCGAACACCGCATCCACTTCCGGCCCGCCGGTTTGGACGGGCACCCAGGACGGAAACGGTGAGAGCCAACGGCGCTGTTCGGTGATCACGGTCTGGACGGTGACCGTCTCCTCCAGGTCGTCGATCTCGGCGAATGCGGCGATCGCGCAGTGCTGCCGGATGGCGCGCGGTCCCGTCGCACCGTTGACGGTCACGGTGCCGCGAGTCTGCTTGAGCCGGCCGGCAACGGTCAGCAACAGCGTGTGCTGAGCGGGACCGCCGGGCATCTGGATGGCGTGAAAGCCGGGCTTGAGCTCCAGGTCGACGTCGGAGAAGAGCGGCCCGTGCTCCCCGACGACGCTCAGCCCGTGCGCGGCGATCACCGGCGGGGTCTCCGCTGTGTCTTCCGCGGGCGCCTGCGTCTCGTCGTCCATGGTTGTTCATCTCCGGGGTCGAAGTAGCGACCGCCAGTAAATCAGCCGTGGCCGGGCAGAAATGCCGCTAGTGGCGAACCTGCAGGTGTGATGTCGAGCGGATTCCGTCCCGTTATGCCGTGGGCGACACTCATCTGGCTGACGCCGACTCGTAACGGCGGAGCGACCAACGCACGAGAACGTAATTCTCGTGGATGAGTACGGCGATTTCGCATATTGAAATGAGCATTGCTACTGTCCCGTCATGCATCGCTTCGGGGGAGTTGTTGCCGTCCTTTTGCTCGTCGGCTCGTTGTTCGCAGCGTCTTTCTCGGCACCGGCCAGGGCCCACGCAGATGGTGACGAGCCGCAGTACGCCGAGTTCTATCTGCCACCGGACCCGCTGCCGCCGGGCCGGCCCGGTGATCTGATCCGGACCGAGCCGTCGCGGTTGGTGCTGGAACCTTCCGGCCAGCTGGGCGCGATCATTGCCACCGGGACGCGAATCATGTACCGCAGCACTGATGCGCGGGGAAACCCGGTCGCGGTGACCGGCACCTACTTCGAGCCGTACAACGACTGGCCGGGCAAGGGTCCGCGTCCGTTGATCAGTTACGCGGTGGGCACCCAGGGACAGGGCAACCAGTGTGCGCCGTCGCGACAGTTCAACCAGGGCATCCACTATTCGGGCGGCTGGGACATCATGGTCAACTACGAGGAGGCCTTCATCGCCACCATGGTGGCCCGCGGCTTCGCTGTGGTGATGACCGACTACGAGGGCCTGGGCACCCCGGGCATGCACACGTACGTCAACCGGGTAGCTGAGGCGGCAGCGGTGCTGGACGCTGCTCGGGCGGCTAAGAAGCTACCCGGCACCTCATTGGATCCCAATGGGCCGGTTGCCTTTTGGGGTTACTCGCAGGGTGGCGGTGCGGCGGCGTCGGCCGCGGAGCTGGCGTCGTCGTACGCACCTGAGCTTCAGGTTGTGGGTACTTTCGCGGGTGCTCCGGTGGCCGACCTCAAGGAGCTGTTCCCGTACACCGACGGCAGTGCGTTGGTCGGTGTGGTTGGTTATGCGCTGAACGGTGAGATTTACGCCTACCCGGAGTTCGCCGATCTGATCCGCTCCAAGCTCACGCAGCGGGGTAAGGACATGCTCGAAAGTGTGTCGCGCCAATGCGTCGGGCAGACGATCGTGGACTTCATGTTCCGGCACCTGCAGCCGTATTTCACCGAAGACATCAATGCGCTGATCGACGAAGAGCCTTTCAAGTCATTGTTCGAGATGCAGAAGCTGGGTAAGTACAAGCCGAATGCGCCGGTGCTGATCGACAGCAACCGGTACGACCCGCTGGTGCCGTGGACCGCAGCCAATCAGCTCGGCCGTGATTGGTGCGACAAGGGCGCCGACGTGGAGTTCCGCACCAACGAGGAACCGCCGTTCCTGAACAAGCTGGTGATCAACCATGCGTTGCCGATGCTGGTCGACGGTGAACCGGCGATGCAGTGGCTCGCCGCCCGGTTCAATGGTGAGCCCACCTCGCCCAACTGCGGGACGTACTGATCCGACCCGACGGGTCCGGCTGTGCTGCCCGATGTGTCAGTCGCGGTCGTTGGCCACCGACGCGCGGATCACGCGGTCGCGGCCGCGGCTCTTCGCTTCATACATCGCGACGTCGGCTCGACGGATCGCCGAACGCAATCCCGCCTTGTGCCCGAGCTGGGAGACCCCGATGCTCACGGTGCCCGTCAGCACAACGTCGTTGTGGGTCAACGTGCCGGCGGCGAACGCGACGCGGAGCCGGTCGGCGATACCGGCGGCCTGACGCTCATCGACCCCGGGCAGCATGGCGCAGAACTCCTCACCGCCGATCCGGGCCAGCAGGTCGCCGCTGCGCAGGTTCGACCGTGCCACGCAGGCGAATTCGGCGAGCAGGCGATCGCCCGCCTCGTGCCCGAAGACGTCGTTGACGGCTTTGAACTCGTCGAGGTCCATCACGATGACCGAGCACCGCAACTGACGCGCGACGCAGTCCTCGGCGAGCCGCTGCGCCTGGATCATGAAGCCGGCGCGGTTCAGCGTGCTGGTCAGCGAGTCGAGCATGGCGGCATCGGCCAGCTGATCCTCGAGACGTTCCCAGCCCATCAGCGACAGGCACAGGTTGATCGCCATGACGCAGAAGGCAAAGACAAACATCGCGGCTGACGCGACAGGAGTGGTCGCAACGAACTGCACCGCGCCGGCATGCAGCTGGATGCTGAGCGCGCGCCCCACCGTCGCGGTGGCCGCAACGGCATACAGAACTATCAAGATGCGCCGCGCGGCCAGTCGCTCGACGCGCTGAGCCTTGATGCCGTCGACGATGCTCAAAGTGAAGTACCCGACCAGTACCAGCGCGGCGAGAGACACTCGGACCGCGGCACTCATGAGGAACTGCGGGACCAGTGCGAAGACCGCCAGTAGCGCGAGTGGCCCGGCTGCCGCGATGCGGCCGCGGATCGCTGTTCCGTTGAATGCGCATTGGCCGGCCCACATCAACGACCAGCAGGTGACGATGAGCACGTTGGCGACAGTGACGGTGAGGACGTCGGGCAGCAACCCCCGCGCGCTCAACAGCCCGGTGCCCAGACAACCCGCAAAGTTGGCCCCACCCCACAACTGGACCGCGGGATGCCGTCGCGGGCCGGCTCCGACCCAGACGTGCAGCAAACCGAACATCAGGTTGGTCATCGAGATGACCATCCACAAGGTGCGCACGTCAGGGTTCATATCTGGGCTATCTGCTACGCCAGGGTTCGTGGCAGGCGGGCAGTGGTGGAGGCATAGCGCAAACCTACTCGCCGTCGTCGACAGGGGTAACTGCATGAGGATGTGACTATGTGTTGGGCGGCATCCGCGACCGGCCGGGGGCCACCCACGGCGGTTGGGAGCTGCAGTGTGCGAGCCGGGGTGCTCATGGAAAGAATTTACCGTGCCGTCAGCAATGGCGTTACCGTCCGGGTGTTGACCCGGGACTGTCGGCGCCATTGGGTAGGGTCCAGCCCGTGAATTTGAGCGTCAAGTCCGTCGTCAAGTCTGTGAATGCCCGCCTTGCCGAAGAGTTGGCCGTTGCCGAAGGGCAGGTCGACGCCGCAGTCCGCCTGCTCGACGAAGGGGCGACAGTGCCGTTCATCGCCCGGTACCGCAAGGAAGTCACCGGCAGCCTCGACGACGGTCAACTCCGGACGCTCGAGGAGCGGCTCCGCTACCTGCGTGAACTGGACCAGCGCCGCGACGCCGTGCTGGCGTCCATCGAGGAGCAGGGCAAGCTGACCGACGAGTTGAAAGCCGCGCTGCTGACGGCCGACACCAAGGCTCGGGTCGAAGACATCTACCTGCCCTACAAGCCCAAGCGGCGCACCAAGGCGCAGATCGCGCGCGAGGCCGGGCTGCAGCCATTGGCCGACCGGCTGCTCGCCGACCCGACCCTCAATCCCGACGAGCTGGCCACCGAATTCCTCGGTGAAGAGGTGGCCGACGTTGCCGCCGCCCTCGACGGCGCCCGGCACATCCTGGTCGAACGGGTGTCGGAGGATGCCGAACTGGTCGGCGCTGTGCGCGAGAAGTTCTGGACCGACGGTGCCCTGACCACCAAGCCGTGGTCCGAAGAAGCGGCGAAAAGCCCTGCTGCACAGAAGTTCCGCGACTACTTCGAGTACTCGGAGGCCCTGGAGGACATGCCCTCGCACCGGGTGCTGGCGGTCTTGCGGGGCGAGAAGGAAGAAGCGTTGTCGCTGAACTTCGATGGCGGTGACGACACGCTGTATCGGGCCATGATCGCCCAGTCGCTGGGTGTGGACATGGGCGCCGGGGGTGCGGCCACGCCGTGGCTGACGGCGACGGTGGGCTGGGCGTGGCGCACCAAACTGATGTTCTCGGCCGCGGTCGACGCCCGGATCCGGCTGCGGCAGCGTGCCGAGGAGGACGCCGTCGCGGTGTTCGCCAAGAACCTCAAGGACCTGCTGTTGGCCGCACCCGCGGGCACCCGCGCCACACTGGGCCTCGATCCGGGATTCCGCACGGGCGTCAAGGTCGCGGTGGTGGACGGCACCGGCAAGGTCGTCGACACCTGCGCGATATTCCCGCATCAGCCGCAGAACAAGTGGAACGACGCGAAGGCGACGCTGGCCGCCCTGGTCGCGCGGCACAACGTCGAGCTGATCGCCATCGGCAACGGCACCGCGTCGCGCGAAACCGATGCGCTGGCAACCGAACTCATCGCGGACCTGAAGTCCGCAGGCGCGGCGGGGCCGAACCGGTTGCCGACGAAGGCGATGGTCAGCGAGGCCGGGGCGTCGGTGTACTCGGCGTCGGCCTACGCCGCACACGAGCTGCCGGACCTGGACGTCACCCTGCGCGGAGCCGTCTCGATCGCCCGGCGGTTGCAGGACCCGCTGGCCGAGCTGGTCAAGATCGAGCCCAAGTCCATCGGCGTCGGGCAGTACCAGCACGACGTCACGCCCGGAACTCTGGCGCGCAGTCTCGACGCTGTGGTGGAGGATGCGGTGAATGCCGTTGGCGTGGACCTGAATACCGCGTCGGTGCCGCTGCTGGCCAAGGTGTCCGGGGTGACCGAATCGCTGGCCGAATCGATCGTGTCATACCGGGACAAGACCGGCCCGTTCCGCAGCCGCAGCGGGCTACTCGACGTTCCGCGCTTGGGGCCCAAGGCTTTTGAGCAATGCGCTGGGTTCCTGCGGATCCGCGAGGGCGACGACCCGCTGGATGCCTCGGGTGTGCACCCCGAGGCCTACCCGGTGGTGCGGCGGATTCTGGATCGCGCCGGCGTCACCCTGGCCGAACTGATCGGCGACGAGCGCAAGCTGCGGTCGCTCAAGCCGGGAGAGTTCGCCGACGAGCGATTCGGCATTCCGACCGTCACGGACATCCTCGGTGAGCTGGAGAAGCCAGGTCGCGACCCGCGCCCGGCGTTCTCCACCGCCACCTTCGCCGCCGGCGTTGAGAAAGTGTCCGACCTCAAAGTTGGCATGGTGCTGGAAGGCGTCGTGACGAATGTCGCTGCGTTTGGCGCGTTCGTTGACGTCGGCGTGCACCAGGACGGGTTGGTGCACGTGTCGGCTATCGCCGATCGATTCGTCTCCGACCCGCACGAGGTGGTCAAGTCGGGCCAGGTGGTCCGGGTCAAGGTGCTCGAGGTCGACGTCGAGCGGCAGCGAATCGGGCTGAGCCTGCGGTTGAACGACGATCCGCAGCGCGCGCGGGACGGCAAGCGGCCCGACCAGGGCGCCGGGCCGCGGCGTGATGATGGCGGCCAGCCGCGCGGGCGCGACGGCGGTGGTCAGAACCGGGGACGGAACCAGGATCAAGGCCGCAGCCAGGATCGAGGACGAAACCCGCAGCGCGGCAACAGCGGTGGACGCCGGGATGCGGCGCCGTCGGGTTCGATGGCGCAGGCCCTGCGAGACGCAGGCTTCGGCAGGTAGGGGGCCTGCTGGGTGATCGCGACGCGCGACGTTGTTAGCTGTAGCCTTCTTCGGGCGCAAATTTTCGGCCGTCTCGTACGCTGATGACCTATGCGGACTATCTTTCACGAGCAACTTGATGCTCTCAACGAAGATATCGCCGACCTGTGTAACCGGACCGCAACCGTTATTCAGCTTGCCACGGAGGCATTGCTGAATGCTGACGTTGATGCGGCTGAACAGGTCATTGACCACGGCGACGAGGTTGACCTGCAGTGCTCTGCCCTGGAGGCAGAGACCTTCACCATCTTGGCCCGGCAAGCCCCGGTCGCCCGCGATCTGCGCGCCGTCCTCAGCAGCATGAGGAGCGTGGCCGACCTGCAGCGCATGGGCGCACTGCGGTCCGGCTCGCTGAAGACGCCAAAAGCGTTGTGTTTCGCGACGATCCAGACAGAGCGGCACAACTGCGCGTTGATGACGAGGCGATTGGCGATATCCACCGGCGCCTATTCGCCGTCGTGATGGACCCGGCCGGGTCCCACGGCACCACCGCTGCTATCGACGTCACCTTGCTCAGCCGCTATTCCGAACGCTTCGCCGATCATGCGGTCGAGATCGCGCACCGCGTCGTCTATCAATGCACCGGCACGCAACTGGACTGATTTGCTGCGCCCTGGCGTCTAGGGCGTGAAAACTCTCACGCGTGGGTTGACCGCCGTGTGAACAGCTCCTTACCGGGCGGATACGCCGAGGAAACCGGATTCGTACCGCGACCTTGCGATGGTCTGGCGATGACAGCCACCCTGAGCCAATTCCGTTGGGCAGCTTGTCTGTATTGGCCGTTGCCAGCCGGATAGGGCCCCGCGGCTGGCTGCTGTCCACTGATTATTCAACTTCTACCGACCACGCATTCGAACTACGAGAGGCGCGCTCATCACCATGTCGAACCGCTATGCCATGTTGGCAGCCCTTTGCGTGCTGCTCCCGGTCGGCACCGCGCCGCTGGCAATCGCCGACCCGGATGCCGGTCCCGCCATCGCACCGATAAACGCGCCGCTGCCCCCCGAGGGTGCTGTCCCGTCCGGCCCCGCCGGCGTCCTGGACACCCCGGACGGTTGGCACCTGCAGGTCACCGGTACCAACGAGACCCAGCTTCCGGTCGCCCCGCTGACCACCGCGATCACCTCGCGTGAGTACTGGGTTGCCGGCACCTTCACCGGCAGCGTCACCGGCGGTGGCAAGACCAAGCTGACCGGCGGCACGCTGGAAGCCGGCGAGCAGATCGGCTGCGGCATCATCAGCGACGAGGGAGAGATCAACCCCGGTGCCTCCTTCACGCCGGGTATCGGCTTGACCGGTCCGACCTGGCAGGCAGGCATCAGCTTGCAGGGCAAGGTCTACCTCAAGCCCGGCACCGTGACGACCGTCGCGATCGACAAGAAGTCGTTCAAGGGCACCTCGACCCGGATCAGCATCACCGGTGTCCGGATCAAGACTGACTACTGCGCAGGCCAGTCGTTCATCCGCTCCTACGCGACGCTCACCAGCTCGACTGACAACACCGACGACGTGATCACCTACCTGGGTGTGACCAAATCCGTCTAGATCCAGTCCTGCATTCGATTGCGGTGCAGGCCTTTTCAACGTTCTTCCGATCCACACTCACGAGAGGTGTTGTTACACCGTGTTGAACCGCTTTGCCGTTTTGGCTGTCGCTGGAGTGTTGCTGTCGGCGACCGCTGCGCCGCTCGCACTAGCCGACCCGCAGTCTGTCGACCCCGCCGCAGTCGCGGACGGCCCGCCGCCGGACACCGGCCTGGTGGCCTCCGACGACCCCGCCGTGGTGACCTCCCCGGACGGCTGGACTCTCACGGTCGTGGCCAGCAACGAGATCGAACTGCCCGTCGCCCCGCTGACCACCGCCGTCTCCTCCCGTGAATACTTGGTGGGCGGCACCTTCACCGGCACCGTCAGCGGCAACGGCAAGACCAAGCTCACCGGCGGCACCCTCGAAGGCGGTTACCAGATCGGCTGCGGTATCGAGCTGGGCATGGTCAAACCGATCGGGCAGATCGGTGTCTCGACGAACAGTGCGAACCTGTTCACCGGCGCCATCCCCACCGGTGTCACGTTCCCGTTGTCGGGCACTCTCGAAATCCACCCCAAGCCCGGCCAGACCATCGCGGTTCCGGTGGACAAGAAGACCTTCAAGTCCGCTCCGGTCCGCGTGACCCTCAAGGACGTCCACATCAAGATCGACAGCTGCGTCGGCCAGTCGTTCCTCCGCTCGTACGCGACTCTGACCAGCTCGACCAACGACACCGACGATGTGGTGGCGTACTACGGCATTACCAAATCGGTCTGATGATCGGCGGGCGCGTGTCGAGGCCACGTTCACGACAGTGACCGTCGACCCGCTCTAACGGTGTGCGGCGGTGTAGCGATCGCAGTCGACCCCACCGACCCACTCGGGTCGGTGGGGTCGACTGTCAGCTACGTCATGAACCCGGCGCAATAGCTGAGACCAAAGAAGTTGCAGGCCCGCATCGATGAGGTGATGGGGCTGTTTGATGCGCTTGCATGGCGCATTCCGTGCGCGCAATCGGCAGACGAACGCGGCAGGGTGACGCCGCAAACACTTGTGGAACCGTTTGATTGTTACCAGGTTATCGGTTCTACTTGTGCCGGTGCTGGCGCTGTGGGGTCGCCATGCTTCGCGATGGTCACCGTGACGTACCGGTGATCCGGCCGAAGTAGTGGTGGCCAACCGCACGTTGGCAGCACTCGCACAGGCAACTCAATGGTTTACGAAATGTGTTCGGCCCCTTTTTATTAACCTGACGTTCACGTTGCAGACCTAGTTGTATCTCGGCCGCACTCCGCGGCGCGGACCGGTTGATCCGAAGGAGTCACGATGACCGACACGATCCCTCCTGAAGGTGCGGCCGAAGGCCGGAAAATGCACTTCTCCGAGCTGTTGAAGGCCCCCGTGGTATCGCGATCGGGCGAAGCTGTCGGCAAGGTCGACGATGTCATCGTCCGGTTGCGTGGCGCGGACAGCTACCCGTTGGTGACCGGGCTGGTGGTCGGGGTTGGTGGCCGCCAGGTCTTCGTACCGGTGGAGAACGTCCAGTCGCTGGACGCCGACCGGGTTGAGCTGACCAAGAACAAGGTCGATCTGCGAGCCTTCGGTCGGCGCGAAGGCGAGTACCTGCTCAAGACCGACATCCTGGACCACCGGTTCATCGACGTGCCGAACGCCGAATTGGTGCACGCGTATGACATGGAGCTGGAATCCACCCCCGACGGGTGGATTTTGGCGAGCCTGGATACCCGTAAGCCGGCGCGCCTGTTCGGGCTGATCAAATCGGCCGGCGGACATGCGCACCGGGACTGGCGAGCCTTCGAGCCGCTGATCGGTCACGACAAATCGATGCTGGTCCGGCGGGTGCAGGGGCGTGTGCAGACGATGAAAGCTGCTGAGATCGCCGACCTGCTCGAGGACGCCAACGAAGCCGAGGAAGACGAGATTCTGGAGCGCGTGCGGTCGAACCCTGAGCTCGAGGCGGATGTGTTCGAGGAGCTGGACCCCGAGAAGGCCAGCCAGCTGTTCGATGACATGCCCGACGCCGACGTCGCCGCGGTGCTGGGCCGGATGCGCGCCGACGACGCCGCTGATGCGGTGTTTGACCTGCGTCAGTCCCGTCGTCGCAAGGTGCTCGACCTGTTGCCCGCGGGGCAGCGCACCAAGGTCGTCACCCTGATGGGCTTCAACCGGGACTCGGCCGGTGGCCTGATGAACATCGACGTGGTCACCTGCTCGCGGAAGGCAACCGCAGCCGAGGCACTGGAGGTGATCGCGGGTGCGCGGTCGCTGCAGCCCGAGGCCCTGCTGAAGGTCCATGTGCTGAACAAACGTGACCAACTGGTCGGGGTGGTGTCGGTGATCCGGCTGCTGCAGGCCGACTCGGCCACCACGGCGGTCGCCGACCTGATGGACTCCGACCCGGTGCGGGTGGCACCGGAGGCGGACCTGACCGACATCGCGCTGCTGATGTCCGACTTCAATCTGGCGACCGTACCCGTCGTCGACGACCAGGATCGACTGCTCGGCGTGGTGACCTACGACGACATCCTCGAGGCCCTCATTCCCGAGGATTGGCGCCGCCGAGAACCGGCACCCCGGCCGATCCGCGACATCGGTGCCGCGGACATCGCCGACACCGCTGACACGGACGGGGCCCGGCCATGAGCAACTCCGAATCGACTTCGCCGACAACGGCTTCGCCGCCGGGCAAGCACGAAAGTGCAGTCCTGGATTCTGCGCACCTCGGGGACATCGAGGGTGCCTTCGGCAAGATCAGCGTCAGCGACCCGGACAGCGGCTCGACCCTGAAGACCCGGCTGTTGACCCTCGCGGCCATCCTCGGCCCGGGCATCATCGTGATGGTCGGGGACAACGACGCCGGTGGCGTCGCCACCTACGTGCAGGCCGGCCAGAACTATGGGTACAGCCTGCTGTGGACCCTGGTGCTACTGATCCCGGTGCTGATCGTCAACCAGGAGATGGTGGTCCGCCTGGGCGCGGTCACCGGCGTCGGGCACGCCCGGCTGATCAACGAGCGGTTCGGCCGCGGCTGGGGCTGGTTCTCGGTCGGCGACCTGTTCCTGTTGAACTTCCTGACCATCGTCACGGAATTCATCGGAATCGCTTTGGCTGCAGACCATTTCGGGATATCGCGCTACATCGTGGTGCCGACTGCCGCGGTAGCGCTGGTGGCGATCATGGCCACCGGCAGCTTCCAGCGGTGGGAGCGCGCGATGTTCGTGTTCATCGCTATCACCCTGCTGCAGATCCCGATGCTGTTAATGTCTCATCCGCGTTGGGGTGAGGCGGGTAAATCGTTTGTGGTGCCGAGTATTTCGGGGGGCATCAGCTCCGATGCGGTGCTGCTGATCATCGCCATCGTGGGTACCACCGTGGCGCCCTGGCAGCTGTTCTTCCAGCAGTCCAACATCGTGGACAAGCGCATCACCCCACGGTTCATCGGCTACGAACGGGTCGACACCACACTCGGTGCCTTCGTCGTGGTCATCGGTGCCTCGGCGTTGGTGATGGTCGGCGACTGGGCCGGCACTTCGACCGGCCAGAACGGGCAGTTCATCGATGCCGGCGCCGTTGCGGGCCTGCTCGGTGAGCACAACGGGCTGCTCGGCAACATCTTCGCGATCGTGCTGATGGACGCTTCGATCGTCGGTGCGGCAGCAGTCACGCTGGCAACCAGTTACGCGTTCGGCGACGTGTTCGGCATGAAGCACTCGCTGCATCGCGGGTTCAAGGACGCCAAGCAGTTCTATGTGTCGTACTGCAGCATGATCGCGCTGGCCGCGGCCATCGTGCTGATCCCCGGTGCACCGCTGGGCCTGATCACCACCGCGGTGCAGGCGCTGGCCGGACTGCTGCTGCCCAGTGCCAGCGTCTTCCTGCTGCTGCTGTGCAATGACCGGGAAGTGCTGGGGCCGTGGGTGAATCGGACCTGGCTGAATCTGGTCGCGGCGGTGATCGTCGGGGTGCTGCTGATGCTGTCCGGAATCCTGATGGCCACCACGCTGTTCCCGCACATCGATGTGGTCGAGGTCAGTGAGTACCTGGCCATCGGTCTGGTGGTAGGTGGGGCACTGGCTCTTGTGGCCCTGCGGGTGATGTCCAAACGACAGCCGCCCGCTGCGGTGCTGAAGGACATCAGCGCGCTCGATCGCGACACCTGGCGGATGCCGCCGTTGGCGCTGCTGGAGCCCGTCACCTGGAACCCCGCGACCCGGCTCGGCATGATCGGCCTGCGCAGCTATCTGGTGGTCGGCGCGATCCTGTTGGTGGTCAAGGCGATCCAGGTCAGCCACGGTGGTTAGCCGCCCATCGGTGCTTCAGCGAGATCGACGATCGGGCCGGTTCTACTCGCACTTTCCGGCCCGTTCGTCCGGTTCGGCGGTAGGGAATGATCAGGAATCGAGAAGTGCGGTCGGACGGCACACCGCTAGCGTGTGCGTATGCCCAGCAGAGCGCACGCCGCCGACAGCCACGACCTGATCCGCGTCCACGGTGCACGGGAGAACAACCTCAAGGACATCAGTGTCGAGATTCCCAAGCGCCGTCTGACCGTATTCACCGGGGTGTCCGGCTCCGGCAAGAGTTCATTGGTGTTCGACACCATCGCCGCAGAATCGCAACGGCTGATCAACGAAACCTACAGCGCGTTCGTCCAGGGCTTCATGCCCTCGCAGGCCCGGCCCGACGTCGATGTGCTGGAGGGGCTGACCACCGCGATCATCGTCGACCAGGAGCGCATGGGATCCGACCCGCGTTCGACGGTCGGCACCGCCACCGACACCGGTGCGCTGCTGCGGATCCTGTTCAGCCGGGTTGGTGAACCGAACATCGGTTCACCGCAGGCCTTTTCGTTCAACGTCGCCTCGATCAGTGGCGCCGGTGCGGTCACCATGGAGCGCGCGGGCCGAACCGTCAAGGAGCGTCGGGAATTCAACGTGGTCGGTGGCATGTGCCTGCGCTGTGAGGGGCGGGGTGCGGTCAACGACATCGACCTCACCGCGTTGTACGACGACAGCAAGTCGCTCAACGAGGGCGCGCTGACCATTCCTGGCTTCAGCATGGACGGCTGGTATGGCCGAATCTTCAACGGCTGCGGCTTTTTCGATCCGGACAAGCCGATCCGGCGGTTCACCAAGAAAGAACTGGACGCTCTGCTGCACAAGGAAGCGACCAAGATCAAGGTCGACGGCGTCAACCTCACCTACCTAGGACTCGTCCCGCAGATCAAGAAGTCCTTCCTGAGTAAGGACGTCGAGGCGATGCAGCCGCACATCCGGGCCTTCGTCGAGCGGGCGGTCACCTTCACCACCTGCCCGGAATGTGACGGCACCCGGTTGTCCGAGCTGGCGCGCTCGTCAAAGATCAACGGCATCAACATCGCTGACGCGTGCGCGATGCAGATCACCGATCTGGCCGACTGGGTCGGCGGACTGGCCGACGACAAGCGCAAGGGCGCCGGCGTCGCGCCACTGTTGGCCGCGCTGCGGCACACCCTGGATTCGTTCGTCGAGATCGGGCTGGGCTATCTATCGCTGGCCCGGCCCGCGGGGACGCTCTCCGGCGGAGAAGCGCAGCGGGTCAAGATGATTCGTCACCTCGGCTCTGCGCTGACCGACGTCACCTATGTTTTCGACGAGCCGACCATCGGCCTGCACCCGCACGACATCACCCGGATGAACGAACTGCTGTTGCAATTGCGGGACAAAGGCAACACCGTTCTGGTGGTCGAACACAAGCCGGAAGTGATCGCGATCGCCGACCACGTGGTGGATCTGGGACCGGAGGCCGGTTCGGGCGGCGGTCAGGTGGTCTACGAGGGCAATGTAGCCGGGCTGCGCGGCAGCGGCAGTATCACCGGCCGACACCTCGACGACCGGG
Source organism: Mycobacterium sp. (assembly GCA_031292695.1). Lineage (GTDB taxonomy): Bacteria > Actinomycetota > Actinomycetes > Mycobacteriales > Mycobacteriaceae > Mycobacterium. Next base: position 1,042 of record JARLGS010000479.1, on the reverse strand, counting down.
CGGCGTTGAAGGGCGCGGTACGAGAAGCGCAGGGGGCCTTGCAGATTCGTGGCGCGGATACGAACAATCTGCAACAGGTGGATGTGGACATCCCACTCGGCGTGCTGGCCGTCATCACCGGCGTGGCGGGCTCGGGCAAGAGCTCACTGATCGACGGATCGGTCGCGGGTGGGGACGGCGTGGTCATTGTCGACCAGGCGCCGATCCGCGGCTCGAGGCGGAGCAACCCCGCCACCTACACCGGGCTGCTCGATCACATCCGGAAGGCATTCGCCAAAGCCAACAACGTCAAACCTGCGCTGTTCAGCTCGAATTCGGAAGGCGCCTGCCCGGCGTGCAACGGCGCCGGGGTGATCTACACCGACCTCGGCGTGATGGCCACCGTGGAGTCACGCTGCGAAGAATGCGAAGGCAGGCGATTCGGCGCCTCGGTGCTCGAATACACGCTAGGCGGCCAGGACATCGCCGAGGTGCTGGCCATGCCGGTTGCCGAAGCGGATCGGTTCTTCGCGGACGGTGAGGCGAAAGTTCCTGCCGCGCAGAAGATTCTGGCGAGGATGGTCGACGTCGGGCTGGGCTACCTGACGCTTGGGCAGCCGTTGACCACGCTATCCGGCGGCGAACGCCAGCGGCTGAAGCTCGCCACCCAGATGGGCGAGAAAGGCGAGGTCTACATTCTCGACGAACCGACCACCGGTTTGCACCTCGCGGATGTCGAGCAACTGCTGGCGCTGCTGGACCGGATCGTGGACGGGGGCAAGTCCGTCATCGTCATCGAACATCACCAGGCTGTCATGGCTCACGCCGATTGGCTCATCGATCTGGGCCCCGGCGCAGGTCACGATGGTGGCCGGGTGATCTTCGAAGGCACCCCGGCCGACCTGGTCGCCGCACACAACACGCTAACCGGGGAGCATCTGGCCGAGTACGTCAAAAAGTAGGCCGATAAGCAGTAGGGGGGGGGGGGGGGGGGGGGGGGGGGGGGGGGGGGGGGGGGGGGGGGGGGGGGGGGGGGGGGGGGGGGGGGGGGGGGGGGGGGGGG
>JARLGS010000053.1 GCA_031292695.1 Mycobacterium sp. | reverse complement strand
CCGCAGGTTGTCCAGGCGGTGTACCACGATGAAGCCGTGCTGTCGTGAGGACTCCGAGCGCGCTTGCGCCTCAACGGCATCCAGATCGGCACCGGATGCCGCCACCCGGGCCGCAGCCAAGGCGACAAACCCGACACCCATCGCAGCAGAACGCGAATTGATCACGCGCACAGCAGGACCCAGCTCACGGCCGACGGCCGCGGCAGCGCTGACGGTGCTCGACAACCCGCCGGACAGATGCACCGCCACGACACCGTCGCCGCCACTGTCGGCGAGAGCCTTCCGGTAGACGTCGGTCAGATCAGCCGGAGCCGCACCCGAGGTGGACACGTGCGAGCGGTCCTGGATGTCCAGCGGAATCGGGTCCACCCCGTCGCGGTAATCGGCACCGTCTTGCAATACATGCAGCGGCACCACACGAATATTCCAGCGCTGCAGGTCATCTGGATCAAGACGGGCCGACGAATCGGTGACCACCACGACGGCCATGGTTAGCCGTCGGTCCGCTGCGACACCACGCCGGCCTCGGCCAGCCCCTTGAGCATGAGTTCGGCGACCGCACGGTGCGCCTCGAAGTTCCAGTGGATGCCATCGGGATTCGCCCGGCCGGACATCACCTCGTCACCGACCGCGGCCTTGAGGTCCACGACCGGAACCTGTTGTGCGTCAGCCCAATCGGTGATCGCCGATACCGTGGCGTCGCGCCACCGGTGCGAGCTGCCGTACGTCTCGGCGATGTGCACCGACGGCACGGTGGCCACGAACGGTATCCCTGGGCGGTTGAAATCGATTGCCGCGCGGGTCTCTTCGAGATACTCCGCAGTCAGATGCGCCGGCAGCGCCGGCCGCGCGATCGGCGACAGCCGGGGCTGCAGCCAGCCGTAACCGTCGCGCACCAAGCGGCGCAGCCACGGCGGCCGCACGTAGCGGATCAGCTCCCGCAGCGCCGTCGGCACCGGCGACGGCAACGAGTCCATGCCACCGGTCGCGAAGATCACCGCACCGGCCTTGGGCAACGCCGCCCAGGACCGCGGATCCTGCGTGGCGGCCCACCACACGTCGCGGCAGGTCCAGCCGATGCGACCGATCAGTTCCAGGTCCCAACCGAGTTGGGACGCAACGATATTCGGCCAAATCCGCGGATCGTCGGACGGCAGCCCGCCGCCTGGACCGTAGTAGGACAGCGAGTCACAGAACACCAGCAGGACGGGCTTGACTGGAACGTCAGAGGACATCGTTGGCCACCTGAGCCGAGGCGTTCCACACGTCCAGCCGCCACCTGACCGCGTCACCGTCGCCGTGGCCGGACAGCTGGGCCCAGCTGGCGTTGCCCATACCACCGAGGACCGGCCAGTTGTCCACCGACAAGTCCAGCAGGACCGCGGTCAGCGCGGCGATGAGTCCGCCGTGAGCCACCAGCACCACCGGACGATCGGCTTCATCGGCACCCCACTCGGGCAGGTCACGCAGCTGCTCGGCCACCACCTCAACGCTGCGGCGGGCAACGTCCACCCGGCTCTCGCCGTTGTGCGGCGCCCATCGGGCGTCATCACGCCAGGCCAACCGCGCGCCGGGCGCGATCGTGTCGACCTCTTGATGGGTCAGGCCCTGCCAGTCCCCCAGGTGGGTCTCGCGCAGCCGCGTGTCGACGGTCACCGGCACCCCGGCCTGCTCCCCCAGCGTGGTCGCGGTGTCCAGCGCACGGCGCAGGTCGGATGACACTATTGCCAGCGGCTGCCGCTTGGCCAACACTTCAGCGGCGGCCACCGCCTGGGCCCGGCCCAGGTCGCTGAGCTCGGTGTCCAGTTGGCCCTGCATCCGGCTGGTCGCGTTGTATTCGGTCTGGCCGTGACGCAGCAGCAGGAGCCGGCGGTTCCTCACTCGCCGACCTCGACTGACTCGTCGCCGACCTCGTCCGGGTTGGACGGCAGCTCGCCGTTCAGGTCCACCTCGATCGCCGGGCAGTCGCGCCACAGCCGGTCCAGCGCGTAGTACTCGCGCTCCTCCTGGTGCTGAATGTGCACGACGATGTCGACATAGTCCAGCAGCACCCAGCGCCCTTCCCGGGCGCCCTCGCGGCGGGCGGCCTTGTGGCCCGCCCACCGCATCTTCTGCTCGACCTCGTCGACGATGGCGTTGACCTGACGGTCATTCGACGCCGAGGCGATCACGAAGTAATCGGTGATGACCAATTGTTCCGACACGTCGATGACGCTGATGTTCTCGCCCAGCTTGGCGGCAGCCGCGCGGGCCGCGACCGTCGCCATGGTCAGGGCTTCGGATGAGGCCGTCACGACTTTTCCTCCATGGTTCTCGGGGCTGCTGGCTGATCCGCCCGGTACAGCCCGCGCTTTGACACGTATTGGACGACGCCGTCGGGCACCAGGTACCAGATCGGCCGGTGGGCCTGGGCGCGGCGCCGGCAGTCGCTCGACGAGATGGCCAGCGCAGGGACCTCGACCAGGGAGAGCGCGTCAGGTGGCAGCTCCGCCATGGCCGCAGCGATGTGCTCGCCGTCCAGCTCATAGCCGGGTCGGCTGACCCCGACGAACCGGGCCGTCGAGAACATGTCCTCCCAGTTCTGCCAGGACAGAATCGAGGCCAGCGCGTCGGCGCCGGTGATGAAGAAGAGGTCAGTGTCGGGGTTCTGCCTGGCCAGGTCCCGCAGGGTGTCCTTGGTGTAGGTCGGGCCACCACGGTCGATGTCGACCCGGCTGACCGAGAACCGCGGGTTGGCGGCGGTCGCGATCACCGTCATCAGGTACCGATCCTCGGCGGCGGTGACCAGGCGATCGCGCTTCTGCCAGGGCTGGCCGGTGGGGACGAACACCACTTCATCGAGGTCGAACAGGTCGGCCACTTCACTGGCGGCGACGAGGTGGCCATGGTGGATGGGGTCGAATGTCCCACCCATCACTCCCAGCCTGCGTCGATTCACGATTCGTGAGCTTACGGGAGCGCTTTCGGCCCCTCGCCGGGCCGACCGTTTGACGCCGAGATCGACGTTTGGGCCGATCCCACTCGCACTTTTCGGCCCGTTTGTCCGTTTGGGCGAAATCAGACCGGCAGGAGGTTGTCGATCACCGAGGCGAGCTGCTTGGCCGACCGGCATTCGTGCATGGTGATGACGTCCTGGTACTTCGGCGCCGCCGAGTCGCCGCTGCCCCACAGGTGCTTGGGTTCGGGATTGAGCCAGTGCGCGTGCCGGCTGGCGTCCACCATGCGGGCCAGCAGGCCGGTCTCCGGGTTGCGGTAGTTGTTGCGGCCATCGCCGAGCACCAGCAGGGCGCTGCGGGGCGAGAGCACATTGGGCCACTTGTCCAGGAAGGAGACGAACGCGTGGCCGTAGTCCGAATGCCCGTCACGGGTGTAGACGGCGGCTTCCCGGGTGATGCGCTGCACCGCGACGGCCAGGTCGGCATCGGGCCCGAACAGCTCGGTCACCTCGTCGGTGGTGTCGATGAAGGCGAAGACACGAACCCGGGAGAATTGCTGACGCAGCGCGTGCACCAGCATCAGCGTGAAGTGGCTGAAGCCGGCCACTGACCCGGACACGTCGCACAGCACCACCAGTTCCGGCCTGGCCGGGTGCGGTTTCTTGAGCACGACGTCGATCGGTACGCCGCCGGTGGACATCGACTTGCGCAGCGTCTTGCGCAGATCGATCTGGCCGGCGCGAGAGCGCCGGCGACGCGATGCCAGCCGGGTCGCCAACGTACGGGCAAGGGGGGCAACCACATTGCGCATCTGGCGCAGCTGATCGCCTGACGCTCTGAGGAATTCGACATTCTCGGCAAGCTGCGGGATGCCGTAGGTCTGCACGTGATCGCGGCCGATCTGCTCGGCCGTGCGCCGTTTGGTCTCGGCCTCGACCATTTGCCGCAGCTGCGAAACACGCTTGGCGGCAATCGCTTTGGCGATCTGTTCCTGGGTGGGCGACGGCTCGTCGCCGTACGCGACCAGCAGGCCCGCCAGCAACCGGCCCTCCAATTCGTCCAGGGCCATGGCCTTGAGCGCCTGATAGGACGAGTACGACGGACCGCGGCTGGAATTGTACCGACCGTAGGCCTCGACGATCTGGGCGATCATCGCCGTCAGCCGGTCATCGAGGTTGGCCATGTCGGAGTCGGCGAGCATGTCGATCAGCGCCGACCGCATCGCCTCCACGTCCTCGGGCGGCATGCGCATGACGTCGTCTGCGTCGCCGTCGTCGTCAAGCTCGAGGACCGCCCGGTCCCCCATGGCCGCCGGGAACCACAGGTCGAACAGCGCGTTGTAGGTGTCGCGGTGGTCGGGTCGACGCAGCACCGCGCACGCCAGCCCCTCCCGCAGTACCTTGCGGTCGCCGAGACCCAGAGTGGCCATGACGCGCCCGGCATCGACGGTCTCCGACGGCCCGACGTTGATCCCCACCTTGCGCAAGGCATCGACGAACCCCACCAGATGGCCCGGAATTCCTTCTGGGGCAAGCGGTTGCGCGGGCTGGGTACGTCGGACCACCATGGCTGGCTCCTTAGTTGAGCTTCAGCTCGCCGGCCGCGCGCTGCTGATCGGACTGGTGTTTGAGCACCACGCCGAGGGTCGCCGCGATCATGGCGTCGTCGATGGTGTCCATACCCAGCGCCAATACCGTGCGGCCCCAGTCGATGGTCTCGGCCACTGACGGCAGCTTCTTGAGTTGCATGCCGCGCAGCACTCCGATGATCCGGACCAACTCCTCGGCGATCCGCTCGGGCAGCTCCGGCACCCGGGACAGCAGGATGCGCCGCTCGAGGTCCGGGTCGGGGAAGTCGATATGCAGGAACAGGCACCGGCGTTTGAGCGCCTCGGACAGCTCGCGGGTGGCGTTGGACGTCAGCAGCACGAACGGCTTGCGCTCGGCGACGATGGTGCCGAGCTCGGG
>JARLGS010000478.1 GCA_031292695.1 Mycobacterium sp. | reverse complement strand
GGTGCGCGCGCGCCCGATCTCTCCAGCTGCGCGGAAGGTGCCGAAACCCTGCAGTTGGGTGTGGGTATGCCGGTACGCTAGAGTCGTCCCGCAATCGGGTTGATCCCCTGTAGCTCAATTGGCAGAGCGTTCGGCTGTTAACCGATAGGTTCCTGGTTCGAGTCCAGGCGGGGGAGCAGGTTGGTGGCATTTTCACACCTCACAAGCGTCGCTCGAGGCTTATGCACCGTTTCGAAGGTCGTCTCCCGCGGCCTGGGCCTCCGGCCCTTCGCGACCTGAAAATGGAAATTCGTATAGACGCCTTCAGTCATCGAGAAGTGCGTGTGGCCGAAGTGGTCGGCACCGACGCGGGTTGCGAGGCCGCTCGTCATCAATGAGTCTGACAACCGTCGCGCGGTTGACGTTGTCAGGGTCGTGCGGCGTGCCCCCGGTCGATGAGAAGATCCCGACCGCTGCCCGGGTCGCGCAATCTGGCAGCCTCGGCCACCATGCCGTCACCTCTCAGTGGGAAAGGCCGGCCTTGATCGCCGCGTCCTGCTTCTGCGCCACATCGTTCACGAAATCGACTGCCACGGGATCATTTTGTGCACAGTCGAATTCGAGCGTGGTGAAAGCTTTGCCTTGAGTAAACAGCACGACCGTGACGCTCTTGGATTGATCCGGTGACACCCCCGAGAACAGCGTGCCGGTATCGCCCACCGAAAACGTCTGCGGGGTTGGGAAGCTGACCGAACCACCGACCCCGGCCACAGCCGCACCCAGAGCCGACTTGGCCGCCGCCTCGTCGGTCAAGACCAAGACGGTATCGCTGATCTGTCGGCTACCATCTTGGCTTTTGAACACGCCGGCGACCCCAGGTTTACCGTTCGGCTTGCTCGTCGGTGCTCCTGCGGTGAACCCCGTCGGCGGCGCATTGGTGAAGAAGTCGGCGGGCTGGATGATGTCGCTCGCCTTGATCAGCAAAGCACTGTAATCCGCCGACGGGCTCGCCGTCGACGCAGGCGGCGCTGCCGCGTTGTGACCACTGCACGCGGCCAACCCGATAACGACCGCGCATGCCGCCCCCAGCCCTGCGGCACAAAATACCGGAGCTTTCATGCTGCCCACTCCATATCCGCGGCCTATTCGACCGCCCACTCGCCGGAGAACAAAGCCGGCGCCGACACAGGAGACAGTAGCGGCAAAACACAGCAACTCCCGGTTATCCGCCCATCTGGAGATAAACATCGACCCGGAAGCACGAAGCCGTCACCATCCTGCACGCCGCAGCCAATCACCTTCGCGGCGCGGGGTTCAGGTCTCGCGTGCAAACATTTGAGCCACCCGCACCAGGACGATATCTTTTGCTTCACCATGCCGATGAGTCACCGTCTGCCAGTCGCAACTGTCAGACCGTCAATTCGGTTACGGCGCAGTAGGTAACGGTAACCCTGCACAGCTACCAATAACCGCACCCCGCTACCTGAAGGTTCGGAGGCTCGAGTCATCCGGAGGAGCGGAATGAGGTTAGTCGTAATCCGGCGTCCACATGGTGTCCAGGATGACTTGCCGGACATCGTCATGCGTGAGGGAAGCCACCCCGTCAGCCACCGCGGCGTGATAGACGGCCTCGGCGATCTCCGTCGAGATATCGCGCAGATCCCGCACATCAGGCAATAGCGCGTCTCCTGGATTTATCGGAACGGACTGTCGTGCAAGGGCTTTAGCGGCCTCTTGCAGCATCGCACTGGTCAGCAGCCAGGCTCCGGCCACGATGATGCCCAGTCCTATTCCTGGGAATACCAGCACGTTGTTGGCCTGCCCGATGGTGTAGGCGGTGCCGCCGTGGTCGACGGGCGCGACCGGAGTGCCGGTGGTGAGCAACGCCCGGCCCTGCGACCACTCCAGCACGTCGCCCGGCATGGCTTCCATGCGGGAGGTGGGATTGGACAGCGGGAAGATCATCGGTCGCTCGCACGACGCCGTCATCGCCTCGACGACCTTCTGGGTGAACGCCCCGAACACAGCGGAGGAACCGAGGAGAATTGTGGGCGAAGCCAGCCTGATGGTGTCGACCAGTCCGACCCGTTGATCGGCGGCGATACCCAATCGTTCGCGGTTCTTCGCGTACGGCGCCTGGAAATCGCGCAGGTCGTCCATATCGTCGAACAGCAGGCCCTGCTTGTCGATCGGCCAGATCCGCGAGGTGGCCTCCTCGCCGGTGGCGCCGTCGGCGACCATGGCGTCGCGGATTTGATCGGCGACCCCGATCCCGGCGGTGCCGGCCCCGAAAACCACGGTCGTCTGGTCGCGCAGAGGGACGCCGGTGACGTGGCACCCGCTCGACACGGCCGCCACGACCACCGCGCCGGTGCCCTGGACGTCGTCGTTGAACACGCAGTAGTGATCGCCGTAGGTCTGCAGGATCTTCCGCGCGTTGAGCGGCCCGAAGTCCTCGAAATGCAGGATGGCGCGCGGGAAAAGCCGGTGAGCGGTCTCGATGTAGCGATTGACGAACTCGTCGTACTCGGTGCCGCGCCGCCGGGCGTGGCGGTTGCCCAGGTAGAACGGATCCTGCAGCAGCTGCTCGTTATCGGTGCCGACATCGAGTGACACCGCGATGCAGCGGCGGGGATCGATGCCGCCGCCGGCGGTGTAGAGCGCCAATTTGCCCACGGCGATTTGGATTCCGCCCACGCCCCAGTCACCGATACCCAGGATCGCCTCGGCGTCGGTGCACACGATCAGGTCGACGTCGTCGGATTCCAGCCCGAACGTCGCAAAGGCTTCCTCGATTTCGTCGGGCTCGTCGATGCTCAGGAAAAGTCCCCGCTGCCCGCGGTATTCGTCGGAGAAGCGTTGAATGGCCTCCCCGACGGTGGGGGTGTACACCACCGGCATCAGCTCGGGCAGATGGTCTTCGAGCACCTTGAAGTACAGCAGTTCGTGGCGGTAGTGCAGCTGCTCGAGAAGCAGATTACGGCCTAAATCCGTTGCCAGGCTTTGCAATTGATGCCATACGCGGTCGGCCTGTTCGTCGAGGGTGAGAACAGCCGACGGAAGCCGGCCCGTCAGCCCCAGCCGCCGCCGCTGCTCGTGCGTGAAGCCGACCCCGCGATTGAGACTCGGCGTCGACAACGCGGCAGGGATCCTCGGCGCGTGTGGATCGCTCATCGCAACTCCCGTCCGGTGCCCATCACGCCACCGTAGCGCCGATCGCCGTGAATGCACCTTGAACAGCAGTTGACGGCCATCAGGGGAAAAGCCCAGCGTCGCCGCTCCCTAAATGCACGCCCCGAACGGTTATGACAACAACAACCAGCGTTACGGCACAGGCTAGTCACCACCGCTCGAGCCGAACGATTGCAACACCTCCCGCAGGTCGGCAACCTTCGGCACGCCAGCACTTCGGTAGCGTTGCCTGCCCTCCGCGTCAAAGATGAAGGTGGTTGGCAAGGACAACACCGACAGCTGTTTCGCGGTCGCGGGGTTGGCGTCGATATCGATCTCCACGTGTGACACGTCCGGGAGGTCGGCGCACACCTGGTCGACGACACGACGAACCGCACCGCACGGGCCACACCACACAGCGCTGAAATGCACCACTGTCGGCCCCGCCTGAGACAAGCCAAGTTCCGATGTGTTGGCAAAGGCCTCGGGGGCCTCGGGACTGGTTTCCCGCAGGACGCCCGATCGTCGATTGACAGCCGCGCCGAGGATGGCGGCCGCTGCCAACGCCGCGACTATCGCCGTCACGACGATCGCAAGCGTGCTCATCTGTACCCCACAACCGTTGCTGCTTTGGCGGATGGATTTACGGCCCGATCGTCTAGGACGTCGGCGCAACCAGTAATGATCTGGATCAGTCTGATCAGATGGAGAAGTCTTCCCCGTGCCACACCCCGGCTTCGGGCGGTCGGATGACATGCCCGGTCTGTGGCTGGCCGTCGTTGGCGTCCTCTAGGTTGGACACCCTGGTGAGCAGGGACTGCAGGCTGACACCCACCAGGTCGGGCATCATCGAGTCATCCGGACTGTTTCGGCCATGGCGGCTGATGACTTGCCCGGGAACCCCGACGACCACAGCGCTGGATGGCACTTCTTTGACCACCACGGCGTTGGCGCCGATCCGGCTGTCGTCACCGACCTTGACGGCCCCCAGAACCTTTGCCCCGGCGCCAATGACCACCCGGTCACCGATCGTCGGATGGCGCTTCCCGATATCCCTCCCGCTGCCGCCGAGCGTGACGCCGTGGTAGATCGTCACGTCCTCGCCCACCTCGGCGGTTTCTCCGATCACCACGCCGGTCGCGTGGTCGATGAAGAGCCCCCGGCCAAGGACGGCGCCAGGGTGGATGTCGACTCCGGTCAGGATGCGGGTGAATTCGGCCAGCGTGCGCGCCGCCAGCCGAGCACCGCGGTTCCACAGCCAGTGACTGATCCGGTGTCCCCAAATCGCGTGCACGCCCGGGTAGGCGAAGATCACCTCGAGCGTGGTCGGCCTGGCCGGATCCCGCTGCCTGGCCGCTCGGATGTCTTGCCTCATGGCCGCGAGCATGGTTAGTCCGCCAGATCGGCGAAGAGTGGCGTGCTCAAGTAACGCTCACCGAAGCTGGGGAGCACGACGACGACGAGCTTGCCGGCGTTCTCCGGCCGGCGGGCCACCTGCAGGGCAGCCACGACGGCGGCGCCCGAGGAGATGCCGACTAGCAGCCCTTCCTCCCGGGCCAAGCGCCGGGCCATGTCGAAGGAGTCTTCGTTATCGACGGTGATGACCTCGTCGACCAGGTCCGTGTCGAGCACCGGCGGAATGAACCCCGCCCCGATCCCCTGGATCGGGTGAGGGCCTTTCTGGCCACCCGACAGGACCGGTGACGCGGCGGGTTCCACGGCCACGAATTGCGTCGACGGCTTGCGTTCCTTGATGACCTGGGCTACCCCGGTGATGGTGCCGCCCGTGCCCACCCCGGCCACGAAGAAATCGATCTTCCCGTCGGTGTCCCGCCACACCTCTTCCGCGGTGGTTTTGCGGTGGATTGCCGGGTTGGCCGGGTTCTCGAACTGCTGGGGGACGAAGTACCGTTGGTCGTTCTTGGCGAGTTCCTCGGCCTTGGCGATCGCACCCGCCATGCCTTCCGAACCCGGGGTCAAAACGAGCTCAGCACCGAACGCGCGCAATAACATTCGACGCTCGGTGCTCATCGTGTCCGGCATTGTCAGCACGCATCGATAGCCACGCGCCGCGGCTACCATCGCCAGCGCGATGCCGGTGTTGCCGCTGGTCGGCTCTAGAATGATCGTGTCCGGCTTGATGAGCCCCGCCTGCTCGGCCGCGTCGATCATGGCAACACCGATGCGGTCCTTGACGCTGTTCGCCGGATTGAAGAATTCCAGCTTGGCGACGACGTCGGCGACCGCGCCTTCCGTGACCCGGCGTAGCCGAACTAGCGGCGTGTTTCCGATTAATTGTGTGACGTCTTCAGCGATGCTCATGAAACTTCCTCAACGATGTCGGTACAAGGTTCGTCCGCCTGCCAGGTGATGTCGAACTCGATAGCTACGTCTGTGGGCACGGTCAGGGCGATGGGTGTGAACCGGTGTGACGCCTCACCCAGCGCCACCCCGGTCAGCACCGGACCGGTGAGGTTGTGCGGTGCTTTCGCTGTCATCGTCGTCGCCGACGTGCCCGGTGCCGGACACAGGTAAAAATCCGTGCCCGGTTCAACGATATCGCGGATGGCCAGACCATCGGCGTCGACGAGCTTGTGGCCGTCAGCGACACTGAGCCTCAGAGGGATTGGCACTTGGAATGGTCCTATGACTTCGGATTCGACGGTTGCCTGGCTTTCGACGAGTCGGAGTTCGTGTGTGCCACGCAATGCCTTGCGTGCCCCAATGAGTAAGTAATTGTAGAGGTGTACGACCCGATCGGCATTGCGGTAGTGGCGGGCGGCAGTCAGCCAGAAGCGGACGTCACCTACTGCGGGGCGGGCGCCGTCTGTGGTTGCGATCAACCGGTAGTAACGGTATCCCCGCCCGGCGCGACCGTGCCGACTTGCCGAAAGCGTGCTACCCACGCCGAGCGTGCGTTGATAGCGTCCCCTGCCCGCGCCGGTGGTGATTTCCGAACCGGAAACATCTTGCCAGAGAACACCGTTGGCCGACTTTTGCAGCTTGAGGTTGACGGTCTCCTCCGAGTCTGTCCACACCGAGTAGCCGCCCAGCTGTGGTTCGCCGTCGAATTCGTAGGTGATGGCCGGCCCGGGTCCCGGCCGTACCGCGATGGGTACGTTCAGCGGCCGGGTATCGAGCGCCAGGTCATTGGTGAAGTGCCAGATCGCGGCCTGGGTCGCCGCTATGGCTTCGTGTTCACTGATGTTTGCCTGTCCCAGTGTGAAGCCGGCGGCGCGCAGGTGTTCGCTCAGCTCTGCGGTCGAGCGCATGGGGAAGGAGTTGCGCAGGATCCAGTCCACCTCGCTTTCGTAGCCGCGGGTGTGCAGGTGAGGCAGGGTGGACCAGGTTCCCAGTCGGTAGGGCGACGGGTGATTGGGCGCGACGCCGAAGAAGTCGAGCGAGTAGGCGTGCAGATTGGGATTGAGCCTGATCAGGTCGGTGCGGGCCCAGCTGCCGTCGTCGAACACAATTCTGTCGACGGTGTGGGAGTAGGTGCCGCCGCGGTAGCGTGTCATGCGGGTGAGTTCGGTGGCCGGCCGGACAAGTACGCGTCGACGAGTGGCCACCTGCGCGGCCGCGCGGTTGGGTATAGACAACACTGTCATTGGTGATTGATCTTCCTGAATGAATGTGACTAACGCGCATTCATGCAGCCCAGGCGAACTATGGTTTTCGTCCGCCTGCGGGCAAAGCGCGAGGGATTTCTACAGCGTCAGGGGCTCAGGAAATCAACAACAACTACAACAACAGCAGACGGCGATGCAGCGCGAAGGAACGAAACGCAGCTGTACGGCCTGTTGCATGGACCCCACTATAGGGCATCAGCGGATTTGCCCGTTTGATTCACCCGGGCTGTAATCCTTCCGCACTGGTCTTACACTTGCCTAGGCTCGGCGCGCGGAAGCGATCACGGTGGGGCGAGCATGGACCTGCCGAACCCGTTGCATTATTCGACCAAAGCACGGAAGGACCACGATGACGTCGGCTCAAAACGAGTCTCAGTCACTTGGCGATCTCGCCGCCCGGCAGCTTGCCAATGCGACCAAGACTGTTCCTCAGCTTTCAACCATCACCCCGCGCTGGTTGCTGCATCTGCTCAGCTGGGTGCCCGTGGAGGCGGGCATTTACCGGGTGAACCGTGTGGTCAACCCCGAGCGCGTCGCGATCAAGGCTGAAGCGGGGGCCGGCACCGAAGAACCGCTTCCCTACACCTACGTCGACTACGAGACCAGTCCGCGTGAATACACGCTCCGGAGTATCTCGACTCTGGTCGACATCCACACCCGGGTTTCCGACCTCTATTCCAGCCCGCACGACCAGACCGCCCAGCAGCTGCGGCTGACCATCGAGACGATCAAGGAGCGCCAGGAATCCGAACTGGTGAACAGCCCCGAGTACGGGTTGCTTGCACAGGCGACTCCGGAGCAGACAATTCAGACGCTGATCGGTGCTCCGACGCCTGACGACCTGGACGCGCTGATCACCAAGGTCTGGAAAACGCCCAGCTTCTTCCTCACGCACCCGCTTGGTATCGCCGCATTCGGCCGCGAAGCCACCTACCGCGGCGTACCCCCGGTGGTGGTGAGCCTGTTCGGTGCGCAGTTCATCACGTGGCGCGGCATCCCGCTGATCCCGTCGGACAAGGTGCCGGTGGAGGACGGCAAGACCAAGTTCATCCTCGTGCGTACCGGCGAGGAACGCCAGGGCGTGGTGGGCCTGTTCCAGCCTGGCCTGGTCGGCGAACAGGCGCCGGGGCTGTCCGTGCGGTTCACCGGCATCAACCAGTCGGCGATTGCCACCTACCTGGTCACTCAATACAATTCGTTGGCTGTCCTCACTGACGACGCGCTCGCCGTGCTCGACGACGTCAATGTGGACCAGTTCCATGAGTACAAGTGAGTACCGGTCGGTAGACGCCGAGAGCGAGCTGCCCATCAGCGCCGCGGAACTCGCCGCGCTGGCCAACCAGCTCTACGCGGCCAGTTTCCGGCCGGGATTCGACAGTCCGCCGCAAACCGCTCCCGTCGCCCCCCGGGGCAGCGTGCCGGACGTCACTGCGGCCACGTTGGCCGGCCAGACGGGCGCCGGGACCGCGGATGCGTATCCGGCACCGGTTCCGGCGCTCGGCTTCACCGACATCTACGTTCCCGCGCCGACGTCTCCCGAGCCGGCCCAAGGCCTACTGCAGACCGTGCCCGTCGCCCCGCGGGGCAATGTGCCGGACATCACTGCCGCCACGTCGGCCGGCCAGACGGGCGCCGGAACCGCCGATGCGTATCCGGCGCTCGGTGTCACCGACATTTACGTTCCGGCGCCGACGTCTGCGCAGCCGGCCGGAGGCCTACCGCAGACGGTGCCGGTCGCCCCGCGGGGAAGCGTGCCCGACACGACGGCAGCGCCGTCGACCGCCGGGGCGGGTGACGCCGTGGCCGATCCCCACCTGGCGCTCGGCGTCGCCGACCTGACTTCTTTCGCGGTGCCCAGCGGCATTGTGCCGACGGTGCCCGGTGTGCTGGCCGGGTCCGCACCGGCCGTCCCGGTGGGCCCGCACAGTTCGGCACCTTCGTGGTTGACCGAGGCGCCGTCGGTTGGCGACCTGGGCTGGTCTGATGCACCCTCGGCCGCACCGAACGCGCCGGTCGGTGACGAGCGGAACTACTACTTCCTGACCGCAGCCGATCCCGTGCCCCAGTTACCGGACCAGCACGAGGTGTTCGACGTCAACGCGGTGCGCGCGGATTTCCCGATCCTGAAGGAAACCGTCAACGGAAGGCCGCTCATCTGGTTCGACAATGCCGCGACCACCCAGAAGCCGCAGGTGGTAATCGACCGGCTGTCGTACTTCTACGCACACGAGAACTCCAACATTCACCGCGCGGCCCACGAGTTGGCGGCCCGGGCGACCGACGCCTACGAAGAGGCCCGCGACACGGTCCGGCGATTCATCGGCGCGGCGAAGACCGAAGAGATCGTCTTTGCGCGCGGCACCACGGAAGCTATCAACCTGGTGGCCTATGCCTGGGGCGGCAAGCATTTGCGGGCCGGGGACGAGATCGTCATAACCCACCTGGAACACCACGCGAACATCGTTCCGTGGCAGATGATTTCGCAGAAAACGGGCGCAATATTGAAGGTCGCACCGGTTGACGACGCCGGTAACTTGCTCATGTCGGACTTCGAGGATCTGCTGGGGCCGAGGACCAAGCTGGTTTCGGTAACCCAGGTGTCCAACGCGCTGGGCACGGTGGTCCCGGTCGAGCAGATCGTCGAGTTGGGCCACCGCTACGGTGCGCGGGTGCTGATCGATGGGGCCCAGTCCATCCAGCACCTACCGGTCGACGTCTCCACGCTCGGCGTTGATTTCTTCGTGTTCTCCGGTCATAAGATCTACGGCCCCACCGGGATCGGCGTGCTCTACGGAACCGAGGAAGCGCTCACCGAGACCCCGCCGTGGCAGGGCGGCGGCAACATGATCGCCGACGTGACCCTGGAACGGTCGCTGTATCAAGGGCCGCCGAGCAAGTTCGAGGCCGGTACCGGCAACATCGCCGACGCCGCCGGGCTCGGGGAAGCGCTGCGTTATGTCGAGCGGCTTGGCGTTGACCGTATCGCGGCCTACGAGCACTCCCTATTGGAATACGCGACACCGCGCCTGGCCGCCATTCCAGGAGTTCGCCTGGTCGGCACCGCCACCGAGAAGGCCAGCGTGCTGTCGTTCGTTCTGGCCGGACATGAGCCGCTCGAGGTCGGCAAGGCGCTCAACGCTGAGGGCATTGCGGTGCGTGCCGGTCACCACTGCGCCCAGCCCATTCTGCGTCGCCTCGGTCTGGAAGCCACCGTTCGTCCGTCGTTCTCGTTCTACAACACGTTCGAGGAAATCGACGTCTTCCTCAACGCGGTACGCCGGATTGCCGAGGGCGGCACCAACGTCGGGTGAGGGCTCGCTCCAAGGTTCTCGTAGGTGCTTGCGCCTCCACTGAACTACCTGGTGGGTGTAGCGGCGCCTGCGAGTCGGTTTGATTAGTCTCGGGCGTTCCCAAGGGATCGCGCCTGACCGCGATGCCGGCGCCCGGTGTCACGAGTTCGGCGGTTTGGGGAAACGGGTCCTTTGGTCATGAGTTCGCTCGCCCGAAAACCTGACTATTTGAATCATCTTGATTTTATTGCGAAGAGCCGCCAAGCGAATGCTCAGGCGCTGGCTGCGATAGCCGGAGCCGAGTCGGCCGACTTGTGGCGGCTCGTGTAAATCGAGTTCCATTCCGTTGTCAATCGGCCGCACCGGCTCAGCCCGCAGCTGCACCACCGAGTCCCTGGAGTGGCCCTATGCCCGCTACCACCGCGCCCCACGATGTTGTCGCCACGGCGCCGTGCACGCCGACGGTGGCGTCGTGAGCATCGAGGCCGACTGTCGGCGGGGCCGGGCGCCCCTTGACAGTCACGCGGAGGCGGTCGCCCCCGCCGAAGCGTTCGCCGCGGCGGTCCGGCCCGGCGCGGCCGACCGAGATCGCGCCTGCGCCGTGCCGCGCGCCGAGCTGGCCAGTTTCGACCGCTCCGGCCTGCCGACGATCACGGTGCCGGTTGCCGACGGCGGGGCCGGCCTGGGACCGCGCACCGTGGCGGAGATAGTCCGCATCATTGCCACCGCGGACCCGGCGCTGGCCCAGATCCCGCAGGGGCATCTTCTGGCGGTCGACATCCTTGCTCTGGTCGGCACCTCGTATCAGCGTGAACGGATCCTGCCCGCGGTGGTCGAGGGTGGGCGGATCGCGCCGGTGCTGGCCGAGCGCGGTGGGCACCATGCCCAGGACTTGAAGACCCGCCTGGTGCGCGACGGCTCAGGCTGCCGGTTGGACGGCGTGAAGTATTACTGCACCGGCGCGATCACGTCGCGGTGGCTGGCGGCCAGCGCCCTCGACCCCGACGGCCGCTTGGTGCTGGCATTTGTGGAGCGCGACGCGCCGGGTGTAGCCGTAGATGAGGACTGGGCCGCGATGGGGCAGCGGGCCACGGTTAGCGGGACCACGACTTTCGACGGGGTTCGCGTCGACCCCGCGATGGTGGTGCCGTACTGGTCGGTCTTCACCGGCCCCCAACTATTGGGCGCGAGAGCACAATTGGTTCACGCGTCTATCGAAGTGGGCATCGCCGAGGGTGCGCTGGCCGATGCCGTTGAGTTCGTGCGCACCCGGAGCCGACCGTTCTTCGAGGCGGTCCGGGCCGGGCTGGTCAGCACCGCAGGCGACGACCCCCACACGCTGCTGCGGTTCGGCCAGCTGGCCACCCGCACACGGGCGGCAGTCCAAATGCTGCGCTGGGCCGCCGATCTGTTGGAGGATCTGGGCCTTCGTCCGGCCGATGCGGACGCCGCGGCGCGCGGGTCGATCGCGGTAGCCGAGGCGAAGGCCTTCGGCAGCGACGTCGCCGTCGAGGTAGCCAGCCAAATATTTGCGCTCACCGGGACCAGCGGCACCGACCAACGCTTTGACCTGGACCGGCACTGGCGCAACGCCCGTACTCACAGCGTGCATGATCCGGTCGACTGGAAGTACCACCACATCGGGGCGTGGGAGCTCGTCGGCGTTCCGCCGCCCAACCACGCACAGATCTGAGCCCAGCCACGCGTGACCCGGCAGCGGGGAAACTCCCAAGCGATCGCGCTAGGCCCCTATGTGCTTGCGCCCCAACCGAACACCCGTGAGGTAAGTAGCACGATTCCCAGCGAGACCGAGGCGACCACGGTGAGGCCGATGACCGCGACCACGAGCGGGCGCCATCCGGTGCGCGCGATCTGGCGGATGTCCGTATTGAGCCCCACACCCGCAAACGTCAGCAAGAAAGCCCATTTCGACACGTTGGCGAGGTTGGCGGTCTGACCCTTGGTCAACCAGCCTGCGGTGGCGATCGCCGAGACCACCAGGAAGCCGAGCACGAATTTCGGGAACTTGTTCCAGACGAACGCGGCCTTGGCCTTGACGCCGGGAGCGATCTCGTCGGCTTGCCCGCGGCCCGCCCAGTACAGCGCGAAACCGAGGACGACGAACCCGATCAGCGCGTTGCGGACCGACTTGACCAGCACCGCGATCTTGCCGGCGTGGTCGGAGTACAAGTATCCGGTGGCCGTGGTTTCGGCGGTGTTGTCAACGGATAGTCCCGCCCAGAGGCCGAATTCATGGTCGGTGAGCCCGATCGCATGCCCCAGCGGCGGCAACACGAACAGTGACACCGCGCCCAACGCGAGGATTGCCGCGATCGCGTAGCTGACATCGGAGTTGCGGGCCCGGATCGCGCCCCTGGCCGCCACGATGGCCGACACCCCGCAGATGGACGTGCCTATCGCCAACAGCGAGCCGAGTTTGCCCGACAACCCGAACGCGCGCGCGACGACGATGATGGTCGTTCCCGCGATCGTCATGTCCACGAGAATCTGCACCAGGCTGATGCCGCCGAGTTTGGCGATGTCGCCCAGCACGAATCGCGAACCCAGCGCCACGATCCCGACCTTGAGCCAAAACTCATAGGTCAACACACCGGGTCGGAATATCGGGTGCAAGCCGACGGTGTTGGTGATGAGCAGACCAATCACGATCGCCCACAACACATATTCGATGTCGGGCACGGTCCAGTGGTGGTGTTTGGCCAATGTGTTCCACCAGATCTGGGCGTACTTGCCCAGCACCCCCACGCCGACCAGGAGAACGATGCCCGGCACGTAGTCGAGCGGACGGTTGCTGGTGAAGGTGGCTTCAGCCGAGGTTTCGTCGGGCTCGACGTGAACTGTGCTCACACCGATCACCAGGGGATCTTCGGGAGCACGTCGGCCACCGCCAACGCGACGATCACACCCGCCAGCGCGGTGGCCCACCAGTCCACCGATACCGACCCGACCCGATCCAACCAATCTGCCCGTTGCGGCGCCTCTCGGTCCCGTCCGCTGCCCGGCACGCCTTCACCCGCGATGATTGCTCCTCGAACACGTATGACGGCTTTTGCGGCCACACTCTGCTGACGGAATGGTGGCGTGTCGGGCGGCAGGGAACCAAGTGATTCGATCGGGCTGAATTTAGGTCGGCCGGTGAACGTCCTTCGAGCAGGCACAATTAATCGACTGCGCGCTTCTTCGTCGACGCGGTTGTGATCAGGTAGGCAAGCCTTTTCTCCTGGCGTCGGCACGGTAGCGGCTCACCCACTCGTCGGAGCACTGATCGGCTTGGCGCTCCAGCACCGGCGCGGGCGCCAGTCGCGGGTCAAGCCCCAACGCCCCAAGGATGTCGGCGACCACCTGAGTCAGGTTGGGCCACAACACCGGATAGGGATCTCCATGGTTTGACGTCTTCTTCGGCGAACCAATTTCGCCAGCCCTCATCCTGGGCACGCAGCATGGTGACCACGTGGGCGATCGCTCCAGCGTGGTAGGTGGCGCGCGCATCGCGCACCGGATCGGGGCGGCCACGCCACACGCGGGTCTGCGCCGCCCGCCAGAACGAGACCGCCTGCGACACCACATCGGGCCGGTGGACATAAGTGAGGAGCGGTTCCTTGCCCACCACATCGCGGATCGCGGCCAGCAGGCCGTCACCGCTTCGATTCGGAAGATTCTTTGCACGGCTCAGCAGCAGCGGCGTCTGGTTCCACATCAGCTTGCCGCCCCATACCCCGTTCGGTGTCCTGCCGACCGTGCGGATGTATTCGCGCCAGATCTCGGCCGGTGCAAGGTCCGGCGTCCCGGGGTCGAGCGGATCAATCAGGCGCAGGATCGACTCGTCCTCGACGTCGGCGAACCATTCCCGCGGCTGCGGCGCCTGACTGGTGGTGGGCAGGTATTGGAAGAACTCCTGCGGCTCGCCCGCGACGGCGGTCGCGCGCAGCGATTCGACCAGCGGCGTGCTGCCGCTGCGTTGGGAAGCCAGCACCAGGTACGTCGACGGGTGCTCTGCCAGCTGGTGAGCGTATCCGGGCCGGCACCCTCGCGCAGATAGGGCATTTACGCTCACCCTGAACCTAAGTCTTGTATCGAATGTCGTTTGTTCGAGACTGGCGTTCGTTCTCAACTCCCTTCCCTGCAGATGGAAAACCGCAAAGCGATGAATTTGTATGCGGCGTCACCGCTGGCAGAGCACTCGGAGCGTCGTGCTGCCCGCCGGACGCGTCGTCTCCGTGCGCCACCCTCGGACCAACCTCTGGGTCTGAGCTCGGACGTCGCCCAGCCGCCGAGCCGGGTGCACATCCAGGGCCTGCAGGTCGACGCCAGTCGGCCCGCCTCACACAGCGCGAACTTCGGCTGAGCCTCGAAGGGCGCCGCTTAGATTTTTTCGTGCTGATTGCAATGCTTTCGCGGCCAGATTTTGGCGCGTAGGTTCCTAACTGGTCTATGCGCGCAGACAGACATCGCCGTCGGCATCTAAAGAATCATGACGCTTTCGTATGAGCTATTACGAGCGGGTCAATCTCGTTACGAGAATGGGAATTGTGGATTGAGTCATATGGACGCCCGTTGGATTGAACGAGCCCTATGAACGGCACAGTCGTCACAAAGCCCATGAACGCGCTGGGCCAGTTCTTCATCCTCAGCATTGAATCGCTGGTCGCCGTGGTGCGCGGGCGGTGGCCGTGGCGCGAGCTTCTCGAGCAGATCTGGTTTGTCGCCCGGGTGTCGATCTTCCCGACGATCATGCTGTCGATCCCGTACACCGTGCTCATCGTGTTCGTCC
Source organism: Mycobacterium sp. (assembly GCA_031292695.1). Taxonomy (GTDB): domain Bacteria; phylum Actinomycetota; class Actinomycetes; order Mycobacteriales; family Mycobacteriaceae; genus Mycobacterium. The sequence goes on along the minus strand of JARLGS010000478.1, from coordinate 12,299 downwards.
TCAATATCCTGCTCGTCGAGATCGGCGCAGGTGACCTTTCGGGGGCCGGTGCCGCGCTCGCATCGGTGACCCAGGTCGGACCGGTCGTTACCGCGATGGCCGTTGCCGGCGCCGGGTCGACCGCGATGTGCGCCGACCTCGGCGCCCGCACCATCCGTGAGGAAATCGACGCGATGAAGGTGATGGGCGTCGATCCGATTCAGGCCTTGGTGGTGCCGCGCATCATCGCCGCCACGTTCGTCGCGCTGCTGCTTTATTCGGTGGTCGCGGTCACCGGATTGACCGGCAGCTACATCTTCGTGGTCTTCGTGCAACACGTCACCCCGGGAGCGTTCATCGCAGGGATGACGCTGATCACGGGGCTGCCGCAGGTGGTGATCTCGCTCATCAAGGCAACCCTGTTCGGGCTGTCCGCGGGCCTGATCGCCTGCTACAAGGGCCTCTCGGTGGGCGGTGGCCCCACCGGCGTCGGTAACGCGGTGAACGAGACCGTGGTGTTCTCGTTCATGGCGTTGTTCTTCATCAACATCGTGATCACCGCGCTCGGAGTGAAGGTGACCGCCAAGTGAGCGAGGCGGCAGGCGAGCCCTCATGGTTCGTGACTTTTGGACCCAGGCTGGTGGCGGCAACCCGCAGGCTGGGCGAGCAGACCGCGTTCTACGGACAATCGTTGGTCTCGACCGGAGACGCGGTACGGCGCTACCCGGGCGAAGTTTTGCGGCTGATCGCAGAGATGGGTCTGGGTACGGGGGCGCTCGCGGTGATCGGGGGCACCGTGGGCATCATTGGCTTTCTGACCCTGACCACCGGAGCCCTTGTCGCGGTGCAAGGCTATGACGCCTTGTCCAACATCGGCGTCGAGGCACTGACGGGGTTTCTGTCGGCGTTCTTCAATGTCCGGATGATCGCGCCATGCACGGCCGGGGTGGCATTGGCCGCCACGATCGGTGCGGGGACGACGGCGCAGCTGGGCGCGATGCGCATCAACGAGGAGATCGACGCGCTCGAAGTCATGGGTATCCGCTCGATCCCCTATCTGTCGTCGACGCGGATTATCGCCGGCGTATTCGTGGTCATCCCGCTCTACGCCGTCGCCGTGCTGATGTCGTTCTTCTCGGCCAAGTTCCTGACGCTCAACTTGTACGGTCAGTCGCGCGGCGTATACGAGCACTACTTCTCCACGTTTTTGCGGCCCACGGATTTGTTGTGGTCGTTTTTGGCGGTGCTGGCGATGGCGACGGGTGTGATGGTCGTGCACACCTACTACGGATTCACGGCGACAGGTGGTCCCGCGGGTGTCGGAGAAGCGGTCGGTCGTTCGGTGCGGTCATCGATGATCGTCACGGCCTTCGTGGCCTTGATGATCATGCTGTCCATCTACGGGCAGTCCGGCAACTTCAACCTGTCGGGATGACCGCGTGAGCAACAGACCCGACGCGGGCAACATGGCCCGCAGGATCAATAAATCGCGCACCAGTAAGATCGACCCGATCTGGTGGGCGCCGGCGTTGTTCATCCTGCCCGCAATCCTGATCGCTCTCGCCGCCGGCTCGTTCACCGGCAAATTCAACACCTATATCCCGCTCACGCTGGTGTCGGACCGGGCGGGACTGGTGATGGAACCCGGCGCCAAGGTGAAGTTGCGCGGCGTGCAGATCGGCCAGGTCGCGACGATCGCCACCGACGTGAAAGCGGCTCAGCTGCAACTGAAAATGGATCCCGGCCCCTTCAAGTATCTGCCCAGCGACCTCGAAGCCGAGATCAAATCGACCACTGCATTCGGGTCCAAGTACGTCGACCTGATCGTGCCCGAGCATCCCAGCCGCACCCCGCTGAAACCGGGGGCGGTGGTGCATTCCCGCAACGTCACCGTCGAAGTCAACACGGTTTTCGAGAATCTGCAATCCGTGCTCCAAGTGCTCGACCCGGCGAAGCTGAACGCGATTTTGTCGGCCTTCGCGCAGTCGGTGCGCGGTAGAGGCGATCGGATCGGAGAGGCGATCACTGACGCGAACAACCTGCTGCTCACCGTCAACCCCCGGATGGGAACCATTCACAAGGACTGGCGGTTGTTCGGCAAGGCTGCGGCCATCTATTCCGATGCGGCGCAGGACATCCTGTCGATCCTCGACTCGGCGACGACCACCGGCACCACCCTCACCGACAACCAGCGGTCACTCGACACGCTGCTGCTGTCGGCGTCGGGCTTCAGCCAAACCGGCATCAACGTCATCGGCAGAAACGAATCCAACATCGTGCGGTCCGTCAACCTGCTCGATCCGACCACAGCGTTGCTGCAGAAATACTCCCCAACCTTCACGTGCCTGTTCCAAGGTGCGCAGTGGTACGTCGATCACGGCGGCCGGGACATGCTCGGTGGCAACGGATATTCGTTCATCATGGACGCCGGCCTGCTCTTCGGCGATGACCCGTACCGATACCCGAAACACCTGCCGAAAGTGAACGCCAGAGGCGGACCGGGGGGCAGCCCCAGATGTGGTTCGCTGCCCGATCCAAGTGCGAACTTCCCGGTGCGTGCGCTGGTGACCGACACCGGCTGGGGCGCCGCTCCCAACGAGATCCGCACCAATGTGGCCGCCGGCAATCCCTGGTGGTCCAACTACTTCCCGACCACCAAGAATCCGCCCGAACCGCCACGCTACTTCTTCCGCGGGGGGCAGCCACCCCCATGAGAAGGAAGCTATCTGGCACCATCGCCCGGGTTGCGCTGTTCACGGCCGTCTGCATGGTATTCACGTTCGCGCTGATCGCGGTGTTCGGGCAGTTGCGCTTCGAGGACCGCACCGGCTACGAAGCAGTGTTCACCAACATCTCCGGCCTTAAGTCCGGCAACTTCGTCCGCATCGCCGGGGTGGAGGTCGGCAAGGTCGGGGACCTCACCCTGCATCGCGACAGCACGGTCACCGTCGGCTTCGCAGTAGACAAGGGGGTGCGGCTCACCGAGGGCACCAAAGCCGTAGTCCGCTACGAAAACCTCATCGGTGACCGGTATCTCGCTCTCGAAGAGGGCCCCGGGCCGCCGCACCGCCTACCGCCCGGCGCGACCATCCCGCTGGCACGGACGTCGCCGGCACTGGATGTCGACGCGCTGATCGGGGGATTCCGGCCCTTGTTCCGCGCGTTGGATCCCGATCAGGTCAATGCCCTGTCCGGCCAACTGCTGCAAATCTTCCAGGGGCAAGGCGGCACCCTCGCCTCGGTGCTGGCGCAGACCTCGGTGCTGACGTCCACGCTGGCCGGGCGCAGCGAGCTGATCGGCGAGCTGATCACCAACTTGAACACCGTGCTGCACACTTTCGCGGCGCGCGACCACGAGTTCTCCGACGGCCTGGACAAGCTCTCCGAGCTCGTGGATGGGCTGGCGCAGCGCAAGAATGACATCTCCACCGGGCTGGCCTACATCAACGCCGCCGCCGGATCCGTCACCGACCTGCTGGTCCAGGCGCGTCAGCCGATCAAGGACGTGGTGCACGAGACCGACCGCGTGTCGGCGCAGGTGCTCGCTGACCGCGAGTATGTCGACAACCTACTCAAGCAGCTTCCCGACACCTATCAGGTGCTGGCCCGACAGGGCATCAATGGCGACTACTTCGGCTTCTACTTCTGCGAGGTATTACTCAAGCTGAACGGCAAAGGCGGCAATCCGATCTACGTCAAATTAGTCGGCCAGCCCAGCGGGCGGTGCACGCCGCAATGAAGCTATCCACCATCAAACCGCTAGGTCGGCGCAGCCCGCTCATGATTGGCGCGATGGGAAGCGTGATCTTGGCCTGCATAACCGTCGCCGCCTTCCAGTACGACAAGCTGCCATTGCTCAAGCGCACGAGCGACTACTCGGCCTACTTCTCCGAGGCCGGCGGCATCAAACCCGGCAGCACCGTTCGGGTTTCCGGCATGGGCGTCGGCCGGGTCTCGAATGTCCGCCTGGAAGGCAATAAGGTCCGAGTAGGCTTCACCGTTCGCAACGGCATCCCACTGGGCGACCGCACGGAAGCGGCGATCAAGACAGAGACGATCCTGGGCAGCAAGATGCTCGAGCTCACGCCGCGTGGGGAAGGCAAACTGACGGGCACCATCCCGCTGGAACGCACCACCTCGCCATACGACCTCCCCGTCGCGCTGGGCGACCTGACGACAACGATCAGTGGGCTGGATACCAACCAGTTATCCGCGGCACTAACGACATTGGCCAACACGTTCAGGGAAACCCCGTCGGAGCTCAAGCCCGCACTGCAGGGCGTTGCCCGGTTCTCCGAAACTCTCAACAACCGCGACGAGCAGCTGCGTCACGTGCTGGCCAACGCCAACAAGGTCTCCGGGGTTCTGGGCCGGCGCAGTCAACAGATCGCCGGTCTGGTAGCAAACTCAAGTGCGTTGCTGGCGGCGTTGTTGGACGAACGGGATTCCCTCGACGCCCTGATGAACAACCTGACTGCGGTTTCGCACCAGATCTCGGGGCTGGTCAACGACAACAGGACCCAACTCAAGCCGGCCCTCGACAAGCTCAACGGGGTGCTCGAGATTCTCGACAACCGCAAGGAAGATCTGCAGCGGACCCTGCCCAAATTCAAACGGTATGCAATGACTTTCGGCGAAGTCTTAGGATCCGGGCCGTTTTTCAAGGCGTACGTTGCAAACCTGATCCCCGGCCAGCTAAGCGGACCCACGCTGGACGCACGAATGTACGACCGGCCGTTAGACCCCAACCAGAAGCTGCCGTCGGAGGCGGTGGATCCGCCAACCGGAACTCCACCCGTGCCGCCGGAGGATGCACCCCACCCCCTGTGGTCGCAGCCTCCCTCGCCGGCGCCCGCGCCGGGCCCACCTCCTGAGCCCAACGCGGCACCCGCACCCGCCGAAACTGGGGGGCAGTGAACATGACCCGACAGAATCTTCGGAGAGCGATCGCCAGCAGCCTGGTCGTGACCCTCGCCGCGGCTTCGTTCCTGATTGGCAAGAACCTGTGGAAGGACGTCGAAAAGAACACCTACTCGGCGTATTTCGCCGAGGCCAACGGGCTGTTCGTCGGTGACGAGATCAGGATCCTCGGGGTCGCCGTCGGCGTGGTGGACAAGATCGAGCCGCAGCCCACCAGCTCGAAGGTCACCTTTTCCGTCGACAAGCAATACCCGGTCCCAGCCGATGCCCGCGCCGCGATCCTGTCGCCGTCGCTGGTAACTGCGCGGGCAATCCAACTCGTCCCGGCCTACTCCGGCGGGCCCAAACTGACTCCCGGCGCGTCGATCCCGTTGAACCGAACCGCGGTGCCCGTCGAATGGGACGACTTCCGCAGGCAGCTGGAAAAGCTGACCGACGCGCTACAACCCACGGCACCCGGCGGCGTGAACTCGGTCGGTGAATTCATCAACACGGCCGCCGATAACCTGCGTGGCGAGGGAGACACCGCTCGCGATACCGTCATCAAGCTGTCCCAAGCGATTTCAGCACTCGGTGACCACGCCGACGACATTTTCAGCACGGTCCGCAACCTCCAGTTGCTCGTCTCGGCGCTGTACTCGAGCAGCGACCTGCTGGCCTCCTTCAACCAAAACCTGGCCAGCGTGACGACGATATTTACGAACACCCCCAACGAGGTCGCCAATGCGGTGCAGGGCCTGGACGGGGCGCTGACTGATTTGCGCGACTTTCTCGCCGAAAACCGGGAAGCCGTGGGCGTCACGTTCGACCGGCTCGGTTCCATCACGACCGCGCTCAACGACAGCCGTTCCGATGTCAAACAAATCCTGCATATCGCTCCGACGGTGTTCCAGAATTTCCTGAACATTTATCAGCCCGCGCAGAGCGCGATGACCGGCATTTTGGCGTTGAACAACTTCGCCGACATCCCGCAGTGGATCTGCAGCTCGATCGAGGCGGCCGCCCGGGCGCGGTTGGACCGGGTATCGAAGCTGTGCCTGCAGTATGTCAACCCGATCATCAAAAACCGCCTCTACAACTACATTCCGGCGGGAATCAACCCGTTCGTCGGGACGCAGGCCCGGCCCAGCGAGATCACTTACAGCGAGGATTCGCTGCGACCCGGCTATACGCCCCCTCAAACAACCCCGCCGCCCGGGGGACCCCCGCCCGCGGACGGGTCGCAACCGGCGCCACCCGCGCAATCGCCGCCGCCAGAGTCACCGGGGCAGCCGCAACCCGCCGACGCGCCTCCGCCGTCGAGCACCACCGCGAACTCGACCCAGGTACTGCAGAACCTGATGCTTCCGACGGGACCCTCATGAGACGCGCGGTAGCCGTGGGGCTCGGTCTGATATGCATTGCCGCGCTTTCGGCGTGCGGATGGCGGGGCTTGAATTCCTTCAAGCTGCCCGGTACCTCCGGTGGGGGGCCGGGCTCTTACACGATCCAGGCCCAGATGCCGGACGTCGTGACCATTCAGGAGAACACCCGCGTTCGCGTTGACGACGTCAACGTAGGCAACGTCAGCAAGATCGAGCTGCAAGACTGGCATGCCCTGGTGACCATGCGCATCAACGGCGATGTCCACCTGCCGGCCAATTCGACCGCCAAGCTCGGGCAAACCAGTTTGCTCGGCTCGATGCACATCGAACTCGCACCGCCCAAGGACGAGCCGCCGGTCGGTCAACTGAGGAACGGGTCGGTCATCCCGTTGTCGCACGCGAGCATGTACCCGACCACCGAGCAGACGCTGGCGTCCGTGTCAGTCCTGCTCAACGGCGGCGGACTCGGGCAGTTGCAGGAAATCAACCAGGCGATCGCCAAGGCTTTCGCCGGCCGGGAAAACGACATGCGGAGTCTGCTCGGCCAGCTGGACGAGTTCATCCGCGGCACAAATGCCCAGACTGACGACATCATCGCCGCCGCCGAGAATCTCAATTCGCTGGCGGGCCAGGTCGCCGCCAAAGACCCGGTCGTCGACAAGGCGCTGGTGACCGTTCCCAAAGCGCTGGCGGTTCTGGCCCAAGAGCGCACCAAGATTGCCGATGCGATTGATCAGCTGGGCAAGTTCAGCGCGATCGCGGCCGACACCATCCACCAGAGCAGGGAATCTCTGGTCAACAACCTGCGCAACATCGCGCCGGTGCTGCGGTCGCTGGCCGACGCCGGGCCGGCGCTCACCAGGGGCCTGGACGGCCTGGCCACCTATCCCTGGCCGACATCCACGGTGAAGAACTGGTTCCGTGGCGACTACGCCAACCTGACAATGATCGTCGATTTGACGTTGAGCCGAATCGATACCTCGCTCTTCACCGGCTCACGGTGGGAGGGCAACCTGACCCAGCTCGAGCTGCTGTGGGGACGGACGATCGGCATGCAACCGAGCCCGGCCACGGCGGGCAACCCGCTGACCGTGGCGTACCACAACGGGGGATACTGAATGCTGCGTCTGAATCGCCGGACGTGGATCCAGCTGGCAGTCTTGACCCTGATAACTTTCGTTTCCTGTGGGGCAATGGCATTCAACTTCATGAAGCTGCCCGCGACACTGTTCGGGATCGGGGAGTACAAGGTCACGGTCGACCTGCCCCAGTCCGGTGGGCTCTACCAGACGTCGGCCGTGACCTATCGCGGCACGGACGTGGGTCAGGTCAAGTCGGTCGACGTCACCGCCACGGGGGTGCGTGCCGTGCTCGCAATGAGATCAGGGGTCAAGGTGCCATCGGACGTGGAGGCTTCGGTACACAGCCGCTCGGCGATAGGCGAGCAGTACATCGAACTGACCCCGCAGCCGGGAAAGGACGGGGAACATTCGCGGCCGCTGCGTGACGGCGACGTCATTCCCGTCGGCCGTGTCGACGTGCCCGTCGACATCGGACGCCTACTCGACCGGACCAACCGTGCGCTGCAGGCGATTCCGCGCGACAATCTACGAACGGTGATCGACGAGGCCAACCGGGCGGTCAGTGGCCTCGGACCCGAACTGTCGCGGATCGTCGACGGGTCGACTGCGCTGGCCATTGCGGGAGGCCGGACCGTCGACCCGCTTGCCGCCCTGATCGACCAAGCGCCCCCGGTGCTGAACTCCCAGGTCCAGACGTCGGAGGCGATCGCCACGTGGGCTAATCGAGCCGCGGCCATCACGGCGCAGTTCAAGGCGCAGGATGCGGCGCTGCGAGTTCTGCTGACCCAGGGCCCCTCCGGGTTGGAGGAAGGCCGCGCGCTGCTCGATCGGGTGACGCCGGCGTTACCGGTGCTGATGGCCAACCTGGTGAGCCTCGGTGACATCGCCGTCGTCTACCGCCACGATATCGAGCAACTCCTGGTCCTGTTCCCGCAAGGCATTGCGGTGATGTCGGCGGCTCTGATACCGAACTTGAACAGCAAGCAGGAATATCGCGGCTTTTACCTGGATTTCAACCTCAACCTCAACCTACCGCCGCCTTGCACGACAGGCTTCCTGCCGCCCACGCAGCGTCGCTCGCCGGCCAACGTCGACGCTCCAGACCGGCCTACTGGGGACTTGTACTGCCGGGTTCCGCAGGACTCCGAACTCAATGTCCGTGGGGCGCGCAATATTCCGTGCGAGACCAAGCCGTGGAAGCGTGCCGCCACGGTCGAGCAGTGTGAAAGCGACGAAGAATACGTGCCGCTCAACGACGGCTACAACTGGAAGGGCGACCCGAACGCCACCTACAGCGGTCAGGGTGTGCCGCAATATCCGCCGGGACAGGATCCGCGGCTGCCACCCCCGCGGGGCACGGCGCCACCGCCCGCGCCGGTCGCGGTTGCGACCTATGACCCGGCCACCGGTGACTACATAGGGCCGGACGGGCACCGCTACACCGAGTCCGACCTCGCGCACCCCCGCGCGAAGAGCTGGCAGTCACTTCTTGTCCCGACACCGTGAGCATTTCCCCGGACCTCTCATGAGCGAGGAGCACCATGGCCGACGACCCGGATAACCCGGATACCCCTGACAGCGAGCCGAAAGTAAGCGAGGCAACGGCAGACCGCGACGACGTGGACGGTCCCGCTGAGGCCGACGCCGCACAGGTCGAACAGGTCGCCGATGTCGACGACGAGGGCGAAGCCCGAACCGAAGGCCGGCTCGCACGTTGGCGGCACCGGGCCACCCGTCGGCGCCTTTCACGTGTCGGGGCGGCACTGGTGGCCAGCTCCGTCATCGTGGCGACGCTGGCCGGATTGGCCGGCTGGCTCGGATACCGCGCCTACCAGAAACATGAGGCGCAGATTCAGCGCGATCTCTTCGTCCAGGTTGCCCGTCAGGGGGCGGTAAACCTGACAACGATCGACTACACGCGCGTCGATGCCGACGTACAGCGAGTCCTCGATCTGGCCACCGGAGCATTCCGTGACGATTTTGAGCAGCGGTCCAAGCCGTTCATCGAGGTCGTCAAGGCGGCGCAGTCGAAATCAGAAGGCACAGTGACCGATGCCGGCCTGGAATCCCAGCGGGGCGACTCGGCCCAGGTGCTGGTGGCGGTCGCGGTGAAGTCGCGGACCGCCGGCGGTGAGCAGTCGCCACGCGAATGGCGCATGCGCATTGAGGTTCGGTCGGTCGGCGATGACGCCAAGGTGTCCAATGTGGTGTTCGTCCCATGACAACGCTGAGGGAGGAGACCGAAACCGTGGTCGACACTGACGCGGAAGATACCGAACCGACGGTCGAAGACGAGACAACGCAGGAAGAGTCGGAATCCGCCGACGTCGACGAGGCGGCTGATGACGAGGCCGATAGCGCGCGGGAGAGGCGCCGGATCAACTGGTCGCGGGTGCTCGCCTTTGGTGTGTTGCCGGGATTGGCGTTGCTGCTGGCGTTGGCGTCGGGCTACTTCACCTGGGTGAATGGCTCGGCCGACGACACTGCGTTGGCCCGCACCGAATCGGTGCGGGTCGCCGGCGAAGACGCGGTTGCGTTGCTGTCGTACAAGCCGGACTCGGTAGACAAAGATCTCGGCGCGGCGCGTGAACGGCTGACCGGCGACTTCAAGGACGAGTACACGACACTGACCCGCGAGGTCGTGATTCCGGGTGCAAAAGAAAAGCACATCTCTGCGGTGGCCAAAGTCAATGCGGCAGCATCAGTTTCAGCAACCGCCAACCACGCCGTGGTGTTGTTGTTCGTCAACCAGACGGTGACCATCGGCGAGGGCGCTCCCACCGATACCCAGCCCGTGGTTCGGGTGACACTGGACAAGGTCAAGGGCCGATGGCTCGTTTCACGTTTCGATCCGGTGTAAGTCGCGGGTTGCCCGTCGCCGTCCTCGTCTGGGGAACGGCGGCGTTGGCCGCACCTGCTGCGCATGCCGACAACAAGCGGCTCAACAGCGCCGTCGTCTCCGCCGTCTACACCCTCCAGCACCAGGCGGGCTGCACGAACGACGTCATCAGGAACAACGCGCTGACGCTGGCCGCCGAATGGCACGCGGAAGACATGATCAACAACCGAAGCATCAACGGCGACATCGGATCAGACGGTTCAACGCCGCAAGACCGCGCCAACGCCGCCGGCTTCCAGGGCAAAGCCGCCGAGACGGTGGCAATCAATTCGGCCATCGCAATCAGCAGCCTCGAACTGGTCAACCAGTGGTATTACAACCCCGACGACATGGCGATCATCCGTGACTGCGCCAACACCGCCATCGGGGTGTGGTCGGACAACGCTCTGGACCGCACGGTCGTGGTGGCCGTGTACGGGCAGCCCGCTCCGCTTAACCGCTGAACGCGATCCCCGAGAGGAAGACCGATGATCTTCACCCAGCACTATCTGGGATGTTTGTCTCAGGCTTCCTACCTGATCGGTGATGAGACCACGGGGCGCGCCGTCGTGGTCGACCCGCGGCGCGACGTCGAAGAGTACCTCGGCGAAGCGGCCGAGCATGGGCTGCGCATCGAACGGGTCATCGAGACACACATCCACGCCGACTTCTTGAGCGGTCATTTGGAACTCGCCGCGGCTACCGGAGCACTTATCTCTTTCGGCGAAGGCGCCGATGTCGAGTTCCCCATCGATCCGTTGCGGGACGGCCAACGGATCTCGTTGGGGGATGTGACCCTCCAGATTCTCGCGACACCAGGTCACACTCCCGAGTCGATCTGCGTGGTGGTCTACGAGCACGCCGACGATGAGGCGCCCTACGGTGTACTCACCGGTGACACGCTGTTCGTGGGCGATGTCGGGCGCCCGGATCTTTTCGTGACTTCGGGCTACTCGGCGGATGAGCTCGCCCAGAAGCTTTACGGGTCGTTGCAGACCAAACTGTTGAAGCTGCCCGATGCCACGCGCGTATTTCCCGCGCACGGCGCCGGATCGGCGTGCGGCAAGCAGCTGTCGAGCGAGACCAGTTCGACGATCGGCGAGCAGCGGCGGACCAACTATGCGCTGCGGGCAGTCGATGTGGACCAATTCGTCGCTGCGGTGACCGAAGGCCAACCGGTGCGACCGCGATACTTTGAGTTCGCCGCACACCGCAATCGCGAGCTGCGCCCGCTGCTCGATGAAAATCCGCCGTATCTGCTGGATATCGAGGAGGTGTGCAAACACACCGAGGCGGGTGCCATCCTCTTGGACAGCAGGGAGCCGGATGATTATGCGTCGAGACATATCCGGGGTGCGATCAACATTGGCCTGCAGGGTCGCTTCGCCGAGTGGGCCGGCGATGTCCTGTCACCGGAGCGCGACATCGTGCTGGTCGGCGACGTAGCACTGGCTCGCGAGGCCCGGATCCGCCTGTCGCGGGTGGGATTAGACCGGGTCGTCGGTCAATTATCTGATCTCGCCTGGGTTTTCGCACACCGGCCGGACGTCGTTGAGTCAGCGGCACGATTGACCGTCGGGCGGCTCGCCGAATTGCGCGGCTTGCAGCCCCGTCTGCAACTGGTAGACGTGCGCAGCCCGCAGGAGGCGGCGGAGGGCGTCATCCCGGGGGCGCGGCAAGTCCCGTTGGCTGCTTTAACGGATTCGTTGGCTGCTCTGGACCCGGCGGCCCCGGTGGTCGCCTACTGCGCCGGCGGCGGCCGGTCGATGGTGGCCGCGAGTGTGCTGCGGGCCTCGGGTTTTACCGACGTGGCGGACGTGGTTGGTGGATTCAGCGCGTGGCACCATGCTGGCCTTCCCGTTTCGCCTGGCTGATGCCGGGGCACTGCTTCGTGGCGTGCCGACCGGGAATAAGCAACGGGATCATTCTATGGAGGCAGCGCAATCCGGGTTCAGCGCGCTAGTCCGAAGTTACGCCGGTGAGGTAGGCGGAATTGGGTTGTTGAGCTGGGATCGGTGGCGGCTGGTGCCGGTTTCCCGTAGCCAGTGAATATGGTGTGTCGGTGTCGTTTTTGTG
>JARLGS010000477.1 GCA_031292695.1 Mycobacterium sp. | reverse complement strand
CTCACGGAGTTGGTGAGCACGGCAGAGACCGTGCCTGCGTCGGCGAAGTCGATGGTGCCCGCGTTGACCGTCAGGGTGGTGGGGGTGTGGACGGTGACCGTCGATGTGGCGGTGGACGACTGGTAGTAGCTGTCCCCGCTATAACTCGCCGAGACTGCGGTGGTACCGGAAGTCTGGTTCACCGAGGCGATGGTGCAGCTGGCCGCTCCGCTGGCGTTCGTGGTGGCCGTGCAACTCTGGAGCGAGCTGCCCGAGCCGATGGTGAAGGTCACCGTGCGGCCGGCGACGTCGGTGCCCGTGGAGGGCTCGTTTGTCGTCAGCACGCCCGACAGTGTGGCCGGCTGCCCGTTGGTCACCGATGTGGTGCCCGTGTAGGACAGGGTCGTCGGGGCCTGCGTCACGACCAGGGTGTTCGACCCGCTGGTCGGCAGGAGCTGGGGCATCTGGCGCGAGTCACCGGTGAACGAAGCCGTGAGCGAGTAAGTGCCCGCTGGCTCGTTGGGTGAGACGGCGCAGGAGGCGACACCGCTCCCGTTGGTGGTTGCCGTGCATGGCTGGGTCCCGTTCAGGGTCACGGTGACCGGCTCGTTCGGCACGGGCTGGTTCGTGTACGTGTTCACCAGGGTGGCCGAGACGGTCGTGGACCCGTTGTAGGTGCCCGAGCCGGGGCTGACGGTCAGTTGCGTCCCCTCGGGCAGGTTGACGGTCGCGGCTGCGCTGGCCATCTGGTAGTAGCCGTCGCCGGCGAAGCCGGCGGTGACGGGGATCGGCCCCGGCGACTGGCTCACCGAGGCGATGGTGCAAGTGGCCGAGCCCGAGGCGTTGGTGCTGCCCGAGCAGCTCTGCGCAGCGGAGCCCGCGCCCAAGGTGAACGTGACCGTCCGCCCGTTGATAGGGGCGCCCATGGCGGGGTCGTCGGTCGTCAGCACGCCGGAGAGGACGAGGGGTTGCCCGTTCTGTGCCGTGGTGGCACCCGTGTAGGACAGCCAGGTCTGCTCCAGGGTGACCACGAAGTTGGACGATCCGCTGGCCGGCGTCAGCTGGAGGGGCAGCAGGGAATCGCCCTTGAAGCTCCCGGTCAGCGTGTACGTCGCTGCCGGCTCACCGGGCGTGATGCTGCACGACGCCGTACCCGTCGGGTCCGTCGTCCCGGTGCAGGTCTCGGTGCCGTTCAGGGTGAAGGTGATCGGCTCGTTGGCGATGGGGGTGTTCGTGATCGAGTCCGTCAGCACACCGGAGACCGTGGTGGAATCGGCGAAGTCGCTGGTGGCCGAGTTGACCATGAGGTCCGTCGGCTCGGTGATCGTCGCGGAGGTCGTGGTCGATGACGCGGTGTCGTAGCTGTCCCCGCCGAAGCTGGTCGTGATCGGTTCCGAGCTGGCCGGCTGGTCGACCGACGCGATGGTGCAGCTGACGTTCCCGTTGGGGTCCGTGGTGGCGTTGCAGGACTGCTGGGTG
>JARLGS010000476.1 GCA_031292695.1 Mycobacterium sp. | reverse complement strand
GAGATCGGCATCGAGCTGTCGCCGGAACAGGTCTGGACGCAGTTCCACTCCTACGCCTTCGACTTCTCGGTGTGGGAGATCTGGGGTGCGCTGCTACACGGCGGCCGCCTGGTGGTGGTGCCCGATGCGGTGGCCCGCTCCGCTTACGACTTCCACGACCTGCTGGTACGCGAGCAGGTCACCGTCCTCACTCAAACTCCTTCTGCTGCAGCGGTGCTGTCGACCGACGGGCTGGACGCGGCCGCACTGGTGATCGGCGCCGAGGCCTGCCCACCCGAGATGGTCGACCGGTGGGCACCTGGCCGGGTGATGGTCAACGTCTACGGCCCGACCGAGACCACCATGTGGCTGTGCAAGAGCACCCCGCTGGTCGCGGGCTCCGGTGCACCGCCGATCGGGTCGCCGACCGCAGGTGCGGCGTTCTTCGTGTTGGACGAGTCGCTGCGCCCGGTCCCACCGGGTGTGGTCGGCGAGCTGTACCTCGCCGGCCGCGGCGTCGGCGTCGGCTACTGGCGCCGATCCGCCATGACCGCAACGCGTTTCATGGCCTGCCCATTCGGCGCGCCCGGCACCCGCATGTACCGCACCGGGGACCTGGTGTCCTGGCGCCCCGACGGGCAGTTGGACTACTTCGGCCGGGCCGACGAGCAGGTCAAGGTCCGTGGCTACCGCATCGAATTGGGCGATGTGCGTTCGGCTTTGGCTGAGCTGCCGGGGGTGGAGCAGGCGGCGGTGATCGCCCGCGAGGACCGCCCGGGCGACAAGCGCCTGGTGGGGTACATCGTCGGGACGGCCGATCCGGCCGAAGCCCGGGCCGCGCTGGCCAAGCAGCTCCCCGGCTACATGGTCCCGGCTGCGGTCGTGGGGTTGCCGGCGTTGCCGGTGACGGTCAACGGCAAGCTGGACACCCGAGCCCTGCCGGCGCCGGACTATCAGGATGCGGCCCGGTACCGCGCTCCGGTCGGCGCGGTCGAGCAGACCCTGACCGCGATCTATGCGGACTTGCTCGGCATCGACCGGGTCGGCGTTGACGACTCGTTCTTCGATCTGGGTGGTGACTCGCTGTCCACGATGCGCCTGATCGCCGCGATCAACGCGGCACTGGGCGTCGAGCTGCCGGTGCGCACGGTGTTCGAGGCGCCCACCGTGGCCCGGCTGGCGCTGCGGATCGGCGACGGCGCGGCGCAGCGTGAGCCGTTGGCGCCCGGTGAGCGGCCCGCGGTGATCCCGTTGTCGTTCGCGCAGCACCGGTTGTGGTTCGTCGATCAATTGCAGGGCCCGTCAGCGGTGTACAACATGCCGGTGATGCTGCGGCTGCAGGGGCGGCTCGACGTCGATGCGTTGCGGACCGCGCTGGCTGATGTGGTCGCTCGCCACGAAAGCCTGCGCACGGTGTTCGCGGCGACCGATGGCACACCCGAGCAGGTGATCATTCCCGCCGACCAGGCCGAAATCGCCTGGGACACCGTCGATGCCATCGCCTGGGCAGAGGGCCGGCTGAGCGAGGCCGTGCGCGAGACGACGCAGCACGTGTTCGACCTGGCTACGGAAATCCCCTTGCGGGCCAGCCTGTTCCGGCTGACTGATGACGAGCACCTGCTGGTGGCCGTGGTGCATCACATCGCTGCCGACGGCTGGTCATTGCGGCCGCTGGTGACCGATCTGGGCGCGGCGTACGCCAGTCGCAGTGCGGGCCGGGAGCCCGGCTGGGCACCGCTTGCGGTCCAGTACGTCGACTACACGCTGTGGCAGCGCCGACAGCTCGGCGAGCTCGACGCCCCCGACAGCCCGATATCGGTGCAGCTGGGCTATTGGGCGGACGCGCTGGCGGGTATTCCGGATCGCCTTGAGCTGCCGACGGATCGGCCGTACCCGCCGGTCGCCGATCAGCGTGGCGCCACCGTCGAGGTGGACTGGTCCGCCGATTTGCAGCAGCAGATCGCCCGACTGGCGCGCGAGCACAACGCGACCAGCTTCATGGTGATCCAGGCTGCGCTGGCCGTATTGCTGTCCAAGATCAGCGCTAGTTCCGATGTGGCCATTGGCTTTCCGATCGCCGGACGGCGTGACCCCGCGCTCGACGACTTGGTCGGCTTCTTCGTCAACACCTTGGTGCTGCGCGTCGATTTGGCTGGAAACCCCACGGTCGAACAGCTTTTGGACCAGGTGCGGGTCCGCAGCCTGGCTGCCTATGAACACCAGGACGTGCCCTTCGAGGTGCTGGTCGAGCGGCTCAACCCGGCCCGCAGCCTGGCCCAC
Organism: Mycobacterium sp.; assembly: GCA_031292695.1. GTDB lineage: Bacteria > Actinomycetota > Actinomycetes > Mycobacteriales > Mycobacteriaceae > Mycobacterium. The sequence goes on along the minus strand of JARLGS010000476.1, from coordinate 5,030 downwards.
CACCCGCTGGTGCAGGTGATGCTGGGCTGGCAGAACCTGCCATGGCAGAACGGCGACGTCGCAGCCGGACTGGTGCTGGGCGATCTTTCCGTCACGCCGCTGCCGGTGGAAACCCAAGTGGCCCGAATGGATTTGGTGGTCTCGCTGTCCGAACGCTGGGCTGCCACCGGGGAGCCCGCAGGCATCGGCGGCATCGTCGAATACCGGACCGACGTGTTCGATGCGGCCAGTGTCCAGGCCCTGGTGCAGCGGTTGCACGAGGTGCTCGCGGCGATGACCGTCGAGCCGACCTTGGCGTTGTCGGCCGTGGACGTGCTGACCGCGCCGGAGCGCGCCCGTCTTGATGCGCTCGGCCGGCGGGAGGCATTGGCTCAGACCTCCAGCTACCCGTCGATCCCGGAACTGTTCGGCAGCCACGTCGCGCGGACGCCGGAGGCGGTAGCAGTCAGCGGCTCGGGTGAATCGGTGACGTACGCGGCGCTGGATGCCGCGTCGAATCGCCTGGCACACCTGCTGGTCACTCACGGAGTGGGGCCGGGTGCCGTTGTCGCCCTGCTGCTTTCCCGATCGGCCGACGCGATCACCGCGATGCTGGCGGTGCTCAAGACGGGGGCGGCCTACCTGCCCATCGATACGGGATGGCCGTCGGCGCGAATCGAGTTCGTCCTCGCCGATGCGGCACCGGCCGCGGTGATCGGTACTGCCGCTGCTGCCGACCTGCTGACCGCATTCAAGGGCGTCGTCATCGATATCGACGACGCGACGACTGAGGCACATCCTGACAGTGCGCTGCCTATGCCGGCTGCTGACGACCTGGCCTACCTGATCTACACCTCGGGCACCACGGGCGTGCCAAAGGGCGTGGGGCTGACCCACGCCAATGTCACCCAGCTGCTGGGCACGCTTGACGCGGGACTACCGCCGGCCGGCGTCTGGAGCCACGCGCATTCGCTGGCGTTCGACGTCTCGGTGTGGGAGATCTTCGGGGCGTTGCTGCGCGGCGGCCGGGTGGCGGTGATCGGTGACGCGGTGGCAGCGGACCTGCACGCGACGTTGGTGACCGAAGGCGTCACCGTGTTGACCCAGACCCCTTCTGCCGCAGCGGTGTTGTCACCGGCAGGGCTGGAGTCGGCGGCGCTGGTGGTGGTCGGAGAGGCCTGCTCGTCGGAGGTGGTGGATCGCTGGGCGACCCCCGGGCGGACGATGCTCAATGCCTACGGACCCACCGAAACCACGATGTGCGTGGCGATCAGTGCGCCACTGCACTCGGGGTCGCGAACCGTGCCGATCGGATCGCCGGCAGGCGGCGCGGCACTGTTCGTGCTGGATGCGTGGTTGCGTCCGGTGCCGGCGGGAGTGGTCGGGGAGCTGTATGTGGCCGGTGCCGGGCTGGGCGTTGGCTACCTGGGCCGCGCCGGGCTGAGCGCAGCCCGGTTCGTGGCGTGCCCGTTCGGGGCGCCGGGGCAACGGATGTACCGCACCGGAGACCTGGTGCGCTGGGGCGCTGACGGTCAGCTGACCTATCTGGGCCGGGCCGACGAACAGGTCAAGATCCGCGGTTACCGCATCGAACTCGGCGATATCCAAACCACGTTGGCCGGTCTGGACGGCGTGCGGCAGGCCGCGGTGATCGCCCGTGAGGATCGGCCCGGCGCCTTGCGTCTGGTCGGCTACCTGACCGGTACCGCCGACCCTGAAGCGGTGCGTGCCGAACTGGCACAACGACTGCCGGCCTACATGGTGCCGGCTGTGGTGGTGGTCGATGCCCTGCCGCTGACGGCCAACGGCAAGCTCGACGTCCGTGCCCTGCCGGCGCCTGACTTCGGCGCCGGCGAGTACCGGGCACCGGGCAGTGCCGTCGAGGAAATCCTGGCCGGCATCTACGCCGACCTGCTCGGCGCCGACCGAGTGGGGATCGACGACTCGTTCTTCGATCTCGGCGGCGACAGCATCACCGCCATGCGCCTCATCGCCGCGATCAACTCCGCGTTGGACACCGATCTCTCGGTACGCACGGTGTTCGAGGCGTCGACGATCGCGCAATTGGCACCGCGGATCGGCGCGGCCGATAGCCGGCGCGAGCCGCTGGTGGCGGCTGACCGCCCGGCGGTGATCCCATTGTCGTTCGCGCAGAACCGGTTGTGGTTCCTGGAGCAGTTGCAGGGCCCCTCCGCGACCTACAACCTGTCCACGGTGCTCCGGCTCGCCGGAGCACTGGATGCCGACGCTCTGCACGCCGCGTTCGCCGACGTGGTGGCGCGGCACGAGGCGCTGCGGACGGTATTCGTGGCGCCGGACGGCATACCGCAGCAGGTGATTCTACCGGCCGCAGGAGCCGACTTCGGTTGGGAGACAACCGATGCAGCAGGCTGGTCGGCGGCAGAGCTGGATCACGCCGTCGACGCCGCAGCCCGCTACGCATTCGATATCGCAACCGAAATTCCTCTGCGCGCCAGCCTGTTCCACGTGTCCGACGACGAACACGTGCTGGTGGCGGCGGTGCATCACATCGCCGCCGACGGGTGGTCGATCACACCGCTGGCGCGCGATCTGGGGGTGGCTTATGCCAGCCGCTGCGCCGGCCACGCCCCGCAGTGGCCCGACCTACCGGTGCAATACGTCGACTACACACTGTGGCAGCGTGCGCAATTCGGCGACCTCCGCGATGGCGACAGCCCGATCGCGGCGCAGCTGGACTACTGGCAGGACGCGCTGGCCGGCCTGCCCGAGCGGTTGCAGCTGTCCACAGACCGCCCATACCCGTTGGTGGCCGATCAGCACGGCGCCACGGTCACGGTGGACTGGCCGGCCGAGCTCCAGCGGCAGATCGCCCGGGTGGCGCGCGAACACAATGCCACCAGCTTCATGGTGGTGCAGGCCGCGCTGCTGGCCCTCCTGTCGCGGATCAGCACGAGTTCCGATGTGGCCGTTGGCTTCCCGATCGCCGGACGCAGTGACGCGGCGCTCGACGAACTGGTCGGCTTCTTCGTCAACACCCTGGTGCTGCGCGTCGAGCTCAGCGGTGACCCGACGTTCGCTGACGTGCTGGCGCAGGTGCAGCAGCGCAGCCTGGCCGCCTACGAGAACCAGGACGTGCCGTTCGAGGTGCTGGTGGAGCGGCTCAATCCCAGCCGCAGCCTCGCGCATCACCCGCTGGTGCAGGTGCTGTTGGCTTGGCAGAACCTGCCGGGACAAGGCAATAACGCCGCAGCGGCGCTGAGCCTGGGTGATCTGCAGGTGACACCGGTACCGGTGGACACCCAAACCGCCCGCATGGACCTGACCTTCTCACTCGGGGAGCGCTGGGCCGAGGACGGCGAGCCGGCCGGCATCGCCGGCACCGTCGAATACCGCACTGACGTCTTCGATGCTGCCAGTATCGACACGCTCGTTCGGCGGCTGCAACAAGTGCTGACCGCAGTGACCACCGATCCCACCCGGGCGCTGTCCGCCGTGGATCTGCTCGAGCCGGCGGAGCGCGCGCGCCTCGATGAGCTCGGCAACCGAGCGGTGCTGAGCCGGCCGGTGGAAGACACGTCGATTCCAGAATTGTTCGCCGCACAGGTCGAGCGCATCCCGGACAACGTGGCGCTCACCGGTGCGGGCCGCGCCATGACCTACCGGGAGCTGGACCAGGCGGCCAACCGGTTGGCGCACCTGCTCGCTGAGCGCGGTGCGGGTCCGGGCCAGACTGTGGCGCTGCTGCTTTCGCGGTCCACCGAGGCGATCGTGGCGATCCTGGCGGTGCTCAAGACGGGTGCGGCCTATCTGCCGTTCGACCCGGCGCTGCCGCCGGCGCGGATCGAGTTCGTGCTCGCCGATGCCACGCCCGCCGCAGTCATCACCACCGCGGACCTGAGGGCGCGCCTCGACGGGCTCGAGGTCGCGATCGTCGATGTGGCGGACCCGGCTATCGACAGCTATCCGGACACTGCGCTGCCGGGGCCGTCGGCGGACGATCTCGCCTACCTGATCTACACCTCCGGCACGACTGGTGTGCCCAAGGGTGTTGCGGTCACCCACCGCAACGTCACGCAACTGCTCACCTCGCCGGGCTCCGGCCTGCCGAATTCCGGCGTGTGGAGCCAGTGGCACTCATTGGCCTTCGACGTCTCGGTGTGGGAGATCTTCGGTGCGCTGCTGAACGGCGGCCGGTTGGCCGTGGTGTCCGAAGCGGCTGCGCGGTCGCCGGAAGACCTACATGCCCTGCTGGTCGCCGAACAGGTCACCGTGCTGAGCCAAACCCCCTCGGCGGCAGGCACGCTCGCGCCCACCGGCCTGGATGAGGTCACCCTGGTGGTCGCGGGCGAGGCCTGCCCGGCTGAGTTGGTGGACCGCTGGGTGTCCGCCGGGCGCACGATGATCAACGCCTACGGTCCGACCGAGGCGACCGTGTACGCCGCGATCAGCGCACCGCTGACCCCGGCCCTCGGTGGGGTGCCGATCGGGACGCCGGTCCCCAAGTCGGCAATGTTTGTGCTGGACAGTGGATTACGGCCGGTACCCGTCGGCGTCGTCGGTGAGTTGTATGTTGCCGGTGCCGGCATCGCGGCCGGCTATCTGCGGCGCGGGGGCCTGACCGCGGCGCGGTTCGTGGCCTGCCCGTTCGGCGACCCCGGTTCTCGCATGTACCACACCGGCGATCTGGTGCGGTGGCGCGCCGATGGCCAATTGGACTACTTGGGCCGCATCGACGAGCAGGTCAAGATTCGCGGGTACCGCATCGAACTCGGCGAGGTCCAAACGGCTTTGGCCGGGGTTGACGACGTGGCGCAGGCCGCGGTGGTGACCCGCGAAGACCGGCCTGGAGACAAGCGCCTGATCGGCTACATCACCGGAGCAGCAGATCCGGCTGCGGTCCGTGCTGCGCTGGCAGATCGGTTGCCGGCGTACATGATTCCGGCTGCCGTGGTCGCGGTGCCGGAGCTCCCGCTGACCCCCAACGGCAAGCTCGACACCCGAGCCCTACCGGCGCCCGACTACGCCGCGGGTGAGTACCGCGCCCCGGCGAACGCGGTCGAAGACGTGCT
>JARLGS010000052.1 GCA_031292695.1 Mycobacterium sp. | reverse complement strand
TGCCGGAGACACCTACTGGGCCCAGTACGCACCGACGATGACGGCGGCGGGAACCAGTGTGACCTTGAACGACCTGGCCCCGACGACGGACCGATGGGACTTCGCGGCGGTCGAGGTGATCCCGACTCCCCCGCCGGACCCGAACGCGTCGTCGACGACAAGTGCCACCTCGACAACCGCCGAGGGGCAATCGTCCTCGAGCTCGACCACCGGCTCGTCCACCACGGGCTCGTCCACCACGGGGCCCTCCACGACGAACCCTTCCAAGCCGGGGGGGACCACCGGCACGACGGTCTCGTCGACAACCACGACGACCGGCGCGGGCACGGTCCCTGCCGGCGTGGTGCTCCAGTCCATCGACGGCGGGTCCAGCTTCTACGTCAGCCACGGTGCGACCAAGGCCGCTCCGCTCGACAACGCCAACTTCTTCCCCATCGGGGTCTGGTACCCGTCACTCAACAGCACCAGTGACGTCACCACGTATCAGAGCCTCGGCATCAACATGCTCGACCGGCCTGACGGGAACTGCCACCTCAGCCTGTTGGCGGGCACCGGCATCTACGCCATCCCCCAGTACGGGGAATGCGGTGGGGCCAATGGTGCGGGCATCGGCAACGAGTCGGTTGGCCTGTTCACCGATGACGAGGTGGACATGAATTACGGCCCCAGCACCGGGTTCACCTATCTCAACAACCTCATCAGCGGCGTCCCCGCCTCCGTGAAGTCAGGACGGTTCTTCTGGAGCAACTACGGCAAGGGCGTCATGATCTGGGAGACCCCGTCCCAGGCGGCCCAGTTCGTCAACGACTACCAGCAGACCGTCAGTGACGACTACTACTGGTTCACCGACTCCAATATCAACGGCCCCTGGGGCTCGTCTCCCTGGGACCAGTGCGCACAGTTCTACGGCCTCAACCGGGACTGCACCACCGATGAGGCGGAACGAGGCAGCAACTACGGCTCCTCCATCGACGCCATTCGGTCCCTCGAGAGCCCGAACGGGTCCGAGCCCATCTGGGCCTTCATCGAGGACGGCTACCCGTTCACCGGGGACAGCGAGTTCATCACCCCCGCCGAGATGAACTGGGCCATGTGGTCTTCGATCATCCACGGGGCCCGGGGCATCGTCTACTTCAACCATTCCTTCAGTGGACCCCAGCAGGGCGACAACAACTTCGAGAACCCCTACTACACGACCACGGGGATCACGCCCCAGGCCGAGGCCACCGACGCCCTCATCAAGTCGTTGGCCGCCGTGCTCAACGACGACACCGCGCTGCACTACGTGACGGCCAACCCCGCGCCAAGCACCTTCGGCGGCATCGAGACCATGGCCAAGTACCACGACGGTGTCTTCACGATCTTCGCCGACACCCGCGACTCCGGAGGCGCCACCGCCATCCCCGCCACGTTCCATGTGGCCGACGCCGCGGCGAGATCGGTGACCGTCGTCAACGAGAACCGCACCATCCCGGTCGTCAACGGCACCTTCACGGACACGTTTGCCACTGGATCCACAGTGCACATTTATCAAGTGAACGGCTGAACTAGCTGAATTAGAAACTCCACCTGCGTGAGCACCACGGCACGAACAGTGCCTTTTGGTAACACGAGGGTGAACAGTGTTCTAACAACCGGGTAATAACACCTAGTTAACGCAACGAGTAGGTGAAGAAACGTTTCCCGATTGCATGTTTAGGTCTTCGCGTTTGCACGCGCCCGAACGCGTTCGAATTTCGAGCCGATAGGTTGACCGCAGACCGACACGCGGACCGGGGGGCCAATGCGATCAATCACAGAAGTCTCGGGATACGAACGCTCGGCTGTCTCAGGGTCGGCGACACGCAAGTCGGTGCTCGCGCTCATCGTTTCGGCGGTGATCATCCTTACCGCTCTCGTGGCGACGCACGATCCGGCGAATGCAACCACCGTGACGGTGCAGATCGATCACAGCGCGACCGCTTTCGGTGCCGGGGCCCAGACCGTGTCGAGCGCCAACGCGTCGCGCGAGCTGGCGGTGGCGTACGTGGCTGCCGACGGTGCCACACCCAAGCAGACCGTGCTCGTGCGCGGAGGCGGCCTCAAGTGGAAGCGGGTCGCGAAGTCGAACAAGCAGGTCGGAGACGCCGAGATCTGGTCGGCCACCACGAACGGCGCCGCCTTCTCGGTCACCGCGACCCCCAAGCGCCCCGGCTTCGACACCGAGTTGACGGTCGTGACCTACACCGGCGCCGCGCGCGTCCGCACCACGGCGAAGGCCTCGGCCCCAATCGGGGCGCCGACGATCCAGTTGAAGCGAAAGGTGGCGGGGGGTCTCGCCAGCATGGTGGGGTTCGACGGGACCAATGCGGTCAACCGGACCGTTCCCTCGAATCAAGCGCTTCTCAACCAGAACACGGACTCGGCCCGGAACACGTACTGGGCCCAGTCCATGAACGCCGTGAGCACCGGCGCCGCCAAGGTGACGCTCAACGACCTGGCCCCGACCGGCGACC
>JARLGS010000475.1 GCA_031292695.1 Mycobacterium sp. | reverse complement strand
TTCCAGGGACGTGGTCGGGGCGAGCATTGGCGCAACAGGCTCATGGGGCGTGCTGACCGGTTGGGGCAGTGCGCGCCGGTCGACCTTGCCGTTCGAGGTCAATGGCAACTGCTCAAGGAACTGGAACGAGATATCCGCCATATGGCTGGGCAGCGTCCGGGCCAGGAAGGTTCTCAGCTCGGCGACACCCGGTTGTGCCCCGGCAACGCCCACCAGGTAGGCCGTGAGGGTCGGGTTGTCCGGTTCACTGGCGTGCACGCTGACGACGGCCTGGCTGATCCGCGGGTGGGCGCACAGCTGCATTTCGATCTCGCCCAACTCGACCCGGAAGCCGCGCAGCTTGATCTGCTGGTCGTTGCGGCCCAGGTATTCGATGTCGCCGTTGGGGCGGTAACGGGCGGTATCGCCGGTCATGTACATACGGCTGCCCGGCGCGCCGTGGGGATCGGGCAGGAATCGCTCGGCGGTCAGGTCCGCACGCTTCAGGTAGCCCCGGGACAGTTGCACGCCGGCCAGGTAGAGGTTGCCGGTCACGCCGATGGGAACGGGTTGCAGTGCATCGTCGAGAATATAGGTCCGGGTGTTCGCGACCGGTCGGCCTATCGGTACGGCATGGCTCGTGTCATCGGGCTGGCAATGCCAATGGGTGACGTCGATGGCGGCCTCGGTCGGGCCGTACAGATTGTGCAGTTGCGTCGCCGGGTATCGCTTGAAGAAATCATTCTGCACCGAGGTGGAAAGTGCCTCGCCACTGCTGAACACCCGGCGCAGAGAGTGGCTGTGACTGGCCTGGGTGCAGGCCATGTAGGCGCTGAGCATCGAGGGGACAAAGTGCGCGGTGGTCACGCCTTCGCGTTCGATCAGGGCTTCCAGGTAGCCCGGGTCCTTGTGCCCTTCGGGTTTGGCCAGCAGCAGGCGGGCGCCCACGGACAGCGGCCAGAAAAACTCCCAGACCGACACGTCGAACGCAAACGGGGTCTTTTGCAGCACCCGGTCCGTGGCGTCCAGCGAGTAGGTGTCCTGCATCCAGAGGACGCGGTTGATGATTGCCTGGTGGCTGTTCAGCGAGCCTTTCGGTTTGCCCGTCGAGCCCGAGGTGTAGATGCAGTAGGCCAGGCCGGCCGGGTCTACCGAGCGTTCGGGGTTGGTTTTCGGCTGGCGTGCAAACAGCGCCGCGTCCGCGTCCAGGCACAGGCTGTCGGCATTGCGCAGCACGGCCCGTTCGGACAGGCTCCGTTGCGTCAGGGTCATGACCGGCGCGGCATCTTCGAGCATGTAGGCAATACGCTC
>JARLGS010000006.1 GCA_031292695.1 Mycobacterium sp. | reverse complement strand
TGACGCTGCCAGATCGACTCCGAATGCTGCCAAGCGCTGCCAACCGCAGGTCAGCGACCTAGCGCCGGTCTAACTCAGAGTTGATACCGGGGTGCCGCGCAGATCGGCGGCAATCACCCGGGCGGCCGCGTTCTGCCAGTTGTGCAGCGATCGCTGCGGCACCTCGGTGACGAACCACTGCCATGCCCGGCGAGCCACGGGATCCAGCCCGGCCGCGGTGGCGTTCTGCGCGTAGGCCCGCACGCCGACGACGTACGGGAAGTACAGCGAGTTGTAGTGCCGCCACTGCTCGGTGGTGCCGAAGTCGCCGCCGTCGCGGGGTTTGAGCGCCGCGATACGGTCGGCCAGCAACGCCTTGAGTTCATTCGCCCGCTCCAGCGGCTGATCCGGCGCGCCGCGATCCGACAGGCGCTCGTCGATGATCGGCAACGCGGTCAGCGGCGACGCCACCAGCTTGGACAGGTCGGCGTAGTGGCCGAGGGCGCGGCGGGTCAGCCGGGCGAACGCTTCGTCGTCGACACTGTCCAGAGGGTTGGCGGCCCGCAGCGGCAGTGCCGCCTCGGTGCCGCGCAACGCGGCCCGGTCGGCCCGCAGGTCCGGTGACCGCGAGAAGGCCAGCCGGTCCAGCAGCCCGGCCAACGGGTCGGCCAGCACGTTGATCGCTATCGCCACCGCCAGGCTGGTGAACAGCAGCACCATCAGTGCCACGTGCTCGGCGGTCACGGCAAGACCGATCAGCACCTGGCCGCCGAACAACGCCGACACCGCCATGCTCCCGGCGAACGACCGGACCATGCCCGCGCGCAACGCCTGCCCCTCGTCGAACGCGTCCCACATCGCCACCGCGACACCGAGCAGCAGTACGTCGAACGCGGTGGAGGCCAACGCCAGCCAGCTCGGAACCAGGCCCAGCGGAATCACCAGGATCGCGTTGCTCAGCCCGAAGAACAGCGTCGCCAGCACCACGGGCACGACCACGGAACCGGAGACGTGACGGCGCACCCGGGTCACCGCCAGCACCAGAGCCCCGAGGGTGGAGACCGAGATGGCGCCGCACATCACCCAATGACCGGACCGCAGCGGCGGGTGCACACCACCGGACAACGCCGCACCGGACAGCGCGATGACCGCCACCGCAATCACCACGAGGGTCTCGATCACCCGGGTCCGCGGTCCGCGCGAGGTCTCGGCGGTGCGGGCCAACTCGATCAGCACGGTCAACCACGCCACACCGGGCAGCACCGACAGATAACTCTCCACCTGGCTGAGCGCACCCGTCGGCGCCGCGCTGGCGAGCCGGACCGCGTCGACGGCGACAACCACACCGAAGCTGCACAGCCCGACCGCCGCGCACACCAGGATCGGCTTGTGCGGGTCCCGCGCCAGCAGATACAGCCCCAGCCACCAGCTCAGGGCGAAGACCACTGCGGACAGCGCAGTCATGTCTTCAGTCTGGCACGCACGCTACTTGCCGTAGCGGCGGTTACGCAGGGTGTAGTCGCGCAGTGCGCGCAGGAAATCCACCCGCCGGAACGCCGGCCAGTGCGCGTCGGTGAACCACATCTCCGAATACGCGCTCTGCCACAACAGAAATCCGCTCAGCCGCTGCTCCCCCGAGGTTCGGATGACCAGGTCCGGGTCGGGCTGGCCGGAGGTGTACAGGTTCTCCGAAATGCCCTCGACGGTCACCGCTTCGATCAGTTCCTCGGCCGTCGCGCCGTTGGCCAGTGCCTTGCTCAGCAGGGTGCGCACCGCGTCGGCGATCTCCTGCCGGCCGCCGTAGCCGACCGCTACGTTGACGTGGAAGGAGCCGGCGCCACTGCGTTCCAGGGTCGACTCCACCGCGCCGCGCAGCCGCTTGGCCGGCTCGTCGCCGAGTAGCTCCAGGTCACCGACAGTGCGCACGGTCCAGTGCTTGTCCGGCGCGCAGATCTCCTCGACGACGTCGGTGATGATCTCGATCAGCGGCGCCAGCTCCTGCGGGTCGCGCTGCAGGTTCTCGGTGGACAGCAGGTAGATGGTCGCCATCTCGATACCGGCCTGCTGGCACCAGCGCAGCACCTCGGCGATTTTGGCGGCGCCCATCCGGTAGCCGTAGCTGACGTCGTCGTGACCTGCCTCACGTGCCCAGCGGCGGTTGCCGTCACACAGCACCGCGATATGGCGTGGCAGTTGCGCTTTCGAGTGCGCAAGCTCCTGACGCAGCCTCAGCTCGTACAGCCGGTAGGCCGGTTCCTTGAGGCGCGGGGGAATGATGTCCACGAAAAACCAGACTACTGTGAACGTCTGGGTATCCCAGGCTGTTAGTGGAGGGAACGTGACCGCTCCGATCAATGCCAGCGATCCGGCTTCTGCTACCGCCACCGCGGCAGCCATGACGAGGCCCTACCGCGCGGCCGCAGCGCTGCGTCACGCGGAGACCCTGCCCGACGCGGTGGTGGACAGCGT
>JARLGS010000051.1 GCA_031292695.1 Mycobacterium sp. | reverse complement strand
TACCGCCAGTCGCGCCTGACGAATGTCCGCCACAACGTCCAGGCCAGCACCGGCACCGCGATGAACCACATGGCCGGCGTGCCGGCCAGCATCACGGCCTTGACACAAGACTGCGCGCCGCAGCCCGGCACATTGTTGTTGTCGATGGCGTACAGCACCGGACGCAGCGACATCGGCCACGTCCATGGCTTGGATTCCCACGGGTGGTGATTACCCGCGGCGTTGGTCAGCCCGGCGTGAAAGCGATAGACGTCGTGCGTGTAGTACCAGAGCGAACGCAGGGTGGCGAACCTGCCGTCGCCGATCAGGCGGCCTTCCATGTGCCGGTCGATTGCGGTCTCGGAGGCGAACCACGGCGCATACGACGCCAGATAGATGCCGACCGGGATCACGGTCAGCGCCCACATACCCGGCAGCACGTCCCGGCGCAGCGTGCCCAGCCACGGCCGCGGCACCCGGTACGCGCGCCGCGCGGCGACGTCGAACGCGACCGTCATCAGGCCGAAGAACACCATGTAATACAGGCCCGACCACTTGACCGCCAACGCCAACCCCAGCATCACGCCCGCCCCGAACCGCCACCACCGCACGCCCAGCCGGGGACCCCACAACGCGTCGGCGATGCGGCCCTCGGTCATCGCGACGTGCATGCGGGCCCGGATCTCGTCGCGGTCCACCAGCAGACAACCGAACGCCGCCACCACGAACACCGTCTGATAGCCGTCCAGCAGCGCGGTGCGGGCCGAGACGAAGCTGACCCCGTCGGCGATGATCAGCAGTCCGGCGATGCCGCCCAGCAGCGTCGAGCGGGTCATGCGCCGCACGATCCGCGCCACCAGCAGCACCATGATGACGCCGCACACCGCGCCGGAGAACCGCCAGCCGACACCGTTGTAGCCGAATAGCCACTCGCCGACGGCCATCAGTTGTTTGGCCACGGGCGGATGCACCACCAGGCCGTATCCAGGGTTGTCCTCGACGCCGTGGTTGTGCAGCACCTGCCAGGCCTGCGGGGCGTAGTGCTTCTCGTCGAAGATCGGGGTGCCTGCGTCGGTCGGCGAACCCAGGTTCAGGAAGCGGGTGATGGTGGCCAGCGCCGTGATGACGGCGGTCATGGTCCAGCCGCGTAGCCGGTCCGTCGGGCCGAAGTCGGGCGCAGGGGTCAGCGGCGCCGGACTGATCACGGGAACCGCGGGCCCGGCGTCGGACGCGTCGAGAGCGGAGGCCGTCACGACAGCGATCGTAGGCTGTGCCGTGTGACATCAGCATCTGGTCCGCTCGCGGACGCCGGTCGACTGCTGCTTGCGGCCACTCCGCTGGGACAGCCCGGCGACGCGTCGGCGCGCCTGATCGAGGCGCTCGGCAGCGCCGATGTGATCGCCGCCGAGGACACCCGGCGGGTGCGCGCGCTGGCCCAGTCGCTGGACGTCCGGCCGGCCGGACGGGTGGTCAGTTTCTTCGACCAGAACGAGGCGTCCCGGGTGGCGGGGCTCGTCGAGTCGATCGCGGCGGGGGAAACGGTGCTGGTGGTCAGCGACGCCGGGATGCCGCTGATCAGCGACCCTGGCTACCGGCTGGTGGCGGCCTGTGCGGAGGCGGGCTTGCCGGTGAGCTGCCTGCCTGGCCCGTCCGCGGTGACCACCGCCCTGGCGGTGTCGGGATTGGCCTCCGACCGGTTCTGCTTCGAGGGGTTCGCGCCGCGCAAGGGGCGATTGGCCTGGCTGACGGGGTTGGCCGCCGAGCGGCGCACCTGTGTGTTCTTCGAGTCGCCGCGCCGGTTGGCCGAATGTCTGGCCGACGCGGTGTCGGCGCTCGGCCCGGACCGGCGGGCCGTGGTGTGCCGTGAGCTGACCAAGACCCACGAGGAGATCAAGCGCGGGACGCTCGCCGAGCTGGCTGAGTGGGCCGCAGACGGGGTGCTCGGGGAGATCACCGTGGTGCTGGCGGGCGCGACCCCGAAAGCCGACCTCGCCGCGCTGGTGCAGCAGGTGCAGGAACTGGTGGACGACGGGGCTCGCGTCAAAGATGCCTGCGCCGAGGTGATCGCAGCGAATCCTGGCGCGCCGCCCCGGCGGGAGTTGTACGACGCGGTGGTGAAGGCCCGGGACTGACGGGTCAGCCCACCGGGCGCCGTGCCGACAGCCCGATGGTCGGCGCCGCCTTGTGCAGGCATTCCTGCCATTCGGCTTCGGGATCGGAATCGGCGGTGATGCCACCGCCGACGCCGAAGACCGCGATGCCGTCGGCGGTGAATTCCACCGTACGGATCGCGACGTTCAGCTCGGCGCCGGCCAGTGGTGATGCCAGTCCGATTGTGCCGCAATAGATTCCGCGACGGGTCGGCTCCCACTGGGAGAGCAGGCTGCGGGCCCGGGACTTCGGGGTGCCGGTGACCGAGGCCGGGGGGAACGTCGCGTCCAGCACCTCGCGCATCGGCACGGCGGTGTCCACCTGCGCCTGCACGGTGGACGCCAGATGCCACACGCCTGGCGCGGGCTGGACCGCGAGTAGTTCCGGGACGGTCACACTGCCGGTGCGTGCGACTCGGCTCAGATCGTTGCGCACCAGATCGACGATCATGATGTTCTCCGCCACGTCCTTGGTCGACGACGCCAGCTCTGACGGCGGATGATCAAGGGGCAGTGTGCCTTTGATCGGGCTCGAGGTGACCGTGTCGCCATCGCGGCGCAAGAACAACTCGGGCGACAATGACGCCACCGCACCCCAGTCGCCGGCCAGAAATGCGGCCTTCGCGGGAGCGGTGCGGGCCACGGCGTCGGCGAAGAAGTCGGCAGGCGTGCCGGTCATGACGCCGCGGAACTGAGTGCACACGCAGGCCTGATAGATCTCGCCGGCCGCGATCGCCTCCAGGCAGGCCAGTACCCCCTGTCGGTGGGTATCGTGATCGGCCGGTTTCCAGTCGATCAGCCAATCGTCATGGGGGGCATCAAGTTTCAGTGCCTCCGCCAGCCAGTCCGGTAGGTCTGCGCCGGAAAGGCTTTCGTACCACCAGTTCCCGTCGCGATCCTGACGCAATACGCAGTCGCTCCAGCCGCCGGCCGCCGCGGGGATGCGCGGGGGCCGACCGTCGGCGCCGTCGTCGGGGTAAGACAGGTAGCCGAACCAGCCGCCGCCGACCACCTCGCCGGCACCGGTTGGCGCGTCGAACGCCTCGGCCACCGGTACCGGGGCTATCGGCACGCTCGGTGCGATCACCGCGCGCGAGCCGAACCAGTCGCCGATCAGCGCGGCCGGGCCGGGCCGGCCCATTCGTTCGGTCGCGGCCGCGAGCGCACGCACCACATCGGGAGCGTTGCGCCGCAGGGCGATCGATTCGACACGCACGCCTCACAGCTTGTCAGACCGTGCGGCGGATCTCCCGTGCGACCAGCACACCGGTCAGCTTGTCCGGGTTGCGCATGGCGTAGAGGTGGGTGACCTGCCCGTCGGTGATCTCGACCAGGAACACGCCTTCGAGCTTCTCGCCGCTGTAGATGACCACCGCCGGAGCGCTGTTGTACACCGCGGTCTCGAATCGCACGTCCGGCAGTTTCAGCCCGGCATTCATGATGCCGAGGAGTACCCGGGCCACCTTCTCGGCGCCCACCACCGGCCGGCGGGCGGCGCTGGCCTTGCCGTCGCTGTCCGCGGTCCAGGTGACGTTCGGGGCCAGCAGCGTCAGCAGGCCGTCCATGTCGCCGGTGGCCGCAGCAGTCAGAAACTGCTCGGTGACCTGAGCCGACTTGGCGGCATCGGGCTCGAACCGTTTGCGCCGGGCCTGCACGTGTGCGCGGGCCCGGTGTGCCACCTGACGGACCGCCGCGGCGGATTTGCCTACCGCCCCAGCGATTTCGTCGTAGTCGAACCCGAAAACCTCGCGCAGCACGAACACGGCACGCTCGTCGGGGCCCAGGGTTTCCAGGACCACCAGCATGGCCATGGACACGGACTCGGCCAGCACCACGTCGGAGGAGGCGTCCCGGTCGTCGAGCAGTAGCGGCTCGGGCAGCCAGGGCCCGATGTACTCCTCGCGGCGCCGCGCGCCCGCGCGAAGTGCGTTGAGTGCCTGCCGGGTGACCAGCTGCGCCAGATAGGACTTCGTGTCGCGCACCGTGGCCAGGTCGACCTCGGCCCACCGCAGATAACTGTCCTGCAGCACGTCGTCGGATTCTGTTGCCGAGCCGAGGATTTCGTAGGCGATGGTGAACAGCAACGGCCGCAGGTGGGTGAACCGCTCGGCGTGTTCACCCACCCCGCCGCCCGCGTGCTCGTCCACGGTGTGGTCCGTCACGCCGGCACCTGCTGTCGGGCGGCCCGCTTACCGGCCTTGAACACGATCGCCGAACCGGGCTTGCGCGCGGCGCGCCGGATGTTGCTCACGGTGCCCTTGCACACCGCCTCCTTGAGGCGGGCCGCCAACCGGCCGCCGAGGTAGTAATTCACCGGTGAATCATCCTTGCGGGCGATCTGGAAGGTGGCGGCGCCCCGACCCAGGCTGATGCAGGACCCGACGAATGCCTGATCCACCACAGCCGGTTCGGTGCCGGCGATGCGGCTCACCACGGTCTTGGCGGCGGTCAGGGCCAGCGGCCCGGCGGCCTGGCAGCTCATCCGCAGCGGCTGGCCCGACGGTGCGGCGGCGTCGCCGGTCGCCACGATCCGCGAATCATCAATGCTGGTAAGGGTTTCGTCGGTGAGCAACCGGCCCAGGTCGTCGGTGCTCAGGCCGCTGGCTGCGGCCAGTTCCGGGGTGCCGAAGCCGGCTGTCCACACCGTCACGGCGCTGGCCACGAGGCGTCCGTCGGCCAGCGTCACGCGGTTGGCCGTGACGTCGGACACCGCGCCCTCGATCACCGTCACGCCCAGCCTGGTCAGGCGCTTGGCCACCGAGCGGCGTCCCGGCTCGCTCAGCGTCGGGCCGAGCTTGGCGCCGATCAGCACGACATTGCGGCCGGCCTCGGCGAATTCGGAGGCGGCCTCGATGCCGGTGAGCCCGGCGCCCACCACCACCAGCGGCGCGGACAGCGGGACGTCCTCCAGGTGCGCCTGCAGCCGCTCGGCCTGTTCGAATTCGGCCAGGGGATAAGCGAATTCGGCAGCCCCCGGCACCGATGCCGGGATGGTTCCGGTGCTGCCGACGGCGTAGATCAGGTAGTCGTAGTCCAGGGTGTCGCCGGAGGCCAGGGCCACGGTGCGGGCCGCAGCGTCGATCCGGGTGACGGTGTCGACCACCAGGCGCACCCCGTCACCCAGCAGCGAGTCGTAGCCGATGGCGGCGTCGTAGTTCCCGGCGGCGTGCTGGTGCAGGCGGATGCGTTCGACGAACTTGGGGCGTGGGTTCACCAAGGTGACGGCCACGTCGTCGCGCACGCGCACGTGATTGGCGGCCAGCGCACCGGCGTATCCGCCGCCGATGACAACGACGCGGTGGGTTTTCTGGTTTCCGGTCATCACTGCTCTCCTTCGGGTTGGTATGCCCTCAAGACACCAGCGGCGGCCGAAGTGTGACACCTGCCCGCCAACTGTGGCGTGGATCACCGAACCTCCCACCGCCGCATTTCGACCGTGGGGGTCTGTGAGGCTGGGATCGGCGTGTCGTCTCAGGAAGCCTCACGCTCGATCCAGCACCCGCCTACTCGGCCGGCGGCTGATACCGCGGGAACACACCCTCCGGAGCGGGCAGCGCCGTCCCGGGCGCCAACCGGGTGCCGACGGCGGTGAAGTCACGTTCGGTGGCAGGCTGGCCCAGCAGGTCCAGCAGCTTGGCGGCCGATGCCGGCATCGCCGGCTGCACCAGCAGGGCGGCAATGCGCACGGCTTCGAGCGTCACGTAGAGCACGGTCCGGAACCGCTGCTGGTCCGTCTCTGCCGGGGACTTGCGCAGCACCCACGGCTGCTCGGCGGAGAAGTACCGGTTGGCGGCGCCCAGCATCAGCCAGATCGCCTCGAGCGCCTGGTGCATGGCCGGCACGTCGTAATGTCCGCGCACGGTATCCAGCAAGGCGTCGGCCTGCTTGAGGAGTTCGAGGTCGGCGGCGGTGAATTCGCCTGGCTCCGGGACGATTCCGTCCAGGTTCTTGTTCACCATGGACAGCGAGCGCTGGGCCAGGTTGCCCAGCTCGTTGGCCAGATCACTGTTGATCCGGCCGATGATCGCTTCCTCGCTGTAGCTGCCGTCCTGACCGAAGGACACCTCACGCAGGAAGAAATAGCGCACCTGGTCCAGGCCGAAGGCGTCGACCAGCGCGATCGGATCGACCACGTTGCCGACCGACTTGCTCATCTTCTCGCCCTTGACATTGATGAAGCCGTGCGCGAAAACCCGCTCGGGCAAAGCGATTCCGGCTGACATCAGGAAAGCCGGCCAGTACACGGCGTGGAACCGGATGATGTCCTTGCCGATCATGTGCAGATTCGCCGGCCAGTACTTGGCGAATGTCTCGGCCGAGGTGTCCGGAAAGCCCACGCCCGTCAGGTAATTGGTCAGCGCGTCCACCCAGACGTACATCACGTGCTCGGGGTGCGCGGGGACCGGAACGCCCCAGTCGAACGTGGTCCGCGAGATCGACAGATCCTTCAGCCCGCCCGAGACGAAGCTGACGATCTCGTTGCGGCGCACATCGGGCCCGATGAACTCGGGGTGCTCCTGGTAGTGCGCCAACAGCCGATCGGTATAGGCCGACAGCCGGAAGAAGTAGGTCTGCTCCTCGGTCCAGGTGACCGGGGTGCCCGTCTCGATGGCGAACCGGCCGTCGTCGCGAACCTCGGTCTCGTCCTCGGCGAAGAACCGCTCGTCGCGCACCGAATACCAGCCGGAGTAAGTGCCGAGGTAAATGTCCCCGGCCTCGTTCATCCGCCGCCAGATTTCCTTGGACGCATCGTAGTGGTCGGCGTCGGAGGTGCGGATGAACCGGTCGAAGGAGATGTCGAGCTTCTCCTGCAGTTGCTGGAACACGTCGGAGTTGCGCTTGGCCAGCTCCGCCGCGGTGATGCCCTCGCCCGCGGCGGCCTCGGCCATCTTCTGTCCGTGCACATCGGTCCCGGTCAGATAGCGCACGTCGAAGCCGTCGAGCCGCTTGAAGCGGGCGATCGCATCGGTGGCGATGTATTCGTAGGCGTGCCCGATGTGCGGTGCGCCGTTCGGGTACGCGATGGCCGTCGTGATGTAGAACGGCGCCCCGGGGAAATGTTCAGTCATTTGGTCTCACTTTAAGGTGTGGCTGTGAGCGCAAAACGCGAGAAGCCGCCACTTCCCGAGCCGCTGGCGCCATTGGTCGATGCGCACACCCATCTCGACGCCTGCGGCGCGACCGACGCCGAGAGCATCGGGGAAATCCTGGACCGGGCTGAGTCGGTCGGCGTCCGGAATGTGGTCACCATCGCCGACGACCTGGATGCGGCGCGTTGGGCCGTGCAGGCCGCGCATGCCGACCCGCGCGTCTACGCCGCCGTCGCTCTGCATCCGACCCGCGCCGGCGCCCTCGACGACGACGCCCGACGCACCCTTGAGACGCTGGCGGCCGACCCGCGGGTGGTGGCGATCGGGGAGACCGGCATCGACATGTACTGGCCCGGCAGGCTCGACGGCTGCGCTGATGAAGCCACGCAGCGCGAGGCTTTCGCCTGGCACATCGACCTGGCCAAGCGCACCGGCAAGCCGCTGATGATCCACAACCGGGACGGCGACGCCGAGGTGCTGGACGTGCTGCGGGCCGAAGGGGCGCCCACCGGCGTCATCTTCCACTGCTTCTCATCGGACGCCGCGATGGCTCGTACCTGCGCCGGGAACGGCTGGCTGATGAGCCTGTCCGGCACCGTCAGCTTCCGGAACGCGCATGCGCTGCGCGAGGCTGCCGCCGTCATTCCGCCGGAGTTGCTACTGGTCGAAACCGACGCGCCGTTTCTGACCCCGCATCCGTTCCGGGGCGCGCCCAACGAGTCGTATTGCCTGCCGTACACGGTCCGCGCGCTGGCTGAAATCAGAAATGTTCCGGCGGCCGAAATCGCCGCGGTGACCTCGGAAAATGCTTCGAAAATCTATGGACTGTAGCATTAGCGCAGGTTGCCGCCGCCCGGGTGTGTTCGTTACCGTTCTGTGATCACCCGGTCGAGGTGGTGCGGTGTGGCCGCCCTGGCCACTGCTCGGGGCCGACTCGGGCCCGATTGACACGGGATTGACGATCTTGAATGTTGTGAACGCATTGCATGATGCGCGCTCGCCGATGCTGCGCGGCGTGACCGGAGGTTTCCTCGCCACGCTGGCGGTCGCGGGCGGCTTCGCCGTCGCCGCGCACAAAACCGTCACGCTCTCCATCGATGGTGCGCCCATGACGGTGCAGACCATGAAGTCCCACATCGGTGACGTCCTGGCGGAGAACGGCTTCTCCGTGGGTTCCCGCGACGACCTGTACCCGGCCGCGGACCAGCCGGTGCACGACGCCGACAACATCGTGCTGCGCCGCAGCCGCCCGCTGGAGATCTCGCTGGACGGCCAGAACACCCGCCAGGTGTGGACCACCGCCGCCACAGTGCAGGACGCCCTCAAGCAGCTGTCGCTGACCGACACCGCCCCAGTCGCGGCCGACCGCGCCACCCGCGTGCCGCTGGGCGGCATGTCCCTGCCGGTGGTCACTGCCCGCAACGTGACGATCAATGACGGCGGCGCGGTGCGCCAGGTGCACCTGGCTGCGGCGAACGTGGCCGGCCTGCTGGCCGGCGCCGGCGTCCCGCTGGAACAGCGCGATGCGGTCGTGCCTGCCGCCGCCACTCCGGTGACCGAGGGCATGGAGATCGACGTGACCCGCATCCGGTTGCAGCAGGTGACCATGCAGGCGCCGTTGCCGCCCGCGGTCACCCAGGTGCCGGATCCGTCGATGAACATGAGCCGCAAGGTCGTGGACGATCCGGGTCAGCCCGGCACGCAGAACGTCACCTTTGCCGTGGCCACGGTCAACGGTGTGGAAACCGGCCGACTGCCCGTCGCCAACCAGGTCCTGACCCCGGCCCGGGACAGCGTCGTCAAGGTCGGTGCCAAGCCCGGCACCGAGGTGCCGGCGGTGCAGCAAGGCGCCGCCTGGGATGCCCTGTCGCACTGCGAGGCGGGCGGCAACTGGGCCATCAACACGGGTAACGGTTTTTACGGCGGAGTCCAATTTGACCAGAACACCTGGGAGCGCAGCGGCGGTCTGCGTTATGCTTCGAGGGCCGATCTGGCAACACGTGAAGAGCAGATCGCGATTGCTGAAGTGACGCGAGCTCGCCAGGGCTGGGGTGCCTGGCCTGTTTGCAGCGGGAGAATAGGGGCGCGATGACCATCCGGCTACTCGGTCGCACTGAAATCCGGCATCTGGCAAAAGAGCTTGATTTCCGACCGCGTAAGGCTTACGGACAGAACTTCGTGCATGACGCCAACACGGTGCGGCGCATCGTGTCAGCGTCGGGCATCAACCGGCAGTCCACCGTTTTGGAGGTCGGGCCGGGCCTCGGATCATTGACCCTCGCGCTGCTGGATCGTGGCGCCAAGGTGACTGCCGTGGAGATCGACCCGGTACTGGCCCGTCAGCTGCCGACCACCATCGCCGAACACTCGCACAGTGAGATCAGCCGGTTGACCGTGCTGAACCGCGACGTGCTGGAGTTGATGCCGTCCGATCTGGACGAGCAGCCGACCGCGCTGGTCGCCAACCTGCCGTACAACGTCGCAGTGCCGGCGATCCTGCACCTGCTCTCGGAATTCCCGACCATCCGCACCGTCATGGTGATGGTCCAGGCCGAGGTCGCCGAGCGGCTCGCCGCCGACCCGGGCACCAAGGACTACGGGGTGCCCAGCGCCAAGGTCCGCTTCTTCGGCAACGTCCGTCGCTACGGCATGGTCTCGCCGACCGTGTTCTGGCCGATTCCGCGGGTCTACTCCGGCCTGGTCCGTATCGACCGGCACGAGACATCGGCCTGGCCGACCGATGACGCCTTCCGTTCGCGGGTGTTCAAGCTGGTCGACATCGCGTTCGCGCAGCGGCGCAAGACCTCGCGCAATGCCTTTGCCGAATGGGCCGGTTCGGGCAACGCCTCGGCCGAGCGCCTGCTGGCCGCCAGCATCGATCCGGCCCGCCGCGGCGAGACCCTGGCCATCGCTGACTTCGTCCGGTTGCTGCAGCGCTCCGGTGAGCTGGACCGCGAACAGCAGGCCGCCCCGGAAGCCACTGCCCCGGAAGCTGACAAGCAGGTCGACGCCAACCACTGAAGCCGGTCCCGGCGATCCTTGACACAGCTTTTGCTGCGTCACTAGCGTTGATCGCCTCGGCACGAGGGTTTTCCGGTACCGAGCGGCGGGATTTGCGAGGGGTATCTCACCACTTCGTGCTGCCGTCTCGGCCGTGGGCGCTAGTGTCGTGGCGTGTCTGCGTCGGATGGAAACACCGCCTCTGAGTGGGTACCTACCGGTTCGGTGACCGTTCGGGTGCCGGGCAAGGTCAACTTGTACCTCGGGGTCGGTGACTGCCGGGATGACGGTTACCACGAGCTGACCACGGTGTTCCATGCCGTTTCCCTGTTCGATGAGGTGACCGTCCGCCACGCCGACCTGCTGTCGGTGGACATGGCCGGCGAGGGCACCGGCGGATTGCCGACCGATCACCGCAATCTCGCGTGGCGGGCCGCCGAACTCTTGGCCGACCATGTGGGCCGGGCGCCCGACGTCGCCATCTCGATCGACAAGTCAATCCCGGTGGCCGGGGGAATGGCCGGCGGCAGTGCCGATGCGGCGGCCGTTCTGGTCGCGATGAACAACCTGTGGGAGCTCGGGGTGCCGCGGCGCGACCTGCATGTGTTGGCCGCGCGCCTCGGCAGCGACGTGCCGTTCGCGTTGCACGGTGGCACCGCGCTCGGTACGGGCCGCGGCGAGCAGCTGGCGACGGTCCTGGCCCGCAGCACCTTCCACTGGGTGTTGGCGTTCGCGGCGGGCGGGTTGTCCACCCCGAAAGTGTTTGCCGAGCTGGACAGCCTGCGGGCTGATAGCCGGCGCGGTGGCCCACCGGCGCTGGACGATCCCGAGCCGCTGCTGGCCGCGCTGGCCTCCGGTGACGCGCGGCAGTTGGCGCCGCTGCTGGGCAATGATCTGCAGGCGGCAGCGGTCAGTTTGGACGCCGGCTTGCGCCGAACGCTGCGGGCCGGCATCGAGGCAGGGGCCCTGGCAGGCATTGTGTCCGGTTCCGGGCCGACGTGCGCATTTCTGTGCGCGTCCAAGGAGGAGGCGGTCGACGTCAGTGCGCGACTCTCGGGTGCGGGGGTGTGCCGGACGGTACGGGTAGCCAGCGGCCCGGTGCACGGTGCCAGGGTGGTGCCGGCGCCCAGCGCATATGCGTGATCCGGTGTGACCCAGCACTCAATTCGCCCGACAATTTGTTAGCTACTTAAGAGTCTCTTAAGATGAGCGATGGTGTATGCCAGCGGCCAGGCGTGGAACGCAGCGGTTTCTCTCACCGGCGGTGTCGGTGGGCGAATGCGCAGCGCTGAAACCGTCGCAGTAGTAGTGGTGGCGGAACCACTGTTTCGAGATGTAACCGCTGCCGAATTGTGCGTGCGCGCCTCTTCGAGTGCGCCTACCGCCAGACGGACTATGGAACGACGGGCATTGGCGCCTGACTTCAGGAGGTTGTCGTGAGCCGATTTACCGACAAGATGTACTACAACGCCAGGACGTCCACCCGGGGCATGGTCACAGGCGAACCGCACGAGCCGGTGCGGCACACCTGGGGTGAGGTGCACGAGCGAGCCCGGCACATCGCCGGCGGATTGGCTGCCGCAGGTATTGGCCCCGGTGACAAGGTCGGCGCGCTGGCCGGCTTCCCGGTTGAGATCGCCCCGACCGTTCAGGCGGTCTGGATGCGCGGCGCCAGCCTGACCATGCTGCACCAGCCGACGCCGCGGACCGACTTGGCTGTCTGGGCTGAAGACACCATGAACGTCATCAGCATGATCGAGGCCAAGGCCGTCATCGTCTCCGAGCCGTTCCTGGTGGCCACGCCGGTGCTGGAGGAGAAGGGCCTGCTCGTCGTCAAGGTCGGGGAGCTGCTGGAAGCCGACCCGATCGACCCGGTCGAGACCAATGAGGACGACCTGGCGCTGATGCAGCTGACGTCCGGCTCCACCGGTTCCCCCAAGGCCGTCCAGATCACGCACCGCAACATCCACTCCAACGCCGAGGCCATGTTCATCGGTGCCGAGTACGACGTCGACAAGGACGTCATGGTGAGCTGGCTGCCGTGCTTCCACGACATGGGCATGGTCGGCTTCCTGACCATCCCGATGTACTTCGGTGCCGAGCTGGTCAAGGTCACGCCGATGGACTTCCTGCGCGACACCCTGCTGTGGGCCAAGCTCATCGACAAGTACCAGGGCACCATGACCGCGGCGCCGAACTTCGCCTATGCGTTGTTCGCCAAGCGGCTGCGCCGGCAGGCCAAGCCGGGCGAGTATGACCTCTCCACACTGCGGTTCGCGCTGTCCGGCGCCGAGCCGGTCGACCCTGCCGACGTTGAGGACCTCATTGATGCCGGCAAACCGTTCGGCCTGGAGGCGTCGGCGATCCTGCCGGCCTACGGCATGGCCGAGACCTGTCTAGCGGTGTCGTTCTCGCCGTGCAACGCCGGTCTGGTGGTCGACGAGGTCGACGCCGATCTGCTGGCCGCGCTACGTCGCGCTGTGCCGTCGAGCAAGGGCAACACCCGCCGGCTCGCCTCCCTGGGGCCGCTGCTGCGCGACCTCGAGGCGCGCGTCGTCGATGAGGACGGCAACGTGCTCCCCGAGCGGGGCGTCGGCGTCATCCAGCTGCGCGGTGAGTCGGTGACCCCCGGCTACACCACCATGGCGGGCTTCCTGCCGACCCAGGACGAGAACGGTTGGTACGACACCGGTGACCTCGGGTACATCACCGAGGACGCCAACGTGGTGGTGTGCGGCCGCGTCAAGGACGTCATCATCATGGCGGGCCGCAACATCTACCCGACGGACATCGAGCGGGCGGCCGGCCGAGTCGAGGGCGTGCGCCCCGGCTGCGCTGTCGCGGTGCGCCTCGACGCCGGGCATTCGCGCGAAACTTTCGCTGTCGCAGTCGAATCCAACGGCTGGCAGGACCCGGCCGAGGTGCGCCGGATCGAGCATCAGGTCGCGCACGAGGTGGTGACCGAGGTCGATGTCCGCCCGCGCAACGTGGTGGTGCTGGGTCCGGGAACCATCCCGAAGACCCCGTCGGGCAAGCTGCGTCGGGCCAACTCGGTCGAACTCGTCACCGGCTGACGCCCCTGGCGCACCTGACGCGCCCGCGAACAGAAGCAAAACTGCCCAATCTCCGCGGAGATCGGGCAGTTTTGCGTCCGGTCGCCAGCAGGACACGGCCGCCGCCGGGTACTCTCGCTGAATTGTTTGACGAGAGGACCGGCACTGCCATGACCCGTTTGATTGCGGCCGTATCGGTACTGTTCGCGACGGGCGTCATCGGTGCGGTCCCGGCCTGGGCCGATGGGACCGCCGGCGTCGTCGAGAATCCCGGTGATATGGCGGCCGCGGTCGGTTCTGGGGTGCTGGACGGTGCGATCGTGGGCTTCACCGCAACGGGACCGAACGACCCTGCCGCGGCCGCAGCCGTGATCGCGGCGTGCCGGCGGGCCGGCGCCGACCAGTGCACCAGTGACGAGGTGACCAACGACCGGCTGTGCATCGTCAACGTCGATTCCGCGGCGACCGGGGTGGTGGCCGGTGGGGCCGGACCCACGGTCGAAGCGGCGCGTCAGGACGCATTCAACCGGGCCGCGACGAACAACACGCCGCTCGATCCCGGTGCCCCGACCCTCGCCATGTCCTGCCCGTGAGTTCCATCACGCGGGTGATCAGGGCCGCACCTGTGCCCCGCTGAACTTGCCGGAAAGCTGACCGGAAGATCGGTCGCCCCGACCGATGTTCGGGCGGAATCTCCTGCCCACGAAGGCTTTTCCGTGTGAAGCGGGCAAGTGTCCCAGATTGTCGAGGCCGACGTGGGTCGGTCACGGCATGGCATCGTACTTCTGTGAGTTCGCCATGAGTTCATCGCGTAGTAACGCTGACGAAATATATAGTCGTCTTAACATACGTTGGCGGAAGGCGCAGCGTAGTCGTCACCCGGTTCCACAATGCGGCGTTGGGTGACCGTCCGCCTTCCTTGGTAGGGGAGAAGGTCGCATGACTATTCGAGGCAAGCGCCAGTTGGCCGTCCTACTGATCGGGTTGGCGTCGGTCAGCGGCGTGGTGGCTCCCGTCGCGGGCGCTCGGCCGACCTGTCAGGATTCCGGAAACAGCGTGGTCTGTGAGACCAACGGCAGTGTGTCGATCAAGGCCGTGCCCGAGGCGCGCACCTTCGATGATCCGCAGAGCAGCCGGGTCGGCTCGCAGGGTAGGCGGAGTTGCTACACCGAGGCTCTCGATCGGGAGCACCTCTGCGGTAACTGATTTCCCGCAAGCAGACACAAAACTGCCCCTTTTCGCACGAAAAGGGGCAGTTTCATGTCTGCTCGCGCAGGGGTGGGACTACCAGGCGTGGACCGTGTTCTGTGCGGCCTCGACACCGTACTGCACCAGCAATTCCGTTGCGTCGGCGGCCTGTTCGATGATCGTGGCCACCTCCGGCCGTTCCTTGGAATTGAAGTTCTCCAGCACGTACGCCGCTGGATCTTGACGGCCCGGCGGACGCCCGACACCGATGCGGACCCGTTGAAAGTCCTTGGTGCCCAATGCGGAAGCAACAGACCGAAGGCCGTTGTGGCCACCCTCGCCGCCGCCGAACTTGAGCCGGATCCGGCCGAAGTCGAGGTCGAGCTCGTCGTGGATGACCACGACGTCGGCCGGCTCGATTGAATAGAACTTCGCCAAAGGGCCGACCTGCCTACCGGATTCGTTCATGTAGGTGCGCGGCTTGGCGAGCACCACGGACCGGCCGCCAAGCCGGCCCGTGGTGACTTCAGCTCCGGATTTCTTGTGCACCTTGAACCCTGCGCCGATGCGATCGGCCAGAATGTCGGCAACCAGAAACCCAAGGTTGTGCCGCGTGGTTTCGTAGCGCGGCCCAGGATTGCCCAGGCCGACCACCAAAAGCGGTTCGGCCAAAGCGAATTACTCCGACTCGGCAACGGCCGCTTCGGCCGCCTCGCCCCCGGCTGCCGCCTCGCCCGCGCCGCTCTCCTCGCCGGCGCCCTCGTGCTCGAGGTCCTCAGCGGTCGGTGCGGCAACGACGTTGACCACCAGGGTCTCGGCGTCGGTCACCAGCGTGACGCCTTCGGGCAGCTCGATCTGGCCGGCCAGGATCTGGGTGCCGGCTTCGATGCCTTCGACCGACAGGGCCAGCTGTTCGGGGATCGACTGGACGTCGGCCTCGATCTGGATGGTGTTGGCGTCCTGGGTGACCAGGGTGCCCGACGCGGCGTCGCCCTCGACGACGACGTTCACGTCGACGGTCACCTTCTCGCCGCGCTTCACGACGATCAGGTCGGCGTGCTCGATGTTGCGCTTGATCGGGTGCACCACGAGCGACTTGGTCAGCGCCAGCTGCTCCTTGCCGGCGATGTCCAGGGTCAGCACGGCGTTGGTGCCCGAGTTACGCAGCACGGCCGCAAACTCGCGGGCGCTGATCTCGAGGTGCTGCGGGTCGGTGCCGTGGCCGTACAGGACGACGGGCACACGGCCCTCGCGACGGGCCAGACGCGATGCGCCCTTGCCGGTCTTGCTGCGGACCTGTGCGGTCAGGTTGTTGGTGGTGGGGGCCGCGTTCTTGGCCATGTGAATCGCTCCTGATGCCGTAACTAACTGGGTGGCACGGCCAGGGCTGAGCACGTGAGTGCTGAAATTCCCGTCGATAACGGTGGTCCGAAATCAGACCGACCCTCGCCGTGATCGTCGACCAGACTAGCCGAAACGCCCCTTACAGCGGAAATTCAGTGTCGGTGAGCTGGGCAGACAGGTCCCATAGGGCACTAGCGGTGCGCGCTGAACGGCCTGCCGGTTTGATCATCTGGGTCGGGCCGGTTGGCCCTCGCATCCCGAATTTCGGGCCGACGAAGGTGTTGCCCGGCAGGTCCTGGGATGCCGCGAACAGGGTCTGGCGGGCGCCGAAGGACGCGTCGGTGGCGATCTTGTTGGCGGCAATCCAGAACTTGTCGCCGAAATCGTTGCCTGTCTGGCCCTGCAAGTTGGTGGCCGAATAGCCGGGATGCGCGGTCAGCGCCCGCACCGGTGAGCCGGCCAGCGAGAGCCGGCGCTGCAGGTCCTTGGTGAACAGCAGATTGGCCAATTTGGACTGCCCGTAGGCCAACCATGCCGAGTACGGCCGGGACTTCCAGTTCAGGTCTTTGAGGCTGATGTGGCCCAGCAGGTGCATCATCGACGACACCGTGACCACCCGGTCGGAGATCTTCGGCAGCAGCAGGTTGGTCAGCGCGAAATGGCCCAGGTGGTTGGTGCCGATCTGGCTTTCGAAGCCGTCCGCGGTCAGCGCATACGGCACCGCCATGATGCCGGCATTGTTGATCAGTACGTCGACCGTTTCGACGCCGGCGGCGAACGTCCGTACCGACTCAAGATTCTGCAGATCCAGCGCCCGCACCTCGATGTCGCCGGTCATGCCCGCGGCGGCGGCGTCGCCCTTGGCGGTGTTGCGGCAGGCCAGGATGACCTTGGCGCCCACCCGGGCCAATTCGCGGGCGGTGACCTCGCCGAGGCCGCTGTTGGCGCCGGTGACAATGACGGTGCGGCCGGCGAACGAGGGCAGGTCCGCTGCGGTCCATTGACTCATGGCGCGAGCTTAGTGCCGATTGAGCGTGAGAGCTCGGCACCGCGGGCGGGGCCGAGCGGCCTGACTACTTGGGGCCGACGCTGAAGCCCTTGATGATCTGCTCGATGTCGCCGGCCTGGTCCTTGGCGTGTTCGGCGTAGGTGGTGACGGTCAGCTGGATCAGGTAGCGCATGCCGGGCTTCGGCGGGGTGCCCTGGGCGATGATGATGCGGTTGTAGGACTGCATCCGGCGGCCGTTGAGGTCGTAGCTGCCTTCGATCATCGTCGACAGATAGCCCTGGTAGTCCTTGTCGGAGCCGGT
>JARLGS010000474.1 GCA_031292695.1 Mycobacterium sp. | reverse complement strand
CCCCGTCAGCTCGTCCGGCTGGGTGGTGTCGCCGTAGCTGTAGGTCTCGGTGATGCCGCTACCGCTCACGGCTTGCAGGTTGCCGCTTGGATTGTAGCTGTAGCTCTTGGTTCCCGCCGTCGTCAGCTCGCCCAGCCCGTTATGCCCCAGCGTGGTACTTGTGCTGCTCCCGTTCACCCTCGCCGTGATGCTGCTGGTGCGGTTGAGCCCGTCGTAGCTATAGCTATAGGTGTTGGTCAGGCCTGTGGTCCCGGTGACGGGGCTGCTCTCGTCCACCTTCGTCAGCCGGCTGCCGTTGTCGTAGGTCAGGGTCATCGGCACGGTGACGCTGCCGCTCTTGAGGGCCACCTTGGTCAGGTTGCTGTTGGTGTCGCAGGTGAAGCTGCTGGAGAAAGCCGGGCTGCCCACGTTCTCGCTCAGCGCCGTCACCCGGTTCTGCTCGTCCGTGGTCGCGGTCACCACGTTGCTCGCCGTGCTGGTCACCGAGGTGCTGCGCGTCACCCCGTTGGCGTCGCGCTTGTAGGTCGTCGTCTGCCCCGCCCCCGGCCCGCTGTCCAGCTCGCTCATCAGCCAGTCGGCGGCGTTGTAGGCCGAGCCGTAGCTATGCGTCTCGCTGCCCGACGGCGTCTGCTCGGTGAGCTGTCGCGTCAGGGTGTTCCCATCCGGGTCGAACGTGACGGTGGTGGTGATGCTGGGGGTGCTGCCGGTCGCCGTCCAGTCCAGCGAGGAGGTGGCGCGGTTGTCGCCGTCCAGGAAATCCTCGTGGCTGCTGCCGTCGAACCTGCTGCTGTAATACCCGTTCCCCGCGGCGTCGTAGACGTCCTGCTCTCCGTTGAGCGCGGTGAATCCTGCGCCGTAGATGAAGGTATAGGTGCGCTCGCCCGCCCCGTCGTACACGTATTGGTGCAGCTCCCCGTTCGCCAGCTGCTCGCCGGTCAGATTCCCGTTCAGGTCGTAGCCGCTGCTGGTGGTCTCGGTGAGGGTGCTGGTACTGGAGATGGCATCGGTCGTCACCCAGTTCATGGCGTCGTAGGTCTTGCGCTCGTTGCTCTGTATCGCGCCGCTGCTGCTGTAGCCGGTCGCCTGCGTCACATTGTCGTCGCCGTCGTGCAGCCTCTTGCGACGACGCCCGCGTCGGGCGCCTAGACATCTT
>JARLGS010000473.1 GCA_031292695.1 Mycobacterium sp. | reverse complement strand
GCCGGGCGCCGGCGGCACCGTCGCACCACCGAACACCTGCGCGGTGCAGTCATGCCAGGCCAGGTCTTTCTTGGGCGCCGCGATCGGTGGCGGTCCCTCGGGGGTCTTGGTTGTGGTGACCGCACCCTGCGGGTGGGCGCCGGAGTCGGTGGCGTACCGGGGGTTGGCGGCCAGCAGCGGCGCGCATCCCGCGACGACCGTCGACAACACGACGGTCGACAGGCTCAGGGCCGGGAGCAGGTGGCGACGCATGGCCACCACAGTAGCGATGCCGGTGCCCGGGACCCGTCAGCGGACGTAGCGCGTGTACAGGTAGCCCGCGCTGTCGGTGAGGACGTGGCTGCGACGCATTCGGGTGTGCGCCTCACCGGGGCCCGAGGCGATTCGCCGGGCGTGGCCACCAACGAGGATCGGCGCGATGGTCACGCACATCTCGTCGAGCAGGTCCTCTTCGATCAGCATGCTCAGCAGCGACGGGCCGCCCTCGGTCAGCACCCGCAGCAGCCCGCGCTCGGCAAACACTTGCAGGACGACGTGCGGGTCGACGCGGTCGGGTGCGGCACCCGAAGCGTCGATGACCTCGGCCAGTCCGGTGAACCGGCGGCAGGTGTCGTCGATGCTGTCGCGGCTGGTGAGGATCAGCGGCGGCACCTCGGTGCGGGTGAAGAGCTTGGCATCGTGCGGGATATCGGCGCTGTGGGTGATCACCGCGATCGGCGGGACCTCGGCCTGGCCCCGACGCTGACGGGCCTGCCGCTGGGTCGCGGACATCTGGGCGCCGGAGTAGTTCTCGATGCGGACGGTGGCCGCGCCGACCAGGATGACGTCGGCCTGCTGGCGCATGAGGCCGAACAGTGCCCGGTCACCGGGACCCGCCAGCCCGCCGGAACTGCCGTCGTCGGTGGCGCCGCCGTCCAGGCTGGTGATCATGTTTGCTCTCACCCAGGGCCGGTCCAGCTGATCGGGGTAGGCGTAGAGCGGCGCGAGCAGTGCGGCGTCGTCGGTGGCGGCGTCCGTCTGGAAGACGGCGCCGGCCTCGCTGAGCTCTGTGAGCTGCGTCGCAGCGTCGGGATCGGGCACGTGAATCATTGCAACACGCCGCTATGGTGCCTAGATGCCTGGGGCCAGCGAAGTCGCACATCTGACCGACCGTCATCCGACGGTCACTCCGGAACGGTTGATTGCAGAGCTCGTTCCGCCGCCGACCTTCGCCGCCGTCAGCTTTGACTCCTATCGGCCCGATCCGCGTGAACCGTCGCAGACCGCGGCGGTGGTGTCGGCTGGCAAGTTCTGCGAGGACGCGGTGCGTCAGCGGGCGGGCAGGAAGAAGCTCTTCGGCAAGCGCGAGGCGCTGCCCGGGGTGGGGATGTATCTCGACGGCGGGTTCGGCGTCGGCAAGACCCACCTGCTGGCCTCGACGTACTACACGCTGGCCGGGGCCGACGCAGGCCCGGCGGCATTCGCGACCTTTGGCGAGCTGACCCAGCTGGCCGGCGTGTTCGGCTTCATCGAGTGCATCGACCTGCTGTCCGAGTACGTGGTGGTCTGCATCGACGAGTTCGAGCTCGACGACCCCGGCAACACCACCCTGATCTCCCGGTTGCTCTCGGCTTTGGTCGAGCGGGGCGTGTCGATCGCGGCCACCTCCAACACGCTGCCCGAGCAGCTGGGCGAGGGCCGGTTCGCGGCCCAGGACTTCCTGCGGGAGATCAACACGCTGTCAAGCATTTTCACCACCGTCCGGGTTGAGGGCCCGGACTACCGGCAGCGTGCGTTGCCGTCGGCACCGGTGCCGCCGTCCGACGACGAGGTGCGCTCCTGGGCCATCGACGTGCCGGGCGCGACGCTCGATGATTTCGACGCGCTGTGTGCCCACCTGGCCACGATGCACCCGTCGCGGTATCACGCACTGATCGAAGGCGTGCAAGAGGTTTTCATCACCGGCGTGCACGTGGTGCACGACCAGAGTGTGGCGCTGCGGCTGGTCTCGCTGATCGACCGGCTGTACGACGCCGGTATTCCGGTGGCGGCGTCGGGCGAGAAGATGAACACCGTCTTCAGCGACGAAATGCTGGCCGGCGGCTTCCGCAAGAAGTACCTGCGCGCCACGTCCCGCTTGTTGGCGCTGACCCACGCGGGCACTCGGCTGCACATTTGACCCGCGAGCAGCTCAGGGCAGCGAGCGCACCAACACGTAGTCGCTTTCGGTCCCGGCGCCCAGCCGGAACGTCTTGGTGCCCCCGACCGTGAACCCGTGCTTGCGGTAAAACCGTTGGGCGCGTTGGTTTTCCTGATTGACGCCGAGCCATACGCAGTGCGCGCCGAGTTCGCCGGCGTGCGCCACTGAGGCATTCATCAGCATCGCTGCGACCTTGCCGCCGTGTGAGTCGGGTAGCACATAGCACTTGGACAGTTCGATCGCCGGCCGGTCCGGCACCGCGCGTTGCACATCGGCGTCGTCGGGCACGCCGCGAATCAGCATGGTGTAGCCCAGAATTCGGGCCGTGTCGTGCGCGACGAACACCCACCGATTCGAATCCTGCAGATAGTCGGCGAAGCGGCGTGTCGACAGGTTGGCCGCGATGAACGCGGCGATGTTCTCCGGCGTCGACGCAGGCGGGCAGGCCAACGGAAAGGTGGCCGCGGCGACCTTCGCAAGTTCGGCAAGATCCGCGGCTTGCGCCGGTCGGACCTGGAACGTCATCGGGCTGATCAGGGGATCGGTGTGCCCGGCTGCCAGAGATTCCACTGCGCGAGGTGCGTGCCGGTGGCGGGGTTGAGCATGACCACGTTGCTGACCAGGCCGCGGTACACGTCCCAGTAGACGACGCCGTCGACAGTGGACCCGGCGGGTGCGTTCAGCAGCTTGGCTTCCAGCGCGTTGGGGTCGTCGGTGTGCTTGGACACGTAGGCGTCGGCAAAGGGGGTGACGCCGGTGAAGGTGGCGCCGGAGGCCAGCCAGAAGGGGTTCGGCGTCGAGATGACGTGGACCGTGACGTCGGACTTCCAGGGGCCACCCTGATTGCGCCACCGTGGGGTGCCGTTCCAGGTCCATCCCGGCGGTTCGTCAGACGGGAGCACGTTGTGCACGGTGACATCGGCGACCAGACCCTTGTAGTCCACCCGCAAGGTGTCGCCGACGTTGCCGATGCTGGCCTCGGCCGCGGCAGACGGTGCCAGCGTGGTCGCCATCAGGGCCAACACGCTGAGCAAGCCCGCCAACCAGCGGTACGTCGTATTGCCGTTTACGCCCGTGCTCATCGCGTCCTCTCCGTTATGACTGCATCGCATGATGGCATACCGCCATCGCGGCCTCACCCGAACGACCAACTGCGCCGCAAAGTCCGAATAGATCTGGCCACCACGCCGATACCGGTGGGGCGCCGTGTCCCTGTCAGTGGACACTCAACCCTTGTCCAGATTCTCGGTGGTTGCCCGTTGCGTGGCAACGAAGTCCTCGAGCATCGCTTCGAGTTCGGTCTCGACACGTTGCTTGTCGATGCCGAGCCCGCGCAGGGGCCCGTCGGCGTCCTCGGATTCGAGCAGCGCGAGCAGGATATGTTCGGTCCCGATGTAATTGTGCCCCAACCGAAGTGCTTCTCGGAAGGTCAGTTCAAGCACCTTCTTGGCGGGGGCGGCAAAGGGGATCAGTGCTGCGGGTTCCCTGTCGCCGGTGGGTGCGATTGTGGCGGTGCGGATCTGCTCTGCCGTGACGCCCTGATTGCCCAGCAGAACCATGGCAAGGGATCCCGGATCGGTGAGCAGGCTCAGTGTGAGGTGGTTGGTCGTGATCTCGGCACTGCGCGACGTACGGGCCGCTTCCTGGGCGGCGACGACGGCATTGCGGGCGCGGGGGGTGAAGCGGCTGAATCCGTCCTTGGGGTCCATGGCATCGAACTTCGGTTCCTTGGGGACGAAGCGCTTCTGGGCGGCCTGCTTGGTGACGCCCATGCTGCTGCCGATATCGGTCCAGGACGCGCCGGAGCGGCGGGCCTGGTCGACGAAGTGACCGATGAGATGGTCGGCGATATCGCCGAGATGTTCAGCCGCCAGCATGGCGTCGGTGAGTTGATCGAGTGGTTCGCGGTGCACCTTCTTGATCGCTGCGATCAGATCGTCGAGACGGATGGTGCCGGCGATGGGGTTGGGGGCCGACGTGTGCGCTGATTCGCTCATGCGTCAACCATAGGTTGACGATGGTGGGTCGTCAACCGTAAGT
This sequence comes from Mycobacterium sp., assembly GCA_031292695.1. Lineage (GTDB taxonomy): Bacteria > Actinomycetota > Actinomycetes > Mycobacteriales > Mycobacteriaceae > Mycobacterium. The sequence goes on along the minus strand of JARLGS010000473.1, from coordinate 1,492 downwards.
TGACGACACTTCGTCCATGTCGTGTGATGTGAGTCAGGACTGACGCAGCGTGTCCCAGTCGTGCTCGGATTCCAATTCTTCGATGGCCTTCGCGGTGCGTTCTTTCAACAGCAGCGTGAACGTCAGGGCTACGACCGCACCGACCAGCAGTGCCACCCAGGAGAATCGCGCCAACCACTTCTCGGCGGCCAGCCCCAGGTAGTAGACGACGGCCGTAGTGCCGCAGGCCCAGACCAGGCCGCCGGCCGCGTTGGCTGCCAGGAAGTGCCCGTACCGCATCTTGAGGGCCCCGGCCAGCGGCCCGGCGAAGATGCGCAACAGCGCCACGAACCGGCCGAGGAACACTGCCCAAACGCCCCAGCGGCTGAAGATTCGGCGCGCCAGCGCCACATGGCCCGGCCCGAAGTGTTTGGGGAACCGTCGTCCCAGACGCTCGAACAGCGACATGCCGAATCGGCGGCCGATGCTGTACCCGATCGAGTCTCCGATGATGGCGCCCGCAGCGGCCGACAGTCCGACGACGGCCGGGTCGACGGCCAGGGTGTGCCGCGAAGACATCAGCGCGGCGGCAACCAAGATGATCTCGCCGGGCAGGGGGACGCCCAGGCTCTCCAGCCCGATCACGCCCGCGACGACGAGGTACACCGCCAGCGGAGGGATCGATTGCAGCAGTGCGTCGACGTTCATGGCGCTAAGGATGCCTTACCGAGTGCGTTCGCCTGCTGCCGTGGATCACTCGTCCTCGCGGACAATGCCGAAAGCGCTAGGGCGTGGGGGCCGGCGCTGGTGCCGGGGGAGCGGGCGCCGGTGCCGGTGCCGGACCACCGCCGAATCCGCCGAGCCCGTTCAAGATGGTCATGGCGGCCCGGGCTTGCGGCGACAGGTTCGGGCCGGGTCCGGTCGAATCCGGTGCGGCATCAGTGACGTGCCACGGCTGGCAGCCGCTGGTCTTGAACGCCTTGTCGGTGGGGTCGATCAGCACGACCTGGGGTTTGGCGGTCATTGCGCTGTCGATGACGTTGTCCTTGGCGTGCGGGTCCGGGTTGTTCATCCGGCGCCAGTAGCACCGGCGGTCACCGACCGGGCCGTCGGTGGCGTACGTGCCGGGTGCGATGTCCTTACCGACGATGAACAGTCCGTCACCGGTGATGCTGGTCTTCGGTCCTGCGGCGTTGGGCGCACCGGGGCCCTGTGGCGCGGGCGCGGGATCGGGAGTGGGATCGGCCCAGGCGATCGTCGCTGATGCGCCCCAGCTCACCACGGCCAGTGCCGCGACGGCGGCGATCGACGTCTTTGAGCTCATGGAACTGAAGTTTAGCTCTTCTAGCTATGTGGGTGGGGTCACGACGACGAGTAGGTGGGAATTTCGGAAAGCACCGCGGGGGGGGGGGGGGAGGTTAACCCCCCCCCCCCCCGGTGAAAAACGGGGGTTTGTTGGGGGCGTTGGTTTAGAAAATAGTGTTGTTTTGGTAAAATTTTTATTTATATTTGT
>JARLGS010000472.1 GCA_031292695.1 Mycobacterium sp. | reverse complement strand
GTCTGGCCAGTCTGGTCACCGGCGGGCTGTTCTTGGCCGCCATGTTCTTGACGCCGCTGACGGCAATCGTGCCCACCGAAGTCGCGGCGGCCGCGCTGGTGATCGTCGGCACCCTGATGGTCTCGGTGCTACGCGAGATCGACTTCTCCGACTTCTCCGTGGCCCTGCCGGTAGTGCTGACCGTGGCGGTGATGCCGCTGTCGTACTCGATCGCCAACGGCATCGGCGTCGGCTTCATCGCCTGGGCAGTGCTGCGCGCGGCGTCCGGCCGGGGCCGTCAGATCAGCCCGCTGTTGTGGGTGGTCGCGGCCGGCTTCCTGCTCTTCTTCGCGCGCGGCTGGATCGACAGCCTGATCGGCGTCGTTCGCTAACCCGCACCGAATTCACGCAGGACGGCCGCGGACACCTGCGGCCACAGCGCGTACGTCCAGTCCCCGAAGTCGCGGTCGGTCAGCACAATCAATGCCAGGTCGGCCACCGGATCCACCCAGATGAATGTGCCCGACTGCCCGAAGTGACCGAACGTCCGCGGTGAGTTTTCCGGCGCCGTCCAGTGCGGGCTCTTGCCGTCCCGGATCTCGAAGCCCAGACCCCAGTCATTCGGACGCTGCGACCCGAATCCCGGCAGCACCCCGGCCAGCCCGGGGAACTGCACCGACGTCGCGTCCGCGTGCATCGGTTCCGACACCAGCACCGGACGCAACAGGTCACCGGCGAACGCCACCAGGTCGGCCACCGTCGACCAGCCGCCGAATCCCGCGGCCGCGGCGCCGCCCTCCAGGTCAGAGTCGGTCATACCCAGCGGCTCGAACACCGCTTCGCGGAGATACCGGCCGAATTCGATGCCGGCCTCGACCTCCAATGTCTGGGCCAGCACCGCGAATCCGGCGCTGGAGTACACCCGGCGGGTGCCCGGCGCCGCGATCACATCGGCGGTCTGCATGGCCAGCCCTGAGGCGTGGGCCAGCAGATGCCGCACCGTTGATCCCGGCGGGCCGGCCGGGGTGTCCAACTCGACGACGCCCTCTTCTACGGCGATCTGCGCGGCCCGGGCGACCAGGGGTTTGGTGACCGATGCCAAACGAAACCGGCGGGTGGTATCGCCGCGGGAGGCCAGCACACCGGCCGGTCCGACGACCGCAGCCGCGCTGGTTGGCACCGGCCACTCAGAGAGAACGTCGAGCGCACCCATGTGCGCAAAT
>JARLGS010000471.1 GCA_031292695.1 Mycobacterium sp. | reverse complement strand
TGCAACGCGGCGTCTACGACCAGGTGGTCGAGGGCATCGCCGGCGTCGCGAACTTCATGAAACTCGGTGGCCCGTCGGAAGAGGGCGTGATGAGCGGCCCGCTGATCAGCGCCAAGCAGCTCAGTCGAGTGATGGGCTTCATCGACGAGGGTCGCAGCGCCGGCGTCGAGGTGGTGGCCGGCGGCTACCGGCTGGACCGCAAGGGCTACTTCGTGCATCCGACCGTGCTGACCAACGTGGACCCCGGAATGCGTCTGTATCAGCAGGAGATCTTCGGGCCAGTGGTGAGCATCCTGCCGTTCGACACCGAGGACGAGGCCGTCGCCATGGCCAACGACACCAGCTATGGACTGGCGGCCACCGCATGGACGACCAACGTCAGCCGGGCACACCGAATCGTAAAACGACTCCAGGCCGGCAGCGTGCAGGTCAACTGCCAGTTGGTCTTCGACCACGACCTGCCGTTCGGCGGTTACAAGCAGTCCGGCTGGGGTCAGGAATTCGGCCGCGAAGGCCTCGAGGCCTACCTGAAGAACAAGAGCGTCGTCGTCCAGCTCTGATCCCGCTGCACCTTGTGACTCGGGTCAGGTCGTGACCTGACCTCACACCCTTCGGCTGCGTAACCGTAGGTTGTCTCTACCTACGGTTGCGTACGTTTTCGCAGCCGCTGATCCTTTGTGTGTGAGCCACTACATCGCCAACGTGCGTGATCTGGAATTCAATCTGTTCGAGATGCTGCCGCTGGGTGCTGTGCTGGACGCGGGTGGCTACGGTGACCTCGATGCCGACACGGCGCGAGCCATGCTCGACGAGGTCGTGCGCTTCGCCGAAGAGGTCGTCGCGGAGCCGTTCGTCGAGGGCGACCGCAACCCGCCGGTGTTTCTGCCAGACGAGCACCGGATCACGATTTCCGATCTGCTGGCCAAGACCGTGCTGGCGGTGAAGGACGCCGAGTGGTGGCGAGTCGGTCTGGACGAGCGGGCCGGCGGCACGCCGGCGCCGGCCCCGCTGGTGTGGGCGATCCAGGAAATGGCCATCTGCGCCAACCCGGCGGCCATGTTCCTCTACGGCCTCGGACCGGCGATGGCCCACACGCTTGCCGAGGTCGGTACCGAAGAGCAGCAGCGCTGGGCCCGACTGGCGATGGACCGGGGCTGGGCCGGCACCATGGTGCTGACCGAGCCGGACGCCGGGTCCGATGTCGGGGCGGGACGGGCCAAGGCGATCGCACAGCCCGACGGCACCTGGCACATCGAGGGCGTCAAGCGCTTCATCTCCGGCGGCGATGTCGGTGACACCGCCGAGAATGTCTTCCACCTGGTACTCGCCCGCCCCGTTGGGGCCGGCCCCGGTACCAAGGGGCTGAGCTTGTTCTTCGTGCCCAACTTCCTGTTCGACCCGGACACCCTTGAATTGGGCGAGCGCAACGGGGTGTTCGTCACGGGCGTGGAGCACAAGATGGGCATCAAGTCGTCGCCCACCTGTGAGCTGACGTTCGGTGCCCACGGAAAGCCGGCTGTCGGCTATCTCGTCGGTGACGTGCACAACGGCATCGCGCAGATGTTCAAGGTGATCGAGAACGCCCGCATGACCGTGGGTGTGAAGGCGGCGGGAACCCTGTCCACCGGCTACCTCAACGCGCTGGCCTACGCCAAGGAGCGCATTCAGGGCGCGGACCTCACTCGCATGGCGGACAAGACCGCGCCCAGGGTAGCGATCATCGAACATCCGGACGTTCGACGCAGCCTGATGACCCAGAAGGCGTACGCCGAGGGGCTGCGGTCGGTCTACCTGTACACCGCCGCGTATCAGAGTCCTGATGTAGCGCAACTGGTTTCGGGTGCCGATGCTGACCTGGCTGGCCGCGTCAACGACTTGCTGTTGCCCATCGTGAAAGGCGTCGGCTCCGAGCGTGCCTACGAGGTGCTCTCCGAGTCGTTGCAGACCCTGGGCGGGTCCGGATATCTGCAGGACTACCCGATCGAGCAGTACGTCCGGGATGCGCGGATCGACGCGCTCTACGAAGGCACGACGGCAATCCAGTCGCTGGACTTCTTCTTCCGCAAGATCATCAAGGATCAGGGAGCCGCTCTCGCCCACGTTTCCAGTCAGATTTCGGCAACGATCGAAGCCGGTTCGGCTGACCTGAAGCCCGAAATCGACCGGCTGGCAATCGCTCTGGCGGATGTGCAGGCGATGGCCGCGACGTTGACGGGTTACCTCATGGCCGCCCAGGAAAACCCCGAGCAGCTGTACAAGGTGGGCCTCGGCTCGGTGCGCTTCCTGCTGGCGGTCGGCGACCTGATGATTGGTTGGCGGCTGATTCTCGCCGCTGAGATTGGCCAGACCGCACTTGCCGGGGCGACCGAACGCGACCGTGCGTTCTACACCGGCAAAGTGGCCGTTGCGAAGTTCTTCGCCAACAACATGCTGCCGTTGTTGTCGTCGGTCCGGGAAGTGATCCAGACGTTGGATACCGACATCATGGAGCTGGCGACTGATGCCTTCTAGCCAACGGCTTGCGATACGCGGTTCGCTACGGCACCCGCGGCTTGGTGCCCGCCGCCTGCGTCGGCTGACTCTGCGGAGCCGGCGGCACCACGGGGGCGGGGAGTTGGTCGGAAGCGTTGGCGCGCAACACTTCCTGGTCAACGTCGGAGAACTGTACCGGCTGCCCGGTCGACTGATCGAGCCGTAGCGCCGACCGCAGGTCGCCGAAGGTGTGGCGCCGCCAGGCCGAGATATTGGGTTCGCGGACCCCGGTGAACCACTCCAGGAACCGCAGGACCGAGGTGTGGTCGAACCGTTCGCCCGCGACCCAGCCGCCGGCTGTCCACGGCGAGACGATGATGCACGGCACTCGGTAGCCGCCGCCGATCGGTTGGTTGCGCACGAACTCGTCGGGGGTGCCGGCTGGGGGCAGCGGCGGCACCACGTGGTCGAAGAGGCCGTCGTTTTCGTCGTAGTTGAGGATGAAGACCGTCTTCGCCCACAGGTCCGGATTGGCCGCGATGGCATTGATCCGGTCGGCGATGAACTTGGCCCCGTCAGCGGGACGGTAGTCGGGATGCTCACACGCCGCCGCGCTCGGTATGACCCACGACACCGCGGGCAATCGGCCGGCGCGGGCGTCCGCATCGAAGGAACCGAGCGGTGAGGGCGCAATTCCCTTGCGGTACAACGGCGAATCATGCGGCGCCCGCTGAAACTGGGTGAATTGCTGGAGGACGTTCAGCCCGTAGTCGTCGGTCTCGTTGTAGACCTTCCAGCTGACCCCGGCCGCCTCGAGGCGTTCCGGGTAGGTCGTCCATGAGTAGCCGCCGTTCGGCGCGACGTTCTTGATGATCGGCCCGCCGTGGCTGCCTGCCGGGTCGATGGTGCCGGTCATCCACACCATGCGGTTCGGCCACGTCGGCCCCAGTACCGAGCAGTGGTAAGCGTCGCAGACCGTGAAGGCGTCGGCCAGTGCGAAGTGGAATGGAATGTCTTCGCGCTGGTAGTACCCCATGACGTAGGGACCGTTAACGCCGTCGGCCTTGCGGTGTGCTGGCAGCCAGTTGTCCATCCGGCCGCCGGCCAGCGCGTCGTGCTGTACTGACCAGGCGTGCGAGGTGGACGGGATCTTCTGCACGCTGTTCCGCGAGCTGTCCAGGTGGAACGGCAAGGTGTAGCCGTCCGGGTTCTCTGGGTCTGGTTGCTGAAACACACTGGCGCCGTTGGGGAGTTTGGCCGCGTTCGGATCATCGAACCCGCGAACGCCGGGCATGGTGCCGAAATAGTGGTCGAACGAGCGGTTCTCCTGCATCAACAGGACCACATGTTCGATCGGTTTCGGCACGATCGGTTCGGCCAGGGCGCGCTGCACGTTGATCGGCATCGCGCTGAACGCCGCGGCCAGCGCTGAACCACCGAAAAATCGTCGCCGGGTCAGCAGCGGTGCATTCATGTGCATCCCTTCGCAGGTCGCCAGACTTGTCGATGAAATCACAGTTTGCAGGTTGGTTGCTGTGGGTGGGCCGCCGTGCAAAATGGTTGCAGACCCGCAATGACCTTAGAGGAGAAACTGACGTGCGACGCGACACCCTGGCGTGGCTCGGGGCCCGCGCACTGACCCGTCGGCTGGATCTGCCGCGGGCCTCGGGATTCAGGGTCGAACGGTCGCTGCCGGTGCCGATGCGTGACGGAGCGGTGCTGTTGGCCGACCACTACGCACCGCAGGTCCGGCGGCCCGTCGGCACGCTGCTGATGAGGGGGCCGTACGGCCGCAATGGTCTGCCGAATCGGGTGTTCGCCGGGCTGTACGCCGGCCAGGGCTACCACGTCGTGTTGCAGAGCACCCGCGGGACGTTCGGGTCCGACGGCGCCTTCGAGCCCGGCCGGCACGAGGTCGACGACGGTGCCGACACAGTCAAGTGGCTGCGCGAACAGCGCTGGTACACAGGTGAATTCGCGACAGTCGGCGCGTCCTATCTGGGATTCACCCAATTGGCGCTGCTGGTCGACCACCCCGCCGACCAGACCACCACGGTGATCACCAAGGGGCCGCACGATTTCGGCAAATCAGTGTGGAGCACCGGATCATTTGCGCTCGGCGACTTCCTGGGCTGGAGCTATCAGGTGGCCTGGCAGCATCGCGGCGGCTGGATCCGCCAGATTCTGCGCGGCATGGCGACGCCACGAACCCTGAAGCCGGTGTTGGAGACACTGCCGCTGGACCCGGCCGCAGCCGAACTGCTGGGCGGCCGCACGCCGTGGTTCAACACATGGATGGAGCACGCGGACCCGACGGCGCCGTACTGGGCGGAAACCGGTGTGGCGGCAGCGCTGGACAACCTGCGTGGACCGGTCTTGCTGATCACCGGGTGGCAGGACGCATTCGTGGACCAGACCCTGGAGCAGTATCGGCGACTACGGGCTCGCGGAGTCGAGGTCGCGCTGACCGTGGGGCCTTGGACCCACGGCGACGGCGGCACCGAGGCCATGCGGGAATCGCTGCACTGGTTGGACGGATCACGCCGCGCTGCTGCGCCGGTGCGGATCTGCGTCGCCGGCGGTGATTGGCTCGACATGCAGAGCTGGCCGCCGCCCGCGCTCGAACGGGTGTGGCACCTGCATCCGGGAGGGGCACTGGCGGACACCCCGCCGGCCGACGGGGCGCCGTCGACCTTTGTCTACGACCCAGCCGACCCCACGCCGAGCGTCGGTGGGCGCCTTCTGGTCTCGGGCAAATCCGGCTATGTCGACGACACCGAACTGGCCGGACGGTCGGACGTATTGACGTTCACCAGCCCGATGCTGGCCACCGACCTGGACCTCATCGGCACCCCATACGTCGAACTGGCCCACCGCACCGACAATCCGCATGCCGACGTGTTCGTCCGGATCAGCGATGTTGGGCCAGAAGGACACTCGAACAACGTCACCGACGGCTACCTGCGGCTCACTGCGGCTGACGACCCGTCGGGGCCACTTCGTCTGGAACTCGATTCGACCGCGTACCGATTCCCGGCGGGCCATCGGATCCGCCTGCTCATCGCCGGCGGCTGCTTTCCACGGTTCGCCCGCAACCTGGGTACCGGCGACCCGCTGGGCACCGCGGTGCGGATGGTGCCGTCGGTGCACACCGTCGCGCACGGCGACGGCGGGCAGTCCCGGCTGGTGCTGCCGGTCAGCGGACACTGACCCCAGCCATTTGTCAGCGCACGCTGACCCCAGCCATTTGTCAGCGCACGCTGACGACGACTTTGCCCTTGGCCGAACGGTTTTCCAGCGACGCAATAGCCTCGGCGGCGCGCTCCAACGGATAGACCACCGGCTCGGGCGGGACGACGGCACCGGAGGCCAGCAGCGGTTCGAGTTCGGCCCACTGCTCGGCGAGGTAGCCGGGATGAGTCCCGGCCCACGCGCCCCAACCAACGCCGACCGCATCGACGTTGTTGAGCAGTAGCCGGTTCACCTTGATCGTCGGGATGTCGCCGCCGGTGAAGCCCACCACCAGCAGCCGGCCACCCGGTGCCAGCGACCGTAGCGAGTCGGTGAACCGGTCGCCACCGACCGGATCGAGGATCACGTCGACGCCGCGCCCACCGGTCAGCTCGCGCACTGCGTCCTTGAAGCCGTCGGCCAGCACGACATCGGAAGCCCCTGCCGCGCGGGCGATTTCGGCCTTGTCCTCAGAGCTCACCACCGCGATGGTGCGGGCCGCGCCGAATGCCGGGGCCAGCCGCAGGGTCGACGTGCCGATGCCGCCGGCCGCGCCGTGTACCAGCACCGTCTCACCCGGTGCCAACCGGCCGCGGGTACGCAGCGCGCAGTGCACCGTCAGGTCGTTGAACAGCAGGCCCGCGCCGGCCTCGAACGACACCGTGTCGGGCAATTTGAAGACCCGATCTGCCGGTACCGCAACGACTTCGGCCATCGCCCCGGACAACATGGTCAAGGCCGCAACCCGGTCGCCGGCTGCCACGTGCGCATCGTCGGGCGCACTGCGGACCACCCCGGCGAGCTCAGCGCCCGGCACGTACGGCAGTTCGGGCTTGTGCTGATACAGACCGCGGGATTGCAGTGCGTCGGGGAAGGCCACTCCCGCGGCATGCACCTCGATGACCACCTCGTCGGTGTGGGCCGGTTCGGGAATTTCATTCAGTTCGGCTGCCGACGGGCCGTCCAACCGGGCGATCTGAATGGCGCGCATGGTGTCCTCAATTTCGTCGCAGGATGTCACCATCTAACATCCCGGCATGATCGACGCACGCGCCGCGGTGCTGCTCCACGCAGGCTCTGCCCCTGAGCTGACCGATGTCCAGATTCGACAACCGCAGGGCGACGAGGTGCTCGTCGGCATCGACGCGGTCGGCATCTGCCACACCGACATCAGCACATCTGCGCGGTGGCCGGACAAACGACTGCCGATGGTGTTCGGCCACGAGGGCGCCGGCACCGTCCTCGCTGCCGGACCGGACGCCAGTATCGACGTCGGCCGGCAGGTGGTTTTGACCTTCGCGAGCTGCGGGCAGTGCCCGGCCTGCACCTCCGACACGCCGGCGTACTGCGACAACGCGGCGCGCCTGAACATGAGCGGCGACCGCGGCGACGAATCGAGTGCGCTGCGGTTGGACGGTCAACCGGTTCGGGGCGGGTTCTTCGGCCAGTCCAGCTTCGCCACCCACGCCATGGCGAAGATGTCCAATGTGATCGCCCTGCCGGAAGCGATCGACGCGACACTGGCGGCGCCCTTGGCGTGCAGCGTGCAGACCGGAGTCGGTGCAGTGCTGAACACCCTCGCGGCCGGACCGGCGGATGCCCTGGTGGTGTACGGGGCCGGGGCGGTCGGGCTGTCGGCAGTGATGGGCGCCCGCATCGCCGGCTGTCGATCCATCGTCGCGGTTGATCCGATTACCGAACGACGCGCTCTGGCAATCGAATTGGGTGCCACCGGTGCGGTCGACTCGGCGTCGGAGCAGCTGTCGGCTGAGGTCGTGGAACTCACCGGCGGCGGTGCGACGCTGGCCGTCGACACCACCGCACGTGCCGACGTCATCAGCACCGCGCTGACGCTGCTGCGTAAGTGCGGCACCCTCGCGCTGGTGGGCCTGGGAGCGCTGACCGCCGAGCTGCCGGTCGGCCTGATCCTGGCCAACGGCCTGCGGGTACAGGGCGTCATCGAGGGCGACAGCGAGCCCCACACCTTCATCCCGCGCCTTGCCGGACACGTGCTCCGGGGTGAGCTGCCCGTGGAGAAAATGGTGCGGACATATCCGTTTGAAAGCTTTGCTGACGCGTGGCAGGACGCCACACTGGGAAAGACGGTCAAATCGGTGCTGGTGATGTAGGTAGTGTTGCTGGTACGGGATGTCCCGTCGGCAATGTCGCCGAACCCGAACGGAGCAGTTATGACCGCCTTCAGACAGCCCCACCTGGTCAAACCCGGACGTCCCGCGGCACCCCCGGCCGGCCGGTCTCTGGAGATCGAGGCGGTCGACGGCACCCGCCTGCATGCTGAGGTGTTCGGCCCGGAGGGCGCCCGGCCGATCGTGCTGGCACACGGCATCACCTGCGCCATCGGCGTGTGGGGCAATCAGATCGCCGACCTGGCCACCGACTACCGGGTCATCACCTATGACCACCGCGGACATGGCCGCAGCGAGGCGCCCCAGGGCCGCAACCGGTACAATCTCGATTTCCTCGCGGCCGATCTCGACTCCGTGCTGGCCGCGACGCTCAGGCCAGGGGAGCGGGCCGTCCTTGCCGGGCATTCGATGGGTGGCATCGCCATCACGTCGTGGGCCCAGCGCTACCCGCACCGGGTCACCGAATGTGCCAATGCGGTCGCACTGATCAACACCACCACAGGCGACCTGCTGAAACTGGTGCAGCTGTTACAACTGCCGAGGCCGCTGGCGAAGTCCCGGGTCAGCGCGGCCCGCCGACTGCTCAAGACGTTCGGTGGCGCCCCCTTGGTGCCGGGCTCACGTAAGGCGGCGCGTCAGTTCGTCGCGCTGATCGCGGTCGGCCACGACGCTGATCCGGCGGTCGTCGACTACGTCTTCGAGTTGTTCGAGGGGACGTCGGCAGCCGGGCGCAGCGGCTGGACCAGTGTTCTGGTCGACAGCCTCGACTCCCATCACATCGATCTGGCGAATCTCACCGTGCCGGCACTGGTCATCGGTAGTTCCGCCGACCGGCTGTTGCCCATCGCGGCATCCCGCCGGATTGCCAACAACGTCCCGAACCTGTGGTCGTTCGTCGAGCTGAGTGGTGGGCACTGCGCCAACTTGGAACGCCCGGACCAGGTCAATCAGCAATTGCGCGCGCTACTCGTCGGCACCGCGCGGCAGTTCGACCGCCTCGGGTAGCGATGTCCTAAGGTGAGGTGGTACCAGCGGTACCGCGGCGGATCAAAGGAGATTCATGATGGGCGGAGACGCCGAATTCTTCGACGTGTTGATCATCGGCGCCGGAATCTCTGGCATCGGAGCCGCCTACCGACTGCAGCAGCGCAACCCGCACCTGACCTACACGGTGCTGGAGCGGCGGTCGCGCGTCGGTGGCACCTGGGACCTGTTCCGCTACCCGGGAATTCGCTCCGACAGCGACATCTTCACGCTGAGCTTTCCCTATCAACCGTGGACCCGGCCGGAGAACATCGCCGACGGCGATCACATCCGCGAGTACCTGACCACCGCGGCCCACACCTACGGCATCGATCGACACATCAACTTCGACACCCACGTTCAGTCCGCCAACTGGGACTCGGAGACCGACACCTGGACGGTGCAAACCGTGCAGAACGGCGTGGCCAAGTCCTATCGCGGCCGATTCCTGTTCTGCGGCACCGGTTATTACAACTACGACGAGGGCTACACCCCAGAGTTCCCGGGCATCGAGAACTTCGCGGGCGAGGTCGTGCACCCGCAGTTCTGGCCGGAGTCACTGGATTATGCCGGCAAGAGGGTGGCAGTCATCGGCAGCGGTGCGACCGCGGTCAGCCTGGTGCCGGCGTTGGCCGAGACTGCCGGCAAGGTGACCATGCTGCAGCGGTCCCCGACCTACCTGATGTCCCAGTGGCGGATCGACCCCATGGTGACGGCGATCCGGAAGTTGTTGCCGGACAAGCTGGCTCATCGTCTGGTGTGGTTCCGAAATGTGCTCATCGGGGTGCTGAGCTACAACCTGCTCCGCAAGTTCCCCAAGGGTGGCCGCCGGCTCATCCGCAAGCGGGTCTCCGCGGCGCTGCCCGCCGGGTATCCGGTGGACGTGCACTTCAACCCGAAGTACGACCCGTGGGATCAGCGGTTGTGCGCGGTGCTCGACCGTGACATCTTCAAGGCCATCAGCGATGGTCGGGCCGAGGTCATCACCGACCACATCGACCATGTCGACGCCTCGGGCATCGTGCTGAAATCCGGTGGGCGCGTTGACGCCGACATCATCGTCACCGCGACGGGGCTGCAGTTGCAGGCACTCGGCGGCATCACGATGAGCATTGACGGTGTCGAGTTCAAGCCTTCCGGCCGGTTCGTCTACAAGGAGTTCCTGCTCGACGACGTGCCGAACATGGCCTGGTGCTTGGGCTACACCAACGCATCGTGGACCCTGCGCGCCGACATGACCGCGCGCGCCTTCGCGAAGCTGGTGGCGTACATGGACTCTCACGGCTATACGCACGCCTACCCGCATCTGGGTGACGTGCCGATGGCCGAGAAGAAGACGTTCGATCTGGATGCCGGCTACATCAATCGCAACCCGCACGCGCTGCCCAAATCCGGCACGCATCGGCCGTGGCACGTGCGACACAACTACGTGCTCGACGTCATCGACCACCGGCTCGACCGCATCGACGAGTCCATGGTGTTCGGTCGGGCGACGCAGCGGGCGGCAAAGTCAGCCTGAGCGCCAAAACTCGCGACTCTTACTCACAAGCACCCGGGAATACACCGACGACCCCCGTTGCTGAACTTCAGCACTAGAGCCGACGTGAACGTCGCCGGGTAGCGCGACATCACCTTCGTCGGAGTTCGTGAAGGGATATCGCGATGGCTACTCGTGCACCTGTTGTTGCCTTCCGGCCCGCAGCGGCGGCTATGAATTGGTGGACAGAGGCGACCACCGCACTTATTGCCGACCTTCATCGCTTTGCGAAGGTGCGCAAGCCGGAAACGTTCCGTCACCGGGCATTTGAGCAGGCTGCCACGGAACGCGAAATGTGGCGACTCTAAGCTTTAGCAGGTGTCCACAGCTTCTGCCGTAGTCATCGGTATCAGCGCGGTGTTCTTCGCCGCCATGGGTTTGCGCGCGCTGTCAGCTCCGGCGGCGATGCTGAGGCCGTTCGGGATCACGTTGGGACAGGCGGTATCTCGGGCCGAGGTGCGCGCGGTCTACGGAGGTTTCGGCCTGGCGATCGCCGCCGTCTTGGGCTACTCGATCACCGCCCCGGCGCAGATTCGTTCCGGCATCGTGCTCACGGTGAGCGTTGCGTTGGCCGGCATGGCCGTTGGCCGGGTCGTCTCGGCAGTGATCGATCAGCGAACTGCGTTCTACCCCAACTGGTTCTACTGCCTGGTGGAACTGGCGCTGGCCGCGGCCCTGTGGTGGGCTGCCTGAACTCGCTCGACTGTGAGGGCTGTGTACAGGTTCTCCCCGTCCTCTGGTGCACAGCCCTCACAGTCGAGCCACCAACGTAGGGGACTAGGGAGCGACCGTCAGCCAGTCCGGGAAGCCGGATGGGTCGTGCCGGCCGAGCGCGCCGTGCTCGAACAGGCCCCAACCTTCCGCCGGTGGCTTGTTGCCCTCATGGCACACCGCGCGGCCGACGTGGTCGATGACGCCGAAGCCGGAGCGGGCCACGATCGCCGGGTCGTTCATGTCGTAGGTGAGTCGCTCGGTGAACTTCTCGCCCTTCCACATGCCGTGCAGCCAGTCCGAGTCGCCGCCATAGCCGCCGCCGACGTGAATCGGGCACGGCAGCTTGGACTCCACGTCGAACCGCACCGGCGAGCCGTCCAGCGCCGTCGCCTCGATGGTGGCGCCGGTGGGAATGCGGGTGCCCGAGCGGTAGTGAATCTTCACTCGCGGCCAGCCCAGCTGCTCGACCCGGCCGTCCTTCCAGACCCGGGTGCAGTCGTTGAGCGAGCGGAAGCCGTCGGGGGCTTCCTGGACGATCATCACGAGCGCGAACTCTTCGAAGGCCATGGGGACATACAGCCACCACATGCCCTCGAACGGCGGATCTGCCGGCCGGCCGGCAGGCTCGGGCTCACCGATCGGGCGGATACCCCACGATCGGTCACGCGAGCCGATCCACGTCGCCGGGTCGACCTTGATCTCCTCGCCGTCGATGGCGAGATGGCCGGTCCAGGAACCGACCTGGGCGAAGCGCTGGGCGTTCAGTGACACCCGGTTGCCCTGCCGCATCAGATGCGGTTGTTCCTGCACGACGTCGAACAGGCCCTCCCAGGTCAGGTCCGCCGCGATGCCGTCGGTCTCGTCGAGCACGATGCGGATCTTGTGCAGCGGCTCGGTGACCTCGACGCGGTAGCCACCCACGTGCTGGTTCAGCCGGTCCTGGTCGATGGCGTCGGACAGATGGACAGCGGTCTGGGTATCGCCGCGCCGCACCAGGAAGTACGCGTCCTTCACGCCGAGGTTGGGGTAGTAGCCCATACCGGTGATGACGAAGATGTCCCCGGTGCGGTCGTGGGCGTTGAAGTACGAGCGATCGTAGAAGTTCCGGTCGCTGGACCCGGGCCACGCAATCGGTTGCGGTACCTGGTGGATCGGGAATTCGTCCATGGGGCCGAGCATTTAGGCGGTTCCTTCCAAGAGCTTCTCCAACAGTGACCGGTGATAGAACAGCGACTCGATGTCATCGGGGCGTTCCATCTCACCGAAGTGCATCCGGCGGGCGCCGGTGCGCATGAACACGCAACACCACACCACGCCCGAGTAGATGTAGAACCAGCGCAGGTCGCCCACCTCGACGCCCGTCAGGTTCTTGTAGGTCGCGCGTACATCGTCTTCGCGCATTACGTCGGGCAGTCCGGGCAGCGTCGCGAGGCCCGCCAGCTCCTGAAACACCTTGTGAGCGAAGATGATCCACGAAACGTCGAACTCCCGTGGCCCGACGGTGGCCATCTCCCAGTCCAGCACGGCCGACGGCCGGAAGTTCTGGTACATCACGTTGCCGATTCGCGAATCACCCCACACCAGAACCGAATCCGATGCCGCGACGTCCTCGGGGAAGTTGTCCTCCAGCCAGACCAGTGCGCGCTCCACCAGCGGTGAGCGCTCGAGGCCCTCCGCCGCGAACCGGTACCAGTCCTTGAGCCAGCCGAAGTGCCGGCGCAGCGCCGTGTCGCCCGCCGGGTCGATCTCGGTCAGGAAGCCGAAGGTCTTGTCCGCATCGGGGATCGAGTGCAGCTTGGCGATGGCCTCGATGGTGCTGTCTTGCAGGGTGCGTCGCTGCTCGGCGGTCGCGTCGGCGAACCAATTGCCGCCGAAGGTGTACGGCATCACGTCCGGCGGGACCTCGCCGTCCACACAGTCCATCAGGAAGAAGGGGGCGCCGAGTACCTCGCCGGTGGGCTCGAGCCAGCGGACCCGGGGGACCGGGACGTCGGTGAGTTCTCCGGCCAGGCGCATCACGTCGAACTGGTGGTCCAGTCGGTACGAGGAGAAGACCGGAACGTCATCGGTGGTGGGAGCGACCCGGGCCACCCACCTCTGCTCCACGGGTTGGCCGCCTTCGGTCCACCGACCGGTGAGAATAATTGTCTCCGAGGACATTCCGTTGGAGTCGACACCGCTCTCCACTGTGATGTCTGGCGCAATGCCGTTTTCCATGACAGTGGACAGCCACCGCGACAGAATGGCGGGCACCGTGGTGACGTCCCGACTGGAGCGCTGAATGTGGTCGACATTGGTTTCGACCGAGACGGAGTGGTCCGCCGTTTCGTTCGGCACTGAGCCTGCCTTCCCGAGGTAATTACGATACGATGCGTAGCGTTATGAAATCAGACCTGCAACCGGTTGACAAGACCTCGGGCGCCGGCCGGCCGCGGGACCCGCGGATCGATGCCGCGGTGTTGGCTGCCGCCGCCGAACTGGTGGCCGAAGTCGGCTACGCCAACCTCACCATGGCAGCCATTGCCGAACGCGCAGGAACCACCAAAACCGCGCTGTACCGCCGCTGGTCGAGCAAGGCGGAAC
This sequence comes from Mycobacterium sp., assembly GCA_031292695.1. Lineage (GTDB taxonomy): Bacteria > Actinomycetota > Actinomycetes > Mycobacteriales > Mycobacteriaceae > Mycobacterium. Next base: position 2,988 of record JARLGS010000471.1, on the reverse strand, counting down.
TGGTGCATGAGGCAGCATTCCCGATCGCGGCAAGTGCCCTGACCACCCCGGAAGGGGACATCGTCAGCGACATCCGCTCGATGATCGCGGCGGCCCGCGACGTGTTTACCAGTCCTGTGGTTCGCGCGGCGCTACCCGGACTGATGGCCGACATGACGGCCGATCCGGAGCTCAACGAGCGCGTGGTGGCCCGCTTCCGCGGCCTGTTCGACGTGGTCCGAGTCCGGCTGGAACATGCCATCGAGCGCGGCGAAGTGCAGCCCGACGTGCAGCCCGAGCGGCTCATCGAAATCATCGGCGGCGCAACGATGTTACGGATGCTGCAGCACCCCGAAGACGACCTCGACGAGCAGTGGGTCGACGAGGCCGCGGCCATCGTCACCCACGGCGTCGTGCGCTGACCAACTCTGCGCCCAAACGGACAAATGGGCCACAAAGTGCGAGACGAAGCGGACGTTTCGTCGATCTCGGCACGAGTGGATAGTCGCGAGTGGATAGTTCGGTCAATCTGGGGCGGACAGCTCCGACGCTGTGTTATCCAGAGCCATGGTGCCGAAAATCTGGGTAGTGCCCGCGCTGGCGCTGTGCGCGATTACCCCACAGGCGCATGCCGACCGCGCGGAGCCGGTGCCCATCTATGGGACCTACGACGCTTACCTGGACCATTCGAGACAGACCTTCAACGGCCGCCCAGACTCTTCCGACCCTTCCACTCAGGCGGCGGTATTCCGCACCGTCTGCGATGCCGCCGGCTGTGTGGCGCATTGGTTGAGAGTGACAGAGCTGCAAGACAATCCGAATGCGCCAGCGCTGTTCGACTATCGGTGGAACGGCGACCGGTGGGAATCGTCCGGCGACTATCCGTTTCATTGCGGCCCCAATGGCGCTCAAGTCACCACGTTCCGGTCGGACTTCCTGCGGCCCAACGGGGACGGTAGTTTCGCCGGGGAACGCACCTTCACCGTGTCCGGGGCGGGCTGCCCGGGCGATGGGCCCGGCACGTACTGGCTGCCGTTCACCTTGACTCCTACGCCATGATGGCCCTATGAAAGCCGTCAGCTGTCTGCAGGGCACCTTCTCGATCGTCGACCTGCCGAGCCCCGAGCCCGCGCCAGGCCAGCTGCTGCTGGAGGTTCGCCGTTGCGGCATCTGCGGATCCGACGTGCACGCGCGCTCTCACGCTGATGACCTGACCGATGTCATGTCAGCGGTCGGTTATGACGGCTTCATGCGGGGCGATACCCCGGTGGTATTCGGCCATGAATTCTGCGGTGTCGTCGCTGACCGCGGTCGCGGTGTGGGCAGCGAGTTCAAGACCGGCACCACGGTCGTCTCGTTTCCGCTGCTGCGATCCAACGGCGGGATCAATCTGACCGGGCTGTCACCTAATGCGCCGGGAGCCTATGCCGAGCAGGTGTTGGCGGAGGCGTCGATGAGCTTCGTCGTGCCAAATGGGCTGGACGTCGACACTGCCGCGTTGACCGAGCCGATGGCGGTGGCACTACACGCGGTACGGCGTAGCGAGATCACCCGCCGGGACGTCGCAGTGGTCGTCGGTTGCGGCCCGGTGGGCCTGGCCGTCATCTGCCATCTCAAGACGATGGGGGTCGGCAAAATCGTCGCCAGCGACTTCTCTCCGGGCCGTCGGGCATTGGCGACCCGGTGCGGAGCCCATGTCGTGGTCGACCCCGCAGCGGAGTCCCCGTACGAAGCGGCCGCCGGCAAGGGCATGATCACCGGGGCATCCGGCCTCTATGAGTTGGGCGTCGGCTCGATGGAGAAGCTGCGCAAGGTGCCCGGCTGGGTGCACCTGTACCGGCTCGCCGACCACTTGGGAGCGGCCGGCCCAAAGCGTCCGGTGGTCTTCGAATGTGTCGGTGTGCCAGGCATGATCGACGGAGTGGTGGCCGCGGCGCCGCTGGCCTCCCGAGTCGTGGTGGCCGGGGTTTGTATGGAGCCGGACCGGTTCCGCCCGGCCCTGGCGATCTCCAAGGAAATCGACCTGCGATTCGTATTCGGCTACACACCACTGGAATTCCGCGACACCCTGCACATGCTCGCGGACGGCAAGCTGGATGCCTCAGCGTTGGTGACTGGGACGGTCGGCCTCGGGGGAGTGGACGCCGCCTTCGACGCGCTGGGAGACCCCGAGGTGCACGCCAAGATTCTCATCGACCCGCAGAGCAGCGCAGTTCAGCCCTGAGTGGTTACGCGCCGATCAGTCGGTGATCCAGTGCGCTCATCGGAGGAACTGACCGGCGCTGTTGGCGAGATCGAGCACCGGTTGTGGGACCGCGCCGAGGGCCAGCGTCACGAACGCTGTCAACGCGATCATCGCGGTACTCAGAGTGCCGGACTGAACCTCGGGTGCATCGTCGACCGCGTCGGTGAAGAACATCAGCACGATCACCCGGACATAGAAGTAGGCGGCGATGGCGCTGACGATCACACCGATCACCACCAGAGCGGCCGCGCCACCTTCGGCTGCGGCCTTGAACACCGCGAACTTGCTGACGAATCCACTGGTCAGCGGAATCCCGGCGAAGGCCAGCAGAAACAGCGAAAACACCACGCCGAAGAACGGGTGGCGCCGGCCCAGGCCGGCCCACCGGCGGAGGTCACCCTCTTCATCGCCGTCGGCGCGACGCACGACACCCACGACCGCGAATGCGCCGAGGGTGCTGAAACCGTAAGCGAACAGGTAGAACAACGACGCCGACAGCCCGCTCTGGTTGAGGGCGATCACGCCGGTCAGGATGAAACCGGTATGGGCCACTGACGAATACGCCAGCATGCGCTTGACGTTGTTCTGCGTGATGGCGATGACGGTGCCTACCGTCATGGACAGCACTGCGATGACCGACATGATCGGGCGCCAATCGTGAGCCAGCGCCGGCAATGCCACGTAGCAGACTCGGAGCAGCGCACCGAACGCGGCGATCTTGGTAGCCGCAGCCATGAACGCCGTCACCGGCGTCGGCGCCCCCT
>JARLGS010000470.1 GCA_031292695.1 Mycobacterium sp. | reverse complement strand
CCTTCCATGATGTACAGCCACCGCCAGCCCGCCAGCCCCATCAAGCCATCCATATGCAGCAACAGTCCGCCGATCGGCGGACCGATGAACAGCGAGACCACGCTGGCCGACTGGAAGATGCCCATCATGCGAGTACGATAGAACGACGGGAACCACCAGGTCAGGTACAGCACCACCCCCGGATAGAACCCGGCTTCGGCCAGCCCGAGGAAGACGCGGTTCCAGTAGAAGCTCGACTCGTTCCACACGAAGCCGGTCAGGGCGGCGATGATGCCCCAGGTGATCAGGATGCGGGCGATCCAGCGTCGCGCGCCCATATTGTTGAGGATCAGGTTGCTCGGGATTTCGGCCAGGAAGTAGCCGAAAAAGAACAGGCCGGCGCCGAATCCGAACACCGCGTTCGAGAATCCCAGGTCCTTGACCATGGTCGTCGCGGCCATGCCGACATTCGACCGGTCCAGGTAAGCACAAAAATAACCGAGCAGGAGCAATGGCATCAGACGCCACGTTACCCGTTTGATCGTTTCTTTCTCGATCGGCTCGATTGTGTGCAGAGTTATTGCACTTGCATCCACGTTTGTTTCCTCCTCGACATGCACCAGCCGCCGGTGGCAGGAAGCTTCTGGCCTGCGTCAGCGTCCTCGCCCTTGCCGGGCCAATGCTGGAATGGACCATGCACCGCAATGAGCGCGGAGGCAACGGAGGGTAACGATCCGCCGGGCCACCCACCCCGGCGTCAGCTCTTGGTGACGTTGAAGAACAGCGGGAACCCCTTGGTCGGCACGGTAATGTTCCGCCGCCGCGCGCCGGGCCGGAAATATTCGCCGAGCGGCACGTAGGGCACGTCCTGCCAGAACTGCAGTTGCAGCTCGCGGCAGATCGCCTTCTGCGCCGTCACGTCGGGGGCGTCGAACCAGGCTTGGCGCAATTCCTCCAGCTTCGGCGCGGTCGGCCAGCCGAACCACGCCTTGTCGCCGTTGCCGCGGATGCCGAGATGGCCGGCGGGATTGAAGATGTTGGTGCCCTCCAGGAAGGTGAAGAAGATGTTCCAGCCGCCCTTGTCGATCGGTGCGCGGCTGGCGCGGCGCTGGATCACCGTCCCCCAGTCCGTCATCTGCAGGTCGATGTTCATGCCGGCCTGGTGCAGTGCGTCCGCCGCCACCTCGCCCATGGCGGCGGTGATCGCCATGTCGGAGCCGATCAGCGTCACCACGCGCTCGCCGTTATAGCCGACCGCCGCCAGTTCGCGCTTCACCCGGGCCGGGTCGCGCGGCGAGGTCATCACCTCGATGCCGGCCTCGGTCGCCATCGGCGAAGCGCTGCCGAACACGCCGGTGCGGTCTTTCCAGTATGTCCGGTCGGTGCCGGCGGCGGCGGACATGCAGTCGGACTGGTCGATGACGCCCAGCACGGCGCGGCGGATGGCCGCATTGTCGAAGGGCGGATACAGATGGTTGAAGCGCAGGCAACCGATATTGCTGGCCGGGTCGTCCACCTGCACCAGGATGTCGCCTTTTTGCAGCATCGGGAGCTGATCGACGGTCGGCTGCTCCCACCAGTCCGCCTCGCCGGCCAGCAGGGCGGCGGCCGCGGTGGCGGGGTCGGGGATCACGTTCCACTCGACGCGGTCGAGGATCGGCACCTTGGCCCCGGCGGTGAAGCTGCTGCGGCCCGGCGCCGGCACGTAGGCGGCGTTCTTCTCGTAGACCACCCGCGCGCCGCTGATGCGTTCGCCGGGTACGAAGCGGTATGGCCCGCTGCCCACCATGTCGGTGACCTGCCTGAACGGATCGGTGAGCGCCAGGCGTTCCGGCATGATCGGGCACATGCTGCTGGCCGGTTTCGCCAGCGCGTCGGGCAGCAGCGAAAACCGCTTGTTCAGCCGGAACACGATGGTGCGGTCGTCCGGCGCCGACAGCTCGTCGGTGGCCTGGATCAGCGCGAGTCCGAAGAAGTCGCGGGCGGCCCAGCGGCGCACGCTGGCCACGCAGTCGCGGGCCCGCACCGGCTCGCCGTCGTGGAACCGCAATCCGTCGCGCAGCGTCAGTCGCCACAGTCTGCCGTCGTTCTCCACTACGTGCCCGGCCACCAT
>JARLGS010000469.1 GCA_031292695.1 Mycobacterium sp. | reverse complement strand
TGATGAATCTGGTTGCGGCCCTTGGGGCTACGCAGGGCTGACGGTCACCGACAGCCGCACGGACACCATGTCCCCGTCGTCGATACCCTGCGCCCGCCGCAGCGCGACCTTCAGCGGTACGAGGTACACGCCGTCTTTCGGCATGAGCGATGTCTGCACCTCGGTGTCACCGATGCGCACGCGTGCCGGGATGACGCCCCAGCCGTAGGTCAGCTCGCCGAGGTGATCGTGCAGGAAGGCGTCGACCTCGTCGGGAGTAGCGACGAAGAAATACGGTGCGGGGCCACGCCATTGGAACACCTCGGCCTCGAACTCCCAGTCCACGCATCTCAGGCTACGGAACCAGTACCCGCAGTGCTTTGGGTACCGCCGACACCGTTACCGGCAGCGGGCACATGAATTCACCGTCGGCATAAGCATTGATCCCGGGCGCGTCGATGGTGATGGTGTGGGCCCGCGCCGTGGTGACCTCGTCGAGGTTGACGTGGGTGCCCTTGAACACGGTGGGGAACAGCCGGACCAGCTTCAGGCGCGACGCCGACGTCGCCATCGTGACGTCGAGCATGCCGTCGGTGGGATCGGCACCCGGACAGATCAGCATGCCGCCGCCGTAGCTGCGGGTGTTGCCAAATGCCGCCAGCGTCCCGGGTAGATCGGTCTCGGGACCGCCGTCGAAACTCATCCGGAACGGCAGCAGGCGCAACTGCGATAGTTCGACCAGCATCGCGGTGTTGTACCGCATCCGGCCCCGCGGCCAGGTCATCCGGTTGGCGCGGTCGGTGACCAGTGAATCGAACCCCGCCGCCATCACGGTGCCGAACCACTGCACGGTGCCGTCGGCTGCTTCGATCCGGCCAAGGTCGATGGTCCGGGTACGGCCGGTGGCCACGATGTCAGCGGCCGCCTCGGGGTCGTCCCGTGGAATCCCGAACTCGCGGGCGTGGTCGTTGCCGGTGCCGGCCGGAATGATGCCGAGCGGCACGTCGCCCTGCGCAAGCGCTTGCAGCGCAAGGGAAATGATCCCGTCCCCGCCGGCCACCACTACCGCGTCGGTGCCGTGGTCCAGCGCCTCGTCGAGGAGCCGCCGGGCGTGGACGGCGTCGGAGCCGATCAATTCACACACGTCGACCCCGCGCCGCTGCAGCCGGACGACAGCGCGCTGGGCTGCCGCCGACCCGTGCCCGTGACCCGACGCGGGATTGGTGAGGAGGGTGACTCTCACGGGATCAGCTTGCCAGGGTTGAGGATTCCGGCGGGATCGAGCACGTGCTTAACCGCGCGCAGTACCTCCACGCCCAGGTCGCCGACTTCGGCGGTCATCCACGGCTTGTGGTCGGCGCCGACCGCGTGGTGATGGGTGATGGTCGCGCCGCAGCGCACCATCGCCTCGGACGCGGCGGTTTTCGCCGCGCGCCACTGCTCGATGGGATTGCCGCGCTGGCCGGCCACCACGGTGAAGTACAGCGAGGCGCCGGTGGGGTAGACGTGCGAGATGTGGCACATCACCAAAGCCGGTGTGCCACTTTGGCCCAGCGAAGTAGTCAGCGCTTCGGTGACGGCCGCCTTGAGCGCGGGCACGTTGGACCAGTTGGTGGCGGTCTCCAGGGTTTCGCACAGCGCGCCGGCCGACAGGAGCGAGTCACGCAGATACGGCGCACCGAACCGGCCGTGCTGCCAGGCTCGGGCGGGGGCCTCGCCGAGCGAGGTGCCGCCGTGCGCGGCCAGCACCGCGCGGGTCTCGTCGTGCCGGCTCTCGGTGTGTGCGGCAGTGCCTTCGAACAGGGTGATCGCCAGACAGCCACCGGTGATCGTCTGTTCGCCGATGCTCTCGGTGGTGGCCAGGTTGATGCCGGTCTCCACTTCATCGGACAGTCGGATCACCGTCGGGCCGGTGCCGGTCTGGACGGCTGCCCGCAAAGCCGCTGCGCCAGTGGCGAAGTCGGGGAAGGACCAAGCCTCGTACCGGGTGGTTTCGGGCACCGGATGCACGCGAACCCGCACTCGGGTGATCACGCCGAACGTGCCCTCCGAACCGAGGATCAGCTGACGCAGATCCGGGCCGGCCGCCGACGCCGGGGCCCGGCCCAGGTCCAGCACGCCGGCCGGGGTGACGACGGTCAGGCCGCGCACCATGTCGTCGAAGCGGCCGTAGCCCGCCGAGTCCTGGCCGGAGGACCGCGTCGCGGCGAACCCGCCGATGGTGGCGAACTGGAAGCTCTGCGGGAAGTGTCCGAGCGAAAAGCCTTCGGCGCCAAGCAGCTCCTCGGCCTGCGGGCCGGTGACCCCGGCTTCGAGTTCGGCCTCGCCGGACTCCTTGTCCAGCGTCACCAGCCGATCCAGGCGACGCAGGTCCAGCGACACCACCGCGGTGAATCCGTCGCGGATCGGGTCGAGCCCGCCGACGACACTCGTGCCGCCGCCGAACGGTATGACCGCGATGCGGTGCTGCGAGCAGAACGCGAGGATTTGCACTACCTCATCCTCAGTGCCGGGCAGCAGGATCGCGTCGGGCGCATCCTGTTCGCCGGTGTCCCTGCGGTGCAACAGTTCCAGTGTCGACTTGCCGCCGGCCCGCAGCAGGCGATCGTGATCGCCGGTGCGGCAGTAGCCGTCGCCGACGATGCCCGACAACGCGCGCACGTCGGCGTCGGTCAGGGCGCAGCGGCGCAGGCGGACCTGATCGGCCTGCAGTTCATCGGCGGCTGCCGCGTCGATCCCCAGCGCTGCGGTGAGCAGGGAGCGGATGCCATCCGAAAGCGGCTTGGCGGCCGCGGGATCGCCCCAGGCATTCCACTTCATCGGCGGCTGGAGGTGGTCATCGGAGCGCGTCATGCGTTACAGTATTACACATGTTGTCAATCAGTAACGGTGATACTGAAGGTTCCGGGGACTCCATGGACGCCCGGATCATCGACGCTGCGGCTGACTGCGTGATCGCGTTCGGGGTCGACCGGGTGACGCTGGCCGAGATCGCGCGCCGCGCCGGGGTCAGCCGGCCGACCGTGTACCGGCGCTGGCCGGACACCCGCTCGATCCTGGCGGCCCTCTTGACAACGCGAATCACCAACGCGCTCAACGAAATCACGGTCGCCGGCACCGATCGGGAGGCGCTGGTCGAGCGGATGGTCGGCATGGCGGATCGGCTCCGCGACGACGCGGTCATCATGTCGGTGCTCAGCAGCGCGCCGGACCTGGCCATGGTCTACATCACCCAGCGGATGGGCACCAGCCAGCAGATCCTGCTGGAGGTACTGGCTGAAACGCTGGCCGCGGCCCAGGCCGATGGCAGTGTGCGACCCGGTGACGCCAAACAACTCGCGGCCATGTGCCTGCTGATCGTCCAATCGGCCATCCAGTCCGCGCAGATGGTCGCGCCCGTACTCGACGTCGCCGCACTGGATGTCGAACTCGCCCACTCACTGAACGGATACCTCAAGCCATGAACAGTCCGGCACTGACTGCCGCCCGCCGCAGCTCAGAACTGACTGCGCTGGCTGACGGGGAGGTAGTTGACGTCCTCGTGATCGGTGGCGGCATCACCGGCGCGGGCATCGCGCTGGATGCGGCGAGCCGCGGACTGTCGGTGGTGCTGGTGGAAAAGCACGACCTGGCCTTCGGTACCAGCCGGTGGAGTTCCAAACTCGTGCACGGCGGCCTGCGCTACTTGGCCACCGGCAACGTCGGCATCGCCCGGCGCAGTGCCGTCGAGCGTGGCACCCTGATGAGCCACAATGCCCCACACCTGGTGCACGCCATGCCGCAGCTGGTGCCGCTGCTGCCCGAGATGAACCGGGCCTCAAGGGCTTTGGTGCGCACGGGCTTCCTGGCCGGGGACGGTCTGCGCAGGCTGGCCGGCACCTCCGCGTCCATACTGCCGCGTTCGGGGCGGGTCGACGCAGGACGCGCCGCCGAACTGGTGCCAGCAGTGCGGCGCGATGGTCTGGACGGTGCGCTGCTTGCTTATGACGGCCAGCTGATCGACGACGCCCGGCTGGTCACCGCGGTCGCGCGCACCGCAGCCCAACACGGGGCCCGGATTCTCACCCGAGTGGCGGCATCGGACGCCACCGGCACCTCGGTGCGGCTGACCGACCAGCTCACCGGCGAAGCGTTCGACCTGACCGCTCGCGTGGTGATCAACGCCGCCGGGGTGTGGGCCGGTGAGATCGACGGCTCGATCAAGTTGCGCCCCAGCCGCGGCACCCATCTGGTGTTCGACGCCGAGGCCTTCGGTAATCCGACTGCGGCCCTGACGGTGCCCATCCCCGGAGAACTCAACCGGTTCATCTTCGCCATGCCCGAACAACTCGGCCGGGTCTACCTCGGACTCACCGATGAGGATGCGCCGGGGCCGATTCCCGATGTGCCGCAGCCGACTTCGGATGAAATCGGCTTCCTGCTGGACACCGTGAACACGGCACTGGCCACCAGCTTGGGCCCGGACGATGTACGGGGTGCCTATGCCGGCCTACGTCCGCTGATCGACACCGGCGAGGGCCGCACCGCCGATGTGTCGCGGGACCACGCTGTCGTCGAGTCGGACAACGGGGTGCTCAGCGTGATCGGCGGCAAGCTCACCGAATACCGGTATATGGCCGAGGATGTGCTGAACCGAGCGGTGGCGTTGCGTGCGCTCGGCGCAGGGGAGTGCCGGACCCGGAACCTGCCGCTGGTGGGTGCGCCGGGCAACCCGGTGTCATCGGAGCGCCGAGGCGACCTACCCGCGTCGTTGGTGGCCCGTTTCGGCGCGGAAGCATCCAACGTCATTGCGGCCGCGACCTGCGACCGTCCGACCGAACTCGTGGCCGACGGAATCGACGTCACCCGAGCTGAATTCGAGTACGCCGTCACCCACGAGGGGGCGCTCGCCGCCGACGACGTCCTGGATCGTCGCACCCGGATCGGGCTGGTGGCTGCCGATCGGGAACGTGCGGCCGCGGCGGCCGCGGAGTTCGTGGCGGGTTAGACATCCCAGGTGCGTAGCTTGTCAAGCGGCCGAGGCTTGGCGGTGTGCCCAGGCTTTGTGTTCGTCGTAGTGGGTTCGGTGGCGAATACAGCCGTGCAGGATGCCGACGAGGCGGTTGCCGAGGGCGCGTAGCGCTTGGTGGTGCGGGTCGCCGGCGGTTCGGCGTTGGTCGTAGAACAGGCGGGCGCCGGGACTACGGGTCAGGGCGCAGAAGGCCCATTGGTCCAGGGCGTCGTAGAGCCGTCGGTTGCGGACGTGGCGGGCCAGCACGGCGCGTTTGCGGCCCGACGCGATGGTCAATGGCGATGTTCCGGCGTAGTTCTTGCGACACTTGGCGGTGGTGTAGCGGTTCGGGTCGTCCCCGAACTCACCGAGCACCCGGGCGCCGAGGATGACACCAAGTCCTGGCAGGGAGCGGTAGATGTCGGTGTCCGGGTGCGTCTCAAAATGCGCGGTCAGTTCCGTCTCGAGGTCGTTGATCTGACGGTTCAGTTCGACGATGACGCGCACAGTGGCGCGGGTGGTCGCGGCAAACGCGGCCGTGACGGCGGCGGCTGCGGCAAGTTGCTCAGACCGTAGCGCGGCTTGGATCTCGATTGCTCGGGTGTCGATGTTGCGTTGGCGGCCAGCCGCTTTGAGTGCCGACCGGATCTTGGCCAGGCTCAAGCTGGCTGCCTGTCGTGGATCGGGCACGCGTCCCAGGATCGCCAGCGCGTCGCGATCGGCCAGATCGTCGAAGGCCACCAACGCTGCCGGGTAGTACTCACGCAGTGCCGACCGTAGGGCGTTGGTGTGCCGGTTGCGGGTCCAGATCAGATTCTGATGCGCCCGCGCCAACACCTTGATCGCCTCCGCGTCCGGGGTGTCACCGGCGATCAACCGGTGGTTGTGCCGATCGGTGCGCACCAGGTCGGCCAACAGCTTGGCATCGGCGGCATCGGATTTGGCGCCCGAGACCGCGTGGCGGTCCCGGTAGCGGGCTACCGCCAACGGATTGACCGCATACACCTGGTAGCCGGCGCCGGCCAGCGCATCCACCCACAGACCCCGGTCGGTCTCGATGCCGACGATCACCTGAGCCGGCTCCTGGGCGTGGGTGGCGATCACGTCATGCAGCAGCCGCATACCGGCCAGTCCCTCGGGAAACCGTTGCGAGGCCAGCTTTTTACCGGCCTCATTCATCAGATACACGTCATGGTGGTCTTCTGCCCAGTCGTCTCCGACGAAGAGCATCGCATCGCCTCCTTCTGCTCGATGTGGATGAAACCGTTCGAGCCGAAGGACATCCGGCGGCGACCTAATGGATCAGTGCTCGAACGGCACGACATCCCATGAGCGCTACAGATGACCTCACCAACCAGCCGGGGCACGATCTAACCCTAGAAATCGAACATCGTTCCAGGCGCACGGAGTGCTCACCGACCAGCGGCTCGGAAGATCAGCGTCACCCCACCGAATCACTATCCGTTCTAGGCTCGCCGATCACCACCCATTAGG
>JARLGS010000050.1 GCA_031292695.1 Mycobacterium sp. | reverse complement strand
GAGTCAAGGTGGCCATGGAGGCCAACTCGATCAAGGTCAACGTGCAGGGCAACGAACTGCGTGATGCTTCTGGCAACCGTGATGCCGGCAAGCTGAGCAGCAGTGATGTCTGGGTCGATGTACGTGACCTGGTCTATGTACCGGCCGGCACCGACGGCTACCCCACGGCGCGCTGGTATACCGCCGGTGGCCTGCTGGAAGTCAGCGGTTACCTGGGCACGCAAGGGCATGGCGTCGGTGAGTGGATGGCCCAGGGCGGTACCCTGACGTTTACCGGCAAGGATGTGGTCACCCAGAAGGGCGCCGAGATCAATCTGTCCGGTGGCACCCTGGATGTGCAGAGTGGCTATATCAAGCAGACCTGGCTGACGGGCTCCGACGGTCGTCTGTATGAGTTGTCCAGCGCCCCGGGCGACCTGCTCTACACCGGGGTCTACAAGGGGTTCGCCGAGACGAGCGTGCGCTGGGGGCAGACGGATTATTACTACAATCCGTTGATCGCTCCACGCCAGCGTTACGAGCTGGGTTACACCGTGGGTCGCGACGCCGGCAACCTGGTGGTCTCGACCAGCAGCGCGGTACTTGAAGGTCAGGTGATCGGTGATGTGTATCAGGGGCCTCAGCAGAATCAGGCCGCCAGCCCCACCCTTGACGGTTATCAGCAATCCCAGAAAGCGGTGGCTCGCCGCGCGCAACTGATCGCCGGTACCTACACACCGATCTATGACCCGATCGCGGGCGTGGTCAATTACAACCTCGGTGCCAGCCTGAATCAGGTCAAGTTCAGCACCGACCCGACCGCCGTTGCCGCGGGTGTGGACCTCAGTTCAGTGATCCCGGCAAGCCGGCAGGGCACGCTGGTGCTGGACACCAACCAGCTCAACGGTTTTCAACTGGGCGCAATCAAGATCGCCGCCAAACAACAGATCGAGGTCGACAACAATCTGAGTGTCGCCAATGGTGGCACCATCACCCTCTATGGCCCGCAGGTCACGGTAAATGCCGACCTGACGGCCCGTGGCGGTACGCTGCAATTGGGTAACGTGTTGAATCAGATCGACCCTAATCAGTCGTTCAAGCTGCAAGACACGCTGATCGCAGCCCCCGGCAGTTCAGTGGCCAGTACCACCGTGGCCGCGGAGGTAACGCTCAACACCGCGGGCCTGTGGACCAACCAACTGCTGGACCCGAGCGACAACCAGGGCCTGCCCTATGTCAACGGCGGCCTGGTTTCCCTGCGCAGCAGCGGCAATCTGAGCCTGCAGGCTGGAAGCCTGATCGATGTGTCGTCCGGCGCGGCGTTGCAGGCCAATGGCAAGCTCCTCGGCGGCAAGGGGGGCAGCCTGATCCTGGCGGCCAATGCCGGGGGCCTCGGCGTGGGCGGTGTGCTGAGCCTGGGCGGTGATATTCGTGCCGTGGGCGTCAACGGCGGCGGCACCTTGACCCTGCAAAGCAGCCAGGTGGTGATCGGTACGCCGACAACACCGGTAAGCGGTGCGGTCGAACTGGACGGTGACTTCTTCAAGCAAGGTTTCTCGGCCTACGACATCACGGGTAACGAGGGGCTGACCGTCGCCGACGATACCCAGGTGGACGTGAGCCAACCGGTTTATCGCCTGGGCGACAATGCCACCACCGTCGCTTCCGGCAGCGACCCAGCGCAGGCGCTGCAAGTCTGGACACCTGACCTCTATCAGCAGGATCCGCTCAAGGGCGTGCTGACTCAACGGCGCGGCGCCGGCTTGAGCCTGAAGGCCGGTACGCTCAACCCCACGGATGCACAGCGGGCGACCACTGTACTGACCGTGGGTAGCGGCGCGGTCATCACTGTCGATCCAGGTCAGGCCATCAGCCTGGGCAGTATTGGCCAGTTGACCGTGAACGGCACGCTGAATGCCTGGGGCGGGAAAGTCAGCCTCAGTGAAGTCGGTGCCGTGGATCCTTCGCAGGATGTCAGTGGCACAGGTAACAGTCGCTCTATCCTACTTGGCGATGAGGCGTTGATCGATGTCGCGGCAAGGGCGGCCACTGCGGTGGACATGCGTGGGCAAGTCTATGGCCAAGTGTCCGGCGGCGGCTCCATTGTCATCGGCGGCGGTGCAATCAATGCGGCGGCCGGTACCGCCACGGCGGCCGATCTTTTTATCGTGGTGAGCAAAGGTGCGCGCCTGGATGCCTCGGGTGCCCAGGCCGACCTGGATATCGTCGGTCAGGGCCGCACGCTGGTAGCCAGTAATGGCGGCAGCATTTCCCTGGGGTCCAATAATGGCCTCTATCTGCTGGGCAGCTTCACCGCCCGTGCCGGCGGCCAGGGGGCGGCG
>JARLGS010000468.1 GCA_031292695.1 Mycobacterium sp. | reverse complement strand
GCACGAGCGGACCATGTTGTGGTTGTCGTTCGCCGACCGGCTCCAGGATCTCGTCGACGACATGACGCCGATCACCGCACTGGACCGCGACCACTACGCCACGCTGGTCATGGATACCCAGGCGTTGCGTCTGCTGGGTTCGGCGGCCCTCGCCAGAGGGGCGAGGGGAGAAGAGGATGTAGCCGGTATGTCGGTGCTGAAACTCCTTGGCTCCGAGGCGGTTCAGGCCGCTTCGGAGCACGCGGTGGCTGCGCTCGGCGCCGACGGGCTGATTCATCCGGCCGTGACGTCGCCGCACGTGTCGCTGAACCTCGACCCGCATGTCGGCAGCTGGTTCGACCGTTACGTCCGCAGCTTCGCCGGCACCATCGCCGGCGGCACCTCGGAAATCCAGCGAAATATCATCGCCCAACGGGTGCTCGGGTTACCCCGATGATCGACCGTGATCAGCCAGGCATTGCCGGATGACGGTCCTGCTGTCCGAAGACCGCGACGGTGTGCGGACGCTGACGCTGAACCGTCCCACGCGGAAGAACGCCATCAACCCGGAGCTGTGGGTGGAACTTGCCCAGGCGCTGCACGCCGCCGGACGCGCCGCCGACCTGCGTGCGCTGGTGATCACCGGTGCCGGGGGCGCGTTCTGCTCAGGCGCCGACATCTCCGAACCGGAGGACATCCACCCGCTGGGCAAATTGCAGAGGCTCACCGACGTAGCCCTTGCCCTGCACGAGCTTTCGGTGCCGACGATCGCGAAGGTCGACGGGGTGGCTGTCGGTGCCGGCTGGAATCTGGCGCTGGGTTGCGACTTCGTCGTCGCGACGCCGGAATCGACGTTCTCGCAGATCTTCTCCCGCCGTGGGCTCTCGCTCGATCTGGGCGGTTCCTGGCTGCTACCGAAGCTCGTTGGGCTGCAGCAGGCGAAGCGGCTGGCGCTATTGGCCGAGACCATAGACGCCGATGAGGCCCATGCTCTCAACCTGGTGACCTGGGTGGTCTCGAGTGCCGCGATCGACGGCTTCGTCGCCGATCTGGCGGTGCGGCTGGCCGCCGGCCCGCCGGTGGCTCTCGCCCAAACGAAGGCCTTGTTGAACGAAGGCGCCGACCGGACGCTGCGGGACGCGCTGGCCAACGAATCCCGTGCCCAGGTAGGCAATTTCGCCACCGCCGACGCCGCCGAGGCGTACGCGGCGTTCGCCGACAAACGCCAGCCGACGTTTACCGGGCGATGGGCCGTACCCAGACAGAAATCGGACGGGCGGTAGCTGGGTCAGCCTGCCGACCACCCGCCGTCGAACCCGCCCATCATGCAAGGCCTTTCATCCGCGGGAGGGTGAGCGGTAGGTCGGTGTAGGTGGCGATTCCGGGTGCTGCGGCGACTACCGCAGGTATCGCGTTGACTACCGGCATCGCGGTCATGATGTGACCGAGCGTCATGAAGTCGGCGATGGTCTCGGCCTGGAAGTCCGACGGCGGCAGAAAGCCGACCCTGGTCGTCACGGTCGGCCGACCGTCGACCTGGATCACCCAGCCGTCTTGCTCGATCTTCCAGTCCGGTTGCAATGTTTGGCCTTTGCGCCAACGGACATTGAGGTCGACGACGGTGCGGCCATTGGCCACGCCTTTCCAGCTGGCGTAGACGCCGGCCACACAGCCCGCCGGAATGGTCCACGATCCCAAGTCGAGATCACTTGTGGTCTGGGCGAATTCGGCATCGCACACGATATCGTCCAGCTCGACGCCGAGTGCATCGGCGACCAGGCGGACGGCTTCACCGAAGACGGCGGTGCCCTGCGCCGCCATCTCGGGCAGGTCGGGGCGGTCGATCGGCTGTCCGAAGCCCACCGGCCGCTCGGTGTCGGGGGAGTCGTAGAACGTGGTGTCTGCAGCTTCGGTGACGGTGATTTTGTCGACACGATCACAGACCGTCGCCGACACGATCGCCAGTAGCTCGGCGAATCCGGGACTGATGCCCGAACCGAACATGGTCGAGCCTCCGCGCTCACACGCCTGCGCGATGCGCTCGCGGTCTGGTCCCAGGTTGTGGCCAGTGATGAAAGACGCTGTCGCGGAGACGTTCACCCCCGCCGACAGAATCCGAACCAGCTCCTCGACATCGATCCACATCGGGTTGTACACGACACAGTCCGGCTTCAGCGCCAGGAGCGCGTCCACGTCGTTGGTGGCAGTGACGCCCAGCGGCTCGATTCCGCAGAGCTCGCCGACGTCGCGGCCGGCCTTGGCCGGTGACCACGCGTAACAGCCGACGAGTTCCAGGTCCGGGTGCGCGGCGATCGCCTTGATCGAGCTCTTGCCGACATTGCCGGTCGTCCATTGAACAACCCGATAGGGCGTCATCAGGGGTCCTCCGTGATTGCGATGGATTGTCTGTGTCCCCTGCTCTGGGGCCGGGATCCTCAGCGCAGCGGTTTGAAGTTGATGTGGAGATCGGTGACGCCGCGCAGGATGAACGTGGGCTCGTAGGTGTAGTGCCGGTCGCCTGCGGGTCCGTGCGCGGTCTCGTCGAGCTGGATGTCGCCGAGGCGGTCCAACAGGCGTTCGATCGAGACCCGGCCTTCGACTCGCGCGAGTGGTGCGCCCGGACAGGAGTGGATGCCTCGGCTGAATGCCAGGTGCTCGCGAACGTTCCTGCGGTCCAACTGGAATTCGTGCGGTTCGTCGAAGCGCCGGGGATCCCGGTTGACCGCGCCGGGACTGACCATGACGGTCGTGCCGGCCGGAGTGTCCAGGTCGCCCACCGTTGTCGACTTGCGCACCATCCGGAAGACCGTCTTGACCGGACTCTCCATCCGCAGGCATTCCTCGACGAACGCCGGGATCTTGCTCCGGTCCTCCCGCAGCGCCTGCTGCAGATCGGGCCGCTCGCCGAGGAAGCGCAGGGCCGC
This sequence comes from Mycobacterium sp., assembly GCA_031292695.1. Classification (GTDB taxonomy): domain Bacteria; phylum Actinomycetota; class Actinomycetes; order Mycobacteriales; family Mycobacteriaceae; genus Mycobacterium. The sequence continues at coordinate 437 of JARLGS010000468.1, read as the reverse complement.
GCTGAGCAGTTTTGCCGTCGTTTCCTGGCCGGCGCCGAACAGGAACGTCGCCGTCTTCACGACGTCGCTGATCTCCGGGGTCGAACCGTCTTCGTATTTCGCGGTGGCCAACGAGGTCAGCACGTCGTCGCGCGGGTGGCTGCGCCGGTCCTCGAGGTACTGGCCGACCTTCTCGTCGGCCCATTCGAGCGGGTTGGCGGCGATGGGCTCATGGTCGAGCGAACCGATGCGCGTTCCGGGTCGCGCGGCACCAAAGGCGTCGCGAAACTCCTCGTGGTCCTCCTCGGGGACGCCGAGCAGGTCGGCGACGACCAGTAGCGAGAACGGCCGGGCATAGGCGGCCAGGAACTCGCACTTGCCGTCGGCGATGAACTCGTCGATGTGGCGGTCGGCGAGCCGCCACATGAAATCCTCGTTCTCCTTCAACCGTTTTGGGG
>JARLGS010000467.1 GCA_031292695.1 Mycobacterium sp. | reverse complement strand
TGTTGGGTGATCACGAAGAGTTCCGAGGTGATCCTGGCGTTCGGGGTCTCGGCTTTGGCCCATGCCGTTGCGGCGCACCGGGTCTGTGCCAATCTATCGGGGACCTCGTCAGTCAGCGTGAGTAACCTTTCGACGAGTGCTGCACCCATTCGCGGATATGCGTCGATGGCGGGTCTGAAGTACCGTTGGAAGATCTCGCCGAAAAAGTCGTACAGTTGCTCGCTCATCGCAACTCCCCAGGTTTCAGACGGACACCTCAATTGTGCGCCCGTACCGTCAGCTGAGCACGAGTTTGGCCAGGACGGCGGGCTAGCAGTATCGCGACCACCATCGACGTCCTAATCAACCTGAAGACAACGGGTCAGTCTATTTCGAGACATGACAAATCAGGGAGTGTTGGGGGCCGGCATGACCCGCCTGGACCCCGGCCGGTGAAGAGAGGTTAGGGCGTGGTGTGCTGGTCGGATGAGTCGCTGGGCTCGACGATCTTTGTTTCCTCACGTGCCCCGTGGCTGATCTCGATGCGGCGCGGCTTGGCCCTTGCCGCCACGGGGAGGGTTACCGTCAGCACCCCGTTCTGATAGGTGGCGGCGATGTGGTCGGCGTCGATGTCCTGACCGAGGGACAGGCGACGCAGGTAACCGCCGGTGAAGCGCTCGGAGCTCAGCCACTGCACGTCGTGTTCGGTGCGTTCGCTGCGTTGTGCCGTCACGGTGAGAATGCCGGCATCAACGCTGACGTCCACCGAAGCGGGGTCCACGCCCGGGAGGTCGGCGTGAAGCACGTAGTGATCACCGGAGCGGTAGAGGTCCATCGGCATGGCCAGTGGGACTCGGGCTGATCCGGGCGATGTACCGAGCAGCTGCGAGGCGAGTCTGTCGATGTCACGGAATGGATCGGGATGAAGCACAGCAACCACCTCCTACATGTCGGTTGCCGCACCGCGCCATCGCGACGGGTGTCGGCTGACTGCGCTCCTTCCGGTTTAGCACTCAACCTGCGCGAGCACCAGGGGTGTCGGCGCTGCGCCCAGGTCTTCGGCGATGAGGACCCTGGTGTCCAGGATCGCCTTCCACATGAAAGGGGCCAGACGCGCCTCGATCTGCTCGTCGATGTCGGTTGCGCGCACAGGAATTGGTGATGGTCGGCGAGATGCCCGTCGAACGCTCGACCCAACTCCTGTTCTTACCTGGACAGGCGTAGACTGACAGAACGGATCCACGGCAGACCAAGGTCGGACCGGAAGAAAAGATTCCTCCTCTCGGCTGTGGCGCCCAGCACGATCACTAGGCACCCACGCGAAGCAAAGCCCATCAACTGGGCACAGCGCGGTGGGCTTGCGTCAGGCGGGTAACTCTCTCCTGACGCCGAGGCCAGATTTCACCGCGCCATCATGCACGCTTGGTAACCAGGTGGTTGGTGCTTCGGACGGCGCTCCTTTTCGTCAGGAGCGCCGTCCGACTCGTGTATGCCGAACTCCCGGGGCCGGTAGCGGTCTGCTCGCCGAAGCAAGGCCAAAATGCCTCCCAGCGTCCGTACCTAATCTTGTAGTCAGTTTTTGCTTGGACTGGGATTCCTGCTGACTCCCGCGTGAATGTCTAGGTAGCGCGCCACCAAATGCCACACACCCTCTGCTTTCGCGGCGCTGGTTGGTGGCACCGAGCTGCGACTATCTTTTGAGACCCTCATATGTGGTCTATTTCGAGACCGCATTCAGTGCCGCTCGGACCTGGTCGATTTGGTCGTATGCGTACGTCGCCATCGCGGCGGTGGTCATCGTCTCACCCTTGCGGGCGAGCGATTCGTAGGTCGCCTCGCCGAGGACATCGCGGAGGTGGGTGATCGCGGTGGTGATCTCGGGGACTCCCGCTGTGGCGATGGGACTGAGGGCGAACCCGGCGATGGTGGCTGCCGGTTCGTAGCGTCCGAGCCGGTCGAAAAGAGCGGCGAGGCTGGCCAGCGGGACGCGGATCGTCGTGGTGTTGCCCGCATTGTGGTAGTTGCGGATTGCCAGAGTGAGGTGATCGAACGCGGACACGGTGTCGCCGTGCTCGGCCTCAAGTCTGCCAGAGCGGCCGCCAGGATTGACGCCCTGCTGCGGTTGCCGCTGTCTTGCGCGATCACCAGACCCCGGCCGAGGGCGTTGAGCGCCCCGACGGGATCCGCGTCACGGAAAGCCACACCGTAGGCACCGAGCGCCCACCCGAGAAACAACGGGTTGCCTGTTGCCTCCGCAGCCTCGATGAGGCCATCCGCGGAATCCATCGCCTCCCCACCGGAACCGGCCACTGAAAGGGCGGCAACCAGCCATCCCCGGATGTAGACGTGGGTGTCGCGGCGGCGTGCGAGCTGGGTGCGGCACCACTCGGCCAACCGCTCGGGCTGCCCGATGGCGAGGTATGCAACTCCAAGCGCGACTTCGATGCCGTACGGCAGCGCCTCGCGGCTCCTGCCGAGAACGATCTGGCCGGCGTCGCAATAGCGGACAGCCGCCTCGATCCGTCCCGTCATGTAGCACAGCGACACCATCACGTACAGGAACGCCAGCCGCGGGTGGTCGACCGCACCGGCGGGCTCGATCAGCTCTTCAGCCCAGGCAATCGGCTCATAGATTTGGACCCCAACGCCGAGCCACCCCCCATAGGTGGCGATGGCGGCGGCGGCGTCCAGATCGCCCTGATCGGCGGCCCAGCGAAACGCGGTGCGCAGATTGGCCAGCTCGACAGTGAACCAGTCGTAGGCCTCCCGCTGGCGGGGGCTGTCCCACAGGGCCATGATGTCGGCTCCCCGTCCGGCGAAGTACCGCGAGTGAGCGGCCCGGACCTCGGTTGCCGCACCACCGGCGACGAGTTGGTCCTCGGCGAACTGGCGAATCGTCTCCAACATCGCAAACCGGGTCCGCCCCGCCGACCGGTCGGCGACCAGCAGCGACTTGCGCACAAGAGCGTCGAGTACCTCGAGGATGGCGTACTCGTCGAGGTCCTCGGATCCTGCTACCGCGCAGGCGCTGTGCAGGTCGAATCCCCCGGCG
>JARLGS010000466.1 GCA_031292695.1 Mycobacterium sp. | reverse complement strand
GCGAGCAGTCGGTGCTGGTGGCCCTGGCCGAGCACACGACCAGGCAGGCGATGGCCGATGCGCTCTTCGTCTCGATCAATACGGTCAAGTCCCAGCTCACCAGCGTCTGCCGCAAGTTCGGGACCACCGGCCAGGACACGTTGGTCAGGGCTCGACCACTCGGGCTGCTTGCGCCAGAGACCTCTGCCTGAGGCCACCGGGTACGCACCGCTCGCTACATCCAGCAGCTGTCAGCCTCGGCCGGCCTCTCCTGAGGGTGAATGCCAGGGTGAATCGGCCCGATTGTGCTGTTGGAATCGAACGCGTGCGCATGTACTGGACTCCAGGCGGGCGCTCCGAGCAACGGTGAGGCGCCGTGGAGCGGGGGCCGAGCTCCTGTCCGCCGCATGCCCGCACTGCACCGCAGACGTTCCCACAACGCCTGTTGCGCAAGATGTGTTGCATCTCCACTCAAGTCGGTGACCCGGGACACCGATAGGAGGACCATGATACGAGGAGGCATCATGAACACCCGTCATGACGGCATCGGTTCTCGACGATTGATCCGCTACGTCCGACTGGCGCTGGTCGGTCTGGTAGCGGTGACCGGATTGATCGTCTTGGTGCCGACGGCAGCCTCTGCCGCCGCCTTGACCAAGACCAGTTGGGCGGTGAGCAACTCCCAGACGGGCAAGACCGGCGTGACCTACTCCTTCGCCTTCACCACGGCCACCGCGGCGACAGTGACGGCCGTGACGATGACGGTACCGGCCGGCACTGCCGGGACGGTGGCAGCAGGAACCGTCTACGGCATCGGAGCGGGTACGGTCTCCCTGGCCGCCAACACCCTCACCTACACGGTGACCACACCCATCGCGGTTGCGGCAGGCATCCCGGTCTACATCTCTTTCACCGGCCTGACCAACACCACCACGGCGGGGTCCTACACCTCGACGATCACCACCCAGAAGACCGGACCGGTCACCGTCGACACCGCCGCCACCGCGTCGGTGACCTTCGGGTCGTCATCGACCGGGGTGACCGTCACCGTCGGGCAGACGCTGACCTTCACCAACAGCGCGCCCACCTTGACGATTGCCGTCGATCCGACTTCGCTGAACAACGTACAGAGCCAGCCGGTGGTGCTGACGGTCCAGACCAACGCGGCCAGCGGCTACACCCTGGCGGCGTCCGACACCGGCCTGTCCCGGACCGCGCCGGCGTTCACCATCCCGGCCGTGTCCTCCGGACCCGCCACCGGGGTCGCCACGTTCCCGGCCAAGGGCTGGGGTGCGAGCGCCACGCTCACCACCGGAGGGACGGACGGGGCGGCCCTGGCCGCCGGCCT
>JARLGS010000465.1 GCA_031292695.1 Mycobacterium sp. | reverse complement strand
GCAGCGGCGCGATACCCAGGGTGTTGAGCAGATCCAGCACGCCGGTACCGGATTCGGCATCGATCCGGCGCATCGCGACGGTGGTCAGCTCGGTACCCGAGGCGATCAGTGCCTGTTCCAGTATGGCGAGGTTGGCCGCGCCTCCGGTGCCCATGATGAGCCGCGAGCCGAACTCGCGGTCGGCGATGCGGAAGACGTCAACGGCGCACGTGGTGAGCTCAGCCACCCTGCACCGCCGTAACCACCTCGATCTTGACGCCCTCGGTCAGGGCGTCGTCCCACTGCGACCGCGGCAGCACCGACCAGTCCACGGCCACGGCAATGCCTTTGTCCGGAAAGCCCAGTGTGTCGATCAATTCGGCCACGGTGGTGCCTTCGCGAATCTCCACACTCTCGTCGTTGACCGTGATCAGCACAACGCCACTCTCTCTTTCACATCGTCGGCCAGCACTTCCGAAATCCGTTGGGCAGTCCAGGGAGCCAGTAGGAATCCGGACCGGCCGTGACCCGTCGCCGACAGCGTGCGGTCGTCCAGCCGGCCGACGATCGGCAGCCCGTCCGGGGTCATCGGCCGCAGCCCGGCGGCGCATTCGGCCAGCTCATACTCAGCGAGGGCGGGCATCACCGCGCACGCGTCATCGAGCAGCTCGCGAACCCCGGTGACCGTCGGGGCCGTGTCCAGCCCGTGCTCGTACTGGGTGGCCCCGACCACCACGCCGTCGGCACGCGGCACCAGATACACCTGCCGGCCGTGCACCCGGGCTCGAATTACGCGCTGCGGCACCGGCAGACAACCCGGACGCCGGCGCAGTCGCAGAATCTCGCCCTTGACCGGGCGCACCGGCAGTCCCAGCCACAGCTTCGGTGCGTCGATACCGTTGGCCAGCACGGTGATATCGGCGTCCCGCGTCTGTTCCAGGGAGTCGACCGGCCCCGCCCACCGCACACCCAGCTGGCCACAATGCGCCTCGAGCGCCTCGACCACCAGCCGATTGTCCACGGCCAGTTCGGTTTCCGCGTGGAAGCCGTGCCGGATGCCTTGAGCCAGCAGGGGTTCGAGGTCGCGGGCCGCGGTGGTCACGGTCACCGGATGGCCCTGCGCGGCCAGCCACTCGGCGACCGTCCGCAGGTCGGCCGCGTCGGCCCGGTCGACCGCCACCACCAGCGAGTCGCGGGCCGTCACGACGTCGTCGGGCAGCCCGTCGAGAAACCCGCCACGCCACAACACCAGCGATTCCAGACCCAGCTGCAGCAGCTCCTGCTCGCCCGGCCAACCTTCCGAGTGCGGCGCGAGCATGCCACCGGCCACCCACGAAGCGCCCCGGATGTCGGTCCGGTGCACCCGCACCGACCATCCGTCGAGCGCGGCACGCCGGGCCACCGCCAGACCGATGACGCCGCCGCCGACCACGGCCAGCGATTGCATATTCCATTCTCCCTTCGCCGGCATGACCCGGATCAGGTGTGACGGTAAGGGTAGGTGCGTCCCACTCTCAGTCCCCGGTCCTGGGACTCCCGTGTTGCGGCGTCCACGGTAGTCGCTACCGTCGCGCTGTGCCTAAACCTATCCATCGCCTGCGGTCCGCGTCCCTGTACCTGTGCACTGACGCCCGCCGGGAGCTCGGTGACCTCGCCGAGTTCGCCGATGCGGCGCTGGCCGGGGGCGTGGACATCATCCAGCTGCGGGACAAGGGTTCGACCGGTGAAGCACAGTTCGGCCCGTTGGAGGCCAAGCAGGAGCTGGCGGCACTGGAGGTGCTGGCGGACGCGGCACGGCGGCACGGTGCTCTGCTGGCGGTCAACGACCGCGCTGACATCGCCCGCGGCGCCCAGGCCGACGTGCTGCACCTGGGCCAGGACGATCTGCCGTTGGAACTGGCCCGCGACATCGTCGGGCCCGATCCGCTGTTCGGCCGCTCCACCCACAGCGAGGATGAACTCGCCACCGCGATCACGGAGAATGTCGACTACTTCTGCGTCGGCCCGTGCTGGCCGACACCTACCAAGCCGGGACGTACCGCGCCGGGGCTGGAGCTGGTCCGGGCTGCCGCCACGTCCGGGACCGACAAACCCTGGTTCGCCATCGGCGGCATCGACCTGCAGCGCGTACCCGAGGTGGTGGCCGCCGGCGCCCGCCGCATCGTGGTGGTCCGGGCCATCACCGGGGCCGACGATCCGGCCGCGGCGGCCCGGGAACTGAAGGCCGCGCTGCCTACGGACTGAGCGGGATCTCGGCCGCCAGAATGCGCAGCTGATCCCAGCTTGCCGCGAACCCCGGATGCAGAGGCAACGCTGTCACCTCTTCCTCGGCGACCCAACGCAGCTCGGCGCTCTCGCGGTTCGGCACGGTTTCCAGCTGTTCGAGTGCATCGGCGATCACCGTGGTGTAGGTCCACACCTCGCCGGTTGCCGTCGCGGTGACCACAGTGGTCCGGACCGTCACCTGGTCAGCCTGCAACCCGGCCTCTTCGTAGGCCTCGCGAACGGCGGCTTCCTCGACGGTTTCGTGGCTGTCCCGCGCACCGCCCGGCAGCCCCCAAGTCCCGCCCTGATGACTCCATGGCGCGCGGTACTGCAGCAGCACCGCCAACCCGCCGCCGGGCTGCGGCGCCCGCAGCAGAAGTCCGGCCGCGCCATGGCGACCCCAGAAGTGAGACCCGTCGGCGGCGAGCACCCATCCGTCACCGTCGCCACGCACGGAACCCACAATAGGGAACCCGGCTCAGAATTGCGGATCCTGACCGGATTCGGCCCAAGTTGAGGAGCCGCGCCGATCGCGAATCCACCCCCTCCGCGCCGCAAGCTCTTAGACTTCCTTTAATGGAGTTCGGCAGGGTCAACGGGTCTGGAAAGTTGAGGTCGGCGCACACGTGACGGTGGAGTTGGCGCACCCTTCAACCGAGCCGGTGGTGTCCCAGTCACCACGGGCACCCATGGACTCGCGATGGTGGTTCATGTGGACCACGCCCGGCCGCATCCTGACCATCGGATTCGTGCTGTCCACCCTGGTCCTCGCCTGCGCCTTCGCCACGTCCACCACTATCCACGCGCGGCAGCAGGCCCTGACCACGGTCATCGATCACACCGAGCCGCTGGCGTTCGCGGCCGGCCAGCTCTACACGACGCTGTCGGTGGCCGATGCGGCGGCGGCGACCGCGTTCATCGCCGGCTCTGAGCCGCAAGACGTCCGGCAACGCTACGAGCAGGCCATCACCGACGCCGCCGTCGCGGTGACAGGGGCCTCCAGCGGGCTGACCGACGAACCCATGGTGCAGCTGCTCGGGCACATCAACGCCGAGCTGGCGGTCTACACCGGGCTGGTCGAAACCGCCCGGACCAACAACCGCGCGGGCAACCCGGTCGGTTCGGCGTACCTGTCCGAGGCGTCGTCGCTGATGCAGTCGCAGATACTGCCCGACGCGCAGCGGCTCTACGAAACCACGTCGGCGCAGGTGGACGCTGAGACCGGGGCATCGTCACAGATACCCGCGCCGGTGATCCTGGTGGTCGCGGCGACGCTGATGTTTGGCGCGTTCTCGAACCGCTGGCTGGCTCGGCACACCCGCCGGCGGGTCAACATCGGTTTCGTCGCCGGGGGCCTGGCGGTGCTCGTCATGACCATGTGGATCGGGGCCACCCTGTTCATCTCGACCGCGGACACCCGCCACGGCCGTAACGCGGCCGCGTCGCTGAGAACCGTCACCAGCATGGCCATCACGGCCCAACAGGCCCGCGCGGACGAGACGCTGTCCCTGATCCGGCGCGGCGACGAGAACATCCGCAAGCAGTCGTACTACGACCGCATCGACGCCCTGCAGAAACAACTGACGGAGTATCTGCAGCGCTCCGACGCGATCGGCAAGAAGGATCTGGCCAACGCCGATCAGCTGGTGCGCCGGTGGCGGGCCGCCGACGACCGGATCAACGCCTACATCTCGACGGGCAATTACCAGTCCGCAACCCAGGTGGCCCTGGGCACCAGTGAGGACGATTCGACTCCGGCCTTCGGCGAGCTCGACGACGCGCTGTCGAAGGCCATCGACGAGAGCCGTCAGCAGCTGCGCCACGACGTTCTGAATGGACGTCAGGCCCTGTCCGGGGCGACAGTCGGCGCGGCGGCCCTGAGCCTCGCCGCAGCGGTGGCGGTGGCGCTGGGGCTGTGGCCACGATTGAGTGAGTACCGATGAGCAAGACACTGCGCGCCCGACTGGCCCCGACGATGATCGCGGTCCTGGTGGCCGCCGGCTGTGGCGAGCCTCCGCCGCCCGTCGCGCCGTCGAGCATCACCATCGCACCGCCGACACCGGCCGGCATCCAGGTGCAGACCGCCATCCCGGTGCCCGGCCCGGAGGACAAGTCCGATTGCACCGCGAGCCTGCGACCATTCCCGACTCCGGAGGCCGCGGCGGCGGCCGTCACCAATATCAAGGACCGGGGCCGGCTGATCGTCGGGCTGGACGTCGGCAGCAATCTGTTCGCCTTCCGGGACCCGATCACCGGGCAGATCACCGGATTCGACGTCGACATCGCCGGTGAGGTGGCCCGCGACATCTTCGGCACCCCGTCGCAGGTCGAGTACCGAATTCTGTCGGACAGCGACCGCATTGCCGCGCTGCAGCACAACCTGGTCGACATCGTGGTCAAAACCATGAGCATCACCTGCGAGCGACGCAAGCTGGTCAACTTCTCCGCCGAATACTTCTCGGCCAAGCAACGCATCCTCACCACCCGCGGCTCGGACATCACCAAACCCGCGGACCTGTCCGGCAAGCGGGTGTGCGTGGTTAAGGCCACCACCTCAAAGGCCCGGTTGGAGCGGATCACCCCGCCGCCCATTCTGGTGGAAGCGGTCACCTGGGCGGACTGTCTGGTGGCACTGCAACAGCGGCAGACCGACGCGGTCTCCACCGACGACGCGATCCTGGCCGGCCTGGTGGCCCAGGACCCATATCTGCACATCGTCGGGCCGAACATGGCCGAGGAGCCCTACGGCATCGGGATCAACCTGCAGAACACCGGTCTGGTCCGGTTCGTCAACGGGACGCTGGAACGAATTCGCCGCGACGGAACGTGGAACACGTTGTACCGCAAGTGGTTGACCGTGCTGGGCTCGACACCGAATCCCCCGGTACCGAGGTACAGCGACTGATGGCCGAAAACGACGCCACGACCGATCCGGTGGTCGCCCCGGGCCCGGACACCGATCCCGGCACCCAGGCCGCCGAGGTGAGCTGGGATTCGCTGGCCACCATGCGACCGATGGGCACCCAGGCGGTGTTCCGGCCACACTTCGACGATTCGGTCAGTGTCCAGGTTCCCGCACCGGCCGAACGTGATTCGGTGCCCGCCGTCGCCACCGCGATCACCCGGGTCTCCCCCATCCGCCGTCTCAGTGGTGGCCTGGTCGAGGTTCCGCGGGTAGTGGATCAGGATCCGCTCGCGGCCTTGATGACCAACCCGGTCGTGGCCGAATCGAAGCGGTTCTGCTGGTCCTGCGGCAAGCCGGTGGGCCGGTCCCACAAAGGCGTCCCAGGCCAGTCCGAAGGCTCGTGCCCACACTGCGGCGCCCCGTATTCGTTTCTGCCGCGACTGAGTCCAGGCGACATGGTGGCCGATCAGTACGAGGTCAAGGGCTGCATCGCACACGGCGGACTCGGCTGGATCCACCTGGCGTTGGACACCAACGTCAACAATCGGCCGGTGGTACTCAAGGGTCTGGTGCATTCCGGCGACGCCGAGGCACAGGCCATCGCCATGGCCGAGCGGCAATTCCTGGCCGAGGTCACCCACCCGGCGATCGTCAAGATCTTCAACTTCGTCGAGCACGCCGACAAACACGGCGACCCGGTCGGCTACATCGTGATGGAATACGTCGGCGGCACCTCGCTGAAACAGGCTAAGGGCGCCAAACTTCCAGTAGCGCAGGCGATCGCCTACGTGCTCGAGATCCTGCCGGCGCTCGGCTACCTGCATTCGATCGGCCTCGTGTACAACGACCTCAAGCCCGAGAACATCATGTTCACCGAGGAGCAGCTCAAGCTGATCGACCTCGGCGCGGTATCCCCGATCAACTCGTTCGGATTCCTTTACGGCACACCGGGTTACCAGGCCCCCGAGATCGTCCGCACCGGACCGACCGTCGCCACCGACATCTACACCGTCGGACGTACCCTGGCAGCCCTGACCCTGCGCCTGAAAATTCAGAATGGCCACTACGCCGACGGCCTGCCCGACGACGATCCGGTGCTGACCCAATACGATTCGTTCGCCCGGTTGCTGCGTCGGGCAATCGACCCGGACCCGCGGCGGCGGTTCAGCAGCGCCGAGGAGATGTCCGGACAGCTGCTCGGGGTCCTGCGGGAGGTCGTCGCGCAGGACACCGGGATACCACGACCCGGCTTGTCCTCGGTGTTCAGCCCGTCGCGTTCGACGTTCGGGGTGAACATGCTGGTGGCCCATACAGACGTGTATGTCGATGGGCAGGTCCACACCGAAAAGATCACGGCCCCAGAGATTGTCCGGGCCCTGCAGGTACCGCTGGTCGATCCGGCCGATGTCGGGGCGGCAGTGCTGTCGGCCACCGTGCTGAGTCAGCCCGTGCAGACCCTCGATTCGCTCCGCGCAGCTCGGGAGGGTTCACTCGATTCGGAAGGGGTGGACCTGTCGCAGTCGGTCGAGCTGCCCCTGATGGAGGTCCGCGCGCTGCTCGATCTGGGCGACATGGCCAAGGCCAACCGGAAACTGGAGAACCTGGCCGACCGGGTCGGCTGGCACTGGCGGCTGGTCTGGTTCCGCGCGGTCGGCGAACTGCTGTCCGGCAACTACGTTGTTGCGACAAAGGACTTCACCGAGGTGCTCGATACCCTGCCGGGTGAGCTGGCGCCCAAGGTCGCCCTCGCGGCCACCGCCGAACTGTCCGGATCGGCTGCCGAGCGGGCGTTCTACGAAACGGTGTGGAACACCGACAACGGTGTCATCTCAGCCGGATTCGGCCGGGCCCGAGTACAGGCCCAGGGCGGAGACCGCGAGGCCGCGGTCCACACACTCGACGAAGTGCCGGCCACCTCAAGGCATTTCACCACCGCCCGGCTCACCAGTGCCGTCACACTGCTGTCGGCGCCTTCCACCGCCGACATCACCGAACGGCAGATCCGCGATGCCGCCCGCCGGGTGGAGGCACTGCCGGAAACCGAACGCCG